>SLBD01000154.1 GCA_007126515.1 Kiritimatiellia bacterium
CTCTGTAATGCTGGCGCGATGAGCAATGATATCAGCAGCATGGCAATCAGTGTGCCGAGCATCATGGTGCGAAAGTTACGGTACGTCAGATGAGCCCAGATTCGACCAGGCGCGCTTCCAGCCGTCTGCATGGTTTCGGGGGCATGGTCTCGTAACCAGGCCTGCGCCTCATTGTCCAAAGCTCGGATGCGGCTGGATGACATCGGCTGGGTCATTACATGCATGGCGGCGATCCGCTCCGTAATATCGACCTCCGCAGCCATGCCGTGCCCGGAAGGCAGAGACATGCCATAAAACAAGAGATATTGGGCGTTGGTGCTCCGACAGTCAGGGATGCGCTCTGCATCCGGATCATCGTCGTGCATCGCCCGATTCATCCGCTTGATAATATCCGCCAAACTCGACACATGCAGCACCTCGGGTTGGTCGCGGTACCAGCGTGCAAAACGATCCATAATATTGAGATATTCTGGTTCAGTTACTCCGTGGGCGACTCCAGAATCGAGAGGATAGCCGATCACGGCTGATACGCCCATTCTTTCGATATGGAAATCAGTCGCCCGGCGCACTTCCAGTTTGCGGCTGTATAATTCGTTGACATTGGTATCCAGTTCCAAACGAAATACTCCCAAAACAAGCACCGCGACTATTGCCAGACAACTAAATCGAATATAGACATAGTGGCAACCCACCCATGACGAAAGCGCGCGCATCAGCCTAGTCATCCGATCCGAATCCGCTTTTCGGGCACGTAGCGGCAAGATCGCCAACAAGGATGGCAACAGCATGACGGAAAATAGGCACGCATTCATTACGCCGATGGCAATCAGATTGCCAAGATCGCGGAACGGCGGCGACTCGGAAAAGTTTAGACTTAAGAAACCAATTGCCGTGGTAAAGCTAGTTAATAAGACCGGCTTTAGATTCATTCGCACAGCATACACGATCGCGGCGTTCTGACTGGCACCGGCACGCATACGCTGGAACGTGCTATTGACAATATGCACGCAATCCGCAACAGCGAGCGTAATAACCAAACCAGGAAATATAGCTGAGACAATCGTGAGAGGAATGCCCAGCCAGCCGGTAAGGCCACAGGCGCTGACTACGGATGCAGACATCACCACCATTACGGCCAGCACGCCACTGAAGGAGCGAAGCGCTACCCCTATAATCATAAAGATCACCAAGAACATCAGAGGCACAAGAGAGCCGAAGCCCTGTAACGCCGTTGTCCGGAAAGCCTCTGACATCATAACGCTGCCAGTTAGATGGAGATCGATTTCCGGATATCGTAAGCGGAATTTGTCCAACACCGCTTGCGCGGCGGCAGCTACAGAGGCGCTTGCCAAGTCATCCTCGGGAAGCTCCAATCGGGCAAACACAACAGCGGCACTACCGTCAGCCGATACAAGTTGATGAACGAGCAGCGGCTCGTCTAAAACCTTCTCCCGCAAGGCCGCCAGATCGGAGTCCGTAAGATCATCGACAGAATCATACAGATTCTCAATCAAGATATCTTCACCGTCGAAATGAATGCCACGGAAACGGGCCAAAGAGTATACGTGCGACATGTAAGGCAACTCATCTACCGCATCACTCAATTCCTGCAGGAGGGTTAAGGAAGTGAAAGAAAACACATCGCCGTATCGCGGAGCCAGAGTGAAAAGGACATTATCCCGATCTCCAAATGTGTCTCTGTATTCAATGAGTGCTTTTAGCTGCGGATTGTCGTCATCAAACATAGCGTCCATGTCGTGACAAAATCGCAGCCGACTCATCCCACCACCAGACACTATCGCAAACAATGCCCCGAGGACGACAATCAAGCGTCGGTGGCGGATCATCCATCCGCCAAATCTACCAGCGGACTTTCGTGACAGCATGGACAAATCAATTAGCATACCCATTCATCTCAACACCATGCCCTCTCTGAACTATTGATCCTCCAACATGGACGAAAGGATAACAACGGAAACCGCCGCTCGAAGAGAGCACATATATGAGTCAATCTAATCCACGTTCTGAGAATGAGACATTCATTGAGGTGCCCCACACACATCTGCACTCCGTAGCTATTTCATACGCTCAAGAATCGTATCGATTCGTATGTGAGTGATCAACATCAATTCAGGTGAATGAAGGAAACACCAGTACCCCGAGGGCGCTGCCGCCCCACACTTGACATTACATATTGTTTCGCCAATATCTTCGTCATGCGATCGGAACCAGCAGCCGGTTGGCTCCGAAGGCGGAGTCAAAAAAGTAATAGTCGCAAAGCAAATGCCCGCCCATCAGGTAATGTTGGATGCATGCTGTTACTGGTCGTCGGGTTGCTTGTTTTGGTGTATTTATTTAGTCCCCCGCACATGGAAATCCCCCCATCCGCAGCCTTCTCCCAGCAAGACGATCAGCGCCTGCCTGTTGCCGGAGTCCTACCCGTTAGCGCCAGCGATCCTGAGATATTTACCACAGGGCACTCAATTCGAGACAAGATGTTGGGACTCATTAAAGGCGCGAATGAATCCATCCTCATTAATTCGTTTTTGATTACCAACAGTCATTCGTCATCACAAATTGTCTCTGCCTTGGCTGAAAGACAAGCAAATGGGGTCCGAGTTCATGTGCTTTCAGATTCCTCTTCGCGTTTCATGCCAGCCGGTTCACTTTTTAATGAACTGACCCGCGCCCAGATCCCCTGGGCCGAGTTCAACCCCTTTCTGAAATTCACCTGGCCACGGGGGGCCAAGTTGATGGAACGCGATCACCGCAAGGTATGGATCATTGATGGGCGAACGATATTTCTGGGTGGGGCAAATATTACGGGTGAAAGTCTTGGACAGCCCGGTCACTACGGCAACATCGATTTCATGGTCGCGTTTGAGTCCCCCGATGCTGCTAGGAGCTTAATCGAAAATTTTGTCTACACCTGGAACGATTCATCAACGGACTCAATCCGGGTTGAAGATTTCAGTATACCAGAGAAACAGCCGCTCCACGCCGAAGCATGGGTGTTCGACCAGCAGCTTGACGGTCAGGAGCCCATTATCGGATCCATGTTTTCCAGTCTATTTGCTACGGCTCGGCGAGAAATTTGGCTTCTTCATGCCTATACCTTTACGAGTCCGCCCCTGCTTCGCATGATTAAGAATGCCTCCGAAAGAGACGTAGAGGTGAACCTGATCCTGCCTAAATATACAATTAATCCACGCTTCACTTATGCCGCACATTATGGAATTCAGGACATACAAGAAGCAGGAGGGCGCGTCTGGATGCACCAATCCGAAACGCTTCCCGCTCATTTTAAAGGAGCGATAGTGGACAACCAGTGGACCAGTATCGGATCAGCCAATTTCAACTACCGTTCATTTGCACTATCGCGGGAAATCGCGGTGGTATTCAGTGACCCAGAATTGGCTCGCCAGCTCATGTCAACTGTGCAGGATTTGAAACGCGATAGCCAGCTTGTTTCCCCGGGGGAAGCCCGGAGTTACCGAACATTCCGGCACTGGTTCTGGTGGAGCCTCCTGCAAAGAGGAGGCTAAGTTCTTCCCAATTATCCCAGGTTCCTGCGAGTCTATTGGAGCCTACACCTAAGAATCCATTCACCATATTTCATCCCCATTGGCTGCTCAATCTTGGGTAGAAAAAAGTAAAGAGGAGAAAAAAAATCGGGCCAAATGAAAGATAAGCAATCTGCATAAACGGGGGACCATGTAAGCAATCAAAAAAAGGTAATCCAGGATAGACTGCGGCGGCCTCATTCTTGATATCAAAAACATGATATCCAACCCATTCAAAAAATATTAGGAGGGTAAGGTATATTCCGAGATATAAGAAAAATCGACTGCAGTACCTCTTGAAGCGAAGCTTAGCAAGAAACTGACAATAAATGATGTATACCCCCAATAAACCAATCGCAAATGCGACCAACGTAAAAAAATTAAGGCCTCCCAAAACCAGCGCTTCGTTGGCATACATGTACAAATCGCGCCCTAGGTACACCCATATAATCCCCATAATCGTGGCTAGCAACATAGCGGCTGCATAATCTTGCTTCCGCAATACGACAATCGCCAACCAAACGAGAGAATAAGCGATCAGTACCTTGGCTCCCCGATGAAACACCCCCAGCGCAAATAACATGAGAAAGCAGATCACTGCTGACCTATACAATGTGCGGGACCACGAAATCGTACTGCAATTATCAATCATAGCATCTAACCAGATGACTCGAGCGTCTATTCAAATAGCGCTGCATATTTCAAACATGCTCATGGCATCATTCTATGCATCGGCCGAGGATGGCTCAAGCAACGATTCCTGCGTTTCACCTATCTGCCCCGGCCAAAGCGCTGCGCTAAGACCCGCTCATGCTCAATTACAATCAAGTTGACCGCCCCCGCGCACGCGCCCTGCAAACCAGTCATATAGATCCACGATCCATTTGAACGGGGAATGGAGCAAGCGCAAACGGGTGATTGCAAGCAGCATTTCGCAGGATACCCGTCCAACTTTCAATTGCGACCCCGCGACATCATGCCAGACCGTCGGATGCTCGATGATGCGGAAGCCAGCGCGGCGCAACTGGAACAACAAATCCACGTCAAACGCCCATCGCGTCAATCCCAACTTGGGCAATACGGCTTGCAGGGCTTCCTTACGGATCAATTTAGCCCCGCACTGCGTATCGGTAATCTTGACCTTGAACAATTTCCGCACGAGAAAGTTGAAAATGCGTGACGCGATCCGTCGTTTCAGTGGCTGGCGGGGTGATACCTGAGATTCCGGCAACCAACGGGAGGCAATAATCGCCCCTGCCCCGCCAATGTGATGCACCAAATCGTCAAATGCCTCTGGCGGCGTCGCCCCATCCGCATCGACAAATCCAATCCAATCGCCTTGGGCATGACGAGCCCCCAACATGATGGCTCCGCCTTTGCCAATTGCATCTGGTTCGACAATGACTCGAACGGAACCAGTGCTCTCCAAAAACGACTCGGCCACGCCCTCTGTATCATCGCGGGAACCATTCACGACCACAATCAGTTCGACATCCGACCCGTACCGAGGATCAAAATAGCCGGTATACGCCTCCAGCATCGGCCCGAGTCGCGCTTCCTCGTTATAGGCGGGTATGACGATTGATAATTTCATGGTCACTACAACTGGTACCTATTCGCACGATGAGAGCGGCAGAGCCAACATACCTCACAGACGAACAGACGCGATTAAGATAGAATGATTGAAACTATCTGTCGATTGAAAGAAGCCGGTCCTGGCAGCCATTCTCATTATGGCACCTCGGCTCGCGGAGACGCTCGCCCTCCCGGTGTTCGGTGAAATGGGAGGGCGAGACTCTATCGAGCCGAGAGGTGAAAAAGAATTCGGCTCGCTCGGCGTGACAAATAATAGCCTATAAGCTATTGATTCATTGCGACTCAAAAGCCTTAATAGCTTATAAGCTATTATGCCGCCACAGGGCGGAAGTCAGTTTCCCTCTGTTTATCAGGCGCAAGAGCGGTTCGGGCGCGGTTTCCACTCAATGGAAGAAAAAATCAACGTTTTTCCAGTCAATGGAAACTTTTTGAACGGTTTTTCCAGTCAATGGAAAATTTTCGAGGCGTTTTTCCATTTAATGGAAATCCGTTTCTTGTTTGCCATCGCGGTCTCGCGGAGCTCGACCCTCCACACGGGAGTCAAAGCGTGATGGTCATTTCGGAGGGCGGCTTGGCCCGATGTCGCCTTGGCGAAGTCGGCATTTCAGCGACGCCGCGAATTGCGGTCTCGCGGAGCTCGACCCTCAAGACGAGAGACAAAGCCAGCAGGTTTACCGATCGCGAACTATTTGATTGAGCCCCAATAAACAAGGTTAGGTTTCTGACAACAGCCTTGCACTCCCCTTCGCTTTTTGATCGTCTTGAGTCATGATGGATACAGGAACCTCTCTCTCTGCTGCGGCACTGGACGATCTACGGTCAATTGTGCGCGGCACCGTCCGCGCCGATGCCATCACGCGGGAAGCCTATGCCACGGATGCGAGTATCTATCATATCCGCCCCGCCGCTGTGGTCGAACCGCTGGATCGTGAGGATTTGCTGGCAATAATCCGCTGGTGCTATCGCAATGGCCATCCCATCGTTCCTCGCGGCGGCGGCACCAGCCTTGTGGGTCAATGCGTCAATACCGGAGTGGTAATTGATACGTCTCGCCACCTAAACCGAATTCTTGCCGTCAATCCGGACGAACGCTGGGTGGATGTTGAGCCGGGCTTGATTCGCGATGAACTGAATCGAGCGTTGGCGGATCACGGCCTCCACTTTGCCCCCGATCCGGCTACCACCAGTCGCGCCAGCATCGGGGGTATGATCAGCAACAACTCGGCGGGCATGCGGTCAATCAAGTATGGCATGACGATTGACTACCTCCTGCAAGTCGAATTAGCCCTTGCGGATGGGGAAGTCATCACATTGGGGCCGGAGACAGATTCCACTCTCAACTCCAGACCGCGTGTTCAATCTATTCACAAAGCCTTTAACGATTTGATCGAGCGGCATCAAACCGAAATCCTTGAGCGCTTTCCCAAAGTCGGTCGCCGGGCAGGCGGGTATCCACTGGACGCCTTTACCGGCCCTCGCCCCTGGAATCTCGCCAAGCTGATTGCCGGCAGCGAGGGCACGCTGGGCATGATTGTCTCTGCGCGCCTCCATCTGGAACCTGTCCCCGCGTTTCAAGGACTATGTTTGGCTCATTTCACCTCCATGGATAGGTGCCTTCGATCCATTCAGGGAATTGTCGAACGGGGCACCTCCGCGGTCGAATTGCTGGATGGCGTCATCTTGCAACAAGCTCGGGAACATCCGTTGACGAAGCAAACCTGCGAGATGATCCAAGGGGAGCCGGAGGCGATTTTGGTGATTGAATGTCGCACTGATAATAAGCAGGCACTTGAGCAGCAATTGGCAAGCATTCAGGAGTACCTACACGGCGGCGAGAAGGCGTATGCTGTGCCGCGAATGCAGACAGAGGCCGACATCGCTGCCGTCTGGCTGATGCGGGAAAGTGCTCTGGGCTTGATGACGACGGTCACAGGTAATCGTAAACCGATTCCCTACATTGAAGATGCGGCGGTGCCTCTGGAGGTCTTGCCGGATTACGTTGCCGATGTGCAGCAAGTGTGTGCGAGCTACAATCAACCGGTTTCATTGTTTGCCCATGCGGGAGCCGGGCTTTTGCATATTCGGCCATTGCATGATCTGCGCAATCCGCAGGATCGCGATCAACTAAAAGCCATTCAAGATCGGGCCTTTGAGTTAGTGGTGCAGTATGGAGGCTCGTGGAGTGGTGAGCATGGAGACGGAATTGTCCGAGCTGCCTACAACCAGCAGTTTTTTGGAGACACTTTGTTTAATGCCTTCCGCGAAGTGAAGCATTTGTTTGATCCGAATCATCGCATGAATCCTGGGAAGATTATCGATACGCCGGATCGACTGGATCATCTCCGCGTTGACGCCGGGCAAACTCCCCTGCCTGTGGAAACAGCATTTCGCTGGCAGGCAGAGGGGGGCTGGCTGCGGGCGACGGAACAGTGCACCGGCATTGGCGCTTGCCGCAAATTGAATTCGGGCGTGATGTGTCCATCCTACATGGCCTTGAGAGATGAACTCCACTCAACCCGCGGACGAGCCAACATTCTCCGAGCGGCCTTGTCGGGAGAGCTTCCCTCCCATGCTTGGCAATCCGACGCAGTCCGGGACGCACTCGACTTATGCCTTTCCTGCAAGGGCTGTTACAGCGAGTGCCCCAACCGCGTCGATGTCGGCAAAATGAAATCGGAGTGGCTGTATCAATACTATCAACAACACTCCCGCCCCCGCCGCCATCAGCTATTCGCCAATCTGGCCGTCGCGGGCCGCTGGCTAAGCGGTCCCCAAGCGGGCACGATCAATTGGCTCCTCCAGCGTCCTTTTGTTAGACATCACATTCAACCACTCTTGGGCTTGGCAGCGGAACGCACTCTTCCCGCATTTGCATCCCAGCGGTTCACCACGTGGTTTCGTCGCCATCGTCGCAGGGTGCGGCCCCAAGCAGGACGCTCTGTCTTGATCTTTACCGATTTATATACCGAGTATCACGAGCCGCAGATTGGTAAGGCTGCGGTTCAGGTGCTCGAAGCCTTGGGATA
>SLBD01000220.1 GCA_007126515.1 Kiritimatiellia bacterium
GCCTGCGGGGTCTTGCTTTCCAACTGTTGGAAGCCCTGCGGCCCTCCCCGTCCAGACGTTGGAAGAACAGCACGCCCGGTCATCCGATGAACGGAAGACCGGCACGGGAGCCCTTCCTATCATCGGAAGGGCGATACCGTACGGGTTACCGCTTCACCGATACGGCGTGACTCTCGAACCAGGTTCGGATATCAAGGAGGAGCCTCGACCATTTTTCGCGAGCCACAGGCTCGCGAAAAATGCCCTACGAAGCACGCCATACGGGCGGGCGTAGTAGGGCAAAATTGAGGTGCCGCGAGCTACGTGCTTGTCCTACGAAGCTTGAGCGCAGTAGGATGGCAATCCAAAACGGGACAACGACCAAGCACCACGTCTATCTGCTTAGAAGCCTGACTGATCCCAAACAAACCTATATTGGCCTCACGGAAAATATCCAAAAGCGACTATAAAGCCATAATGAAGGGGCCAATTTCCACACAGCCAAATATCGTCCTTGGGAAATGGTCTGCAGCATTTCCTTTCAATCGCGGGAACGAGCAACAAAATTCGAAAAATATCTAAAGGTGGGGTCAGGTCACGCATTTGCAAAGCGACATCTTTGGTGAGGCGAACACTTACTGCCCTAGCCCCCCCCCAAAAACTTCACCTCTTCATCTTCTCACCGCGCCTAGCGTGCGCGGCTACAACAGAGGAATTCGTTTCGGCCTGCCTGTAGCCGGCCACGCTGGGCGGTGACTGATCCGCCCCTCTGCCCGCTCTCTCCTTCGCACTCCTGCCATTGTCCGCATAAGCGGATCCGTTCTATAGTGATCACGGAAGGGCGAGACTCCGTCGAGCCGCCCCCGTTTCCATTGAGTGGAAAAACGAAGAGAAAATTTTCCATTGAATGGAAAATCGCGATATTTTTCTTCCATTGAGTGGAAAACCATGCGGAATCGGCAATTGGCCACAAAAGGCACAAAAATCACAGAATAAGGCGAAAACCAATTAATAGCTTATAAGCTATTGATAGATTAGTGCCCTTTAAAGCAATAGCCTATAAGCTATTATTGCCATGGCGGAGCCCAAAGGGAATGAGACCAAGAAGTGAGGCAGCCCAGCAAAGACCTCTTTTCTAGAAAAGCAGCCCGCGCGTGACCCGTTCACGCCGGTAATACCCAAATCTGGGGCTCCTTTTGTGCGACTACTTGCTCTCTGGAAATCCGCCATATTGCACTCTACCATACCGGCTAATTTCACCCTACAGGCTCGGCGCCAGCAGTATGAATCGACTCGAATATTTCTTTGGCCAGTATAGGAAACGCCGAGTTCTGGAACTCCTGATCGTCCATGTATCGGGTAACGATCCTGTCGTTGTCGGCCATGCGTTGGATCATAAGGTCCTCGATCAGTTTGCGAACGCCAAGCTGGAACTTGTCGAGAGGATTGGCCCTCGCCGTTCGGATGACTTTTTCATCGTTTACGGCCTTCTCTCTGATCTGCTCAAAGAACAATCGGTCTTCTTCAGTGAAGTTGGTTCCAAAGCGATCATTCAGTACCTGGATAATCTCGGATAACGGGACCTTATCCTCCTTCGCCTTGCCGGTGCCGACATCCGTTGGGCTCTTCACGCCTTCCGGTGGTCCCTCTTTTACTTGAATTGCGCCGGATGAAACCCGCTCAAGTCGGTAGTATTGCAGACCGACTTCATCCCCGAGCTTCAAGATCGTGGTGTCGCGCTCAAGCGGCAGGTGCGGGAGCAGAAAACGGCCGTAACTGTAGAGCATTTCGAGATCGGGATCGGCATAGGGTACGATCTGGCTCAGAAAAGCATATATCTGAACATAGCCGCTCAACTTCTCTCTGAACTCTGTTCGCTTCTCCTCTTCCGGGATGGCCTTAAACCGGTCCACGGCCGGCTGAAGGTATTGCTGCATCCTCGCATGGTCTCCGGCATTTTGGTGTTCAGGAGCCTGATAGAAAATCCGGGCAAATGCCTCAACCTCGCTCCAGTAATAAACTTGGGCTTTGTCGAGTTCGTGTTTCAGTGTTTCGAGTTTCGCTGGGTCGGATGCCTCCTGCAGGCTCGTTGAGTCGTAGTAGGGCTTGAACGCCCGGTAGATGTCTTCCGGATCGTTCACAAAATCGAGAATGAATGGCTCGCTCTTGCCTGGGATCTTGCGATTCAATCGTGAGAGAGTCTGCACGGCCTGTACTCCGTCCAGCCGCTTGTCCACGTACATGGTGTGCAACAGCGGTTGGTCATAGCCGGTCTGGTACTTGTTCGCGACGAGTAGAACCTGATAATCGGGGGACTCGAATCGATCCGGCAACTGGGATTCGCTGATCGGTTGCCCCGTGACAACATCAGGATTCATTCCCGGTTCCGTGTAGTCAATACCGGTCTCCGGGTCTTTCACCGTTCCACTGAACGCCACCAGGGGGCGCACGTCGGTGTAGCCGTTCTCGGCGATGTAGCGTTCAAACGCCAATTTATAACGCACAGCATGCAGGCGGGAAGAGGTCACAACCATCGCCTTCGCCCGTCCACCGATCTGATTTCTTACATGCAACCGAAAGTGCTCAACCATCACCTCGGTTTTTTGCTCAATATTGTGCGGATGCAGACTCATGAACTTTGCGAGGGCACGCGCGGCCTTGCGCTTCGGCACGTTGGGATCGTCCTCTACCGCCTTGATGAGTCGGAAATACGTATCATATGAGGTGTAGTTCTGAAGCACGTCCAGAATGAAGCTTTCTTCGATCGCCTGTCGCATGCTGTAGGTGTGGAAAGCCTCGGGCGTCCCATTCGGGCCGGTGCGGCCGAACAGTTCCAGCGTCTTACCTTTGGGCGTGGCGGTGAATGCGAAGAAACTGAGGTTGGGTTGCCGGCCTCGTGACTGCATGATCTGATTCAAGCGGTCTTCCCAATCCGGTTCGCCCTCTTCCGGTTCCTGCGCGGCATTTGCACCGAGAATAGCCTTCAATTCGCGTGCGGTCTCGCCCGTCTGGCTTGAGTGCGCCTCATCCACGATGACGGCGTATTTCCGTCCGGCGATGGCAGCTTCCCATTCACGAGCCTGCCGTCGCTCTTCTTCGGTCGCTTGGTCTTGATTCTCCGCGCCGGCGGCGTGAAGAAGCCCGCGTAACACGAAGGGAAATTTCTGCAACGTAGTAATGACAATTTTCGTGCCATCAATCAGAGCCTCCGCCAGTTGCCGGGCATCCTCGTCAATCGCCTTCACCACGCCTTGGGCGTGCTCAATCTGGTAAATCGCATCCTGCAACTGCCGATCGAGAACACGGCGGTCCGTAATGACGACGACGCAATCGAAGATCTTCTCGTCTTTCTCGTTGTGCAGGCTCGCCAGCCGGTGAGAAAGCCAGGAAATGCTGTTGGTCTTGCCGCTTCCCGCCGAATGTTGAATTAGATAATTTCGCCCGGATGACTACCCCGGTTGAATGGCAGGAAATGCGTCCGCTCCTTAGCCAGTCTCGTGGTCATGTGGACTTCATCTGGGTCGGCGGCGAAGTGTACCAGAGCCCGGCTCTTGAACTTGAACAACGGAGCGCGCGGATCGCGGTCTTCGCAGTACTGGTTCACCGCCCTGCGCCAGCTCTGGCCGGTCCCCGGATTCTTCAACTCGCAGGTCGCCACCGGCATCCCATTGACGGCAAAGACCATGTCCACCGTCGAATGATCCGACGGATGACACGGGGTCTGCCGCGTCACGGTCAACTGGTTCTTGTTGAACAGGTCGATAATCTCGTAATTCAGCCCGTGCGCGGGCTTGAAATAGGCCAACCGAAACGTCTTGCCATAGAACTTGAAGCCATGCCTCAGACAGTGAAGCGTGCCCTTTATGTGTAGTTCCTTGACCAGCGCCGCAATGAGCATAGGTTCGAGAGCTGCACCGTGCAAGTCGCTCATCTGTTTCCACAGTTTCGGCTGGGTATCCTGAAGAAAGGCAAAGATTTGGGCAGGGAACAACGCGCACTCCTTGTCCCATTCCGCGTTCGTCCCGGATTTCCAGCCGGACTGGCCAAGAAGAAGCTCTTCGACGTGAGTTTCAAAGGCCTTCTCCGTGGTCTGCTTGCTCATGACGGCACATCCCACTCATAAGCGATAGAAAGCGCAGTGAGCATTTCAAATGTGTTTGCACACTTTACATCGAAAGCCCTGCAAACATTCGGAATCGGAATCTTCTTCTTTTTGTCCGGCTTATACTGCTCATGCGTCACAAGTACCAATCCATGAGCGCGGGCATAAGCTATCAACCAGGCATCCGCCACTTGGGCAAACTCTTCCTTTGCAGCATCGGTGTATTGCACTTGGCCTTGCGCCCATACCTGCATCTTGCCAAACCACTCTACAACGACATCCTCCTGCGACACCGCAAACCCCGTTTCAGGCATAACCGTCGTCGCCCAAGTTGCCAACTCATCCGCTTCACGAGTAATCTCATCCTTAACCTTGTCCAGACTCAATACGCGATGTTGCCCATGCAGCCAAACGAGACTCTTCCAGAACCCTGGACAGATTGAACTTGTAGTAGTGACGATGCGCCTCAATCAAAATGTTGCTATCTATCAAATAACGGGGGCTATCGCTCATAGCATTTCTCCCCCCACTTTCTGGGCCATCTTGTCAAAGGTCTTGCCGTGTAGCCCCGTCAACTGGTACGCGTTGCGATACAACAATTTTCCTTCGCGCGTAGCACGCACGACCGCCTCGGCAAACGGACGGCCAAGACGAAGGGGAGCTGTCAGATAGAAATCACCGCCACCTTTCTTGCGCTGGCGAGCAAGTTTCCTGCGGTCATCTTGAATGTACGCTTCATAGAACTCGACGAAAGCGGTGCGCGTGATGTATTTCAAGTCGAGTGCTCGCCTGGCCGCCACAAGCGGACTCACCTTGAAATGCCGCGCAACGACTTGAAATGGGTCGGGCGCATCCTTTGCTTGCAACCACAGCACTCTGAATTCCGCCTCAGGCACAAGAAACTCCGCCGCAACGCTGTTGCAGAAACGCTCGGTCTCGTTGTTGGCAGGCTGTAACGCCTCCATGTTCAAAACGCCATCACTTCCCAGCCACAGATGCGCCAGCTCATGCACCAACGTGAACATCTGCGCTGCTTTGGCGTCACAGGTATTGATAAACACCAGCGGTGCATACTCATCTGCCAGTACAAAGCCGCGAAACTCTTCAACATCCAATGTGCGTCGCGCATGATTTCCGACCACGCCGCTCCAGGTGGTCACAACACCAGCATCCTCAGCCTTGAATCGCAGATCCAGCAAGGCATCCGTCCATGTATTGTGATCGCGAGCCCATCCCGGCCCGATGCCAAGCTCTTCCCGCATTTTGGCCGCAACATCATAAGGACTGCTCTGTTTGTTGACGCTACCGACGAACGCCAGCGGGTCTTCGCCTTCCTCAATCAAGTAATCGCAACATTTCTGGCTTTATTCGTATCCTTTGCATCTTGTGCCCAACATAACCGACACGACACCAATCTTCACCTAAAATCGCTCCTCCGCCACCATGCGCAATTCTGCTCGAGGTTCAGGGTATTCGAGACGTTTGCCCATGCCCGCTGCCTCCCGGACATCAATCTTCCCTGTCACCGCCGCCGTAATCAGCGCGGCGCGGTATTCCTGCAACCGCGCGATGGCCTCCTCTACTTTCGCCGCCAGACGGTCAATCTTGCCGGTCTCGCGGTCGAGGTAGTCCGCGATGGCGCGTTGTTCGGAGAGAGGGGGGACAGCAACGGCAGTCGGGTGGATGTCGTTACGATCAACTCCGGGGACAGCCGACTTCACCGCATTGAGCAGGAACAAAGGGCTCAAATGAGTCAGCATATATCGTAAGAAGGGCGCGGTCGAACTCGATACCGTTGAGCACGAGAAACTCGGTTGAGCAGAGCCCATCAAATGCCGGGTTACATGCTTTTGCCAAGTAGGGCCGCAGTTTACCAAACAATGTGTGACCAGCCTTGAAAGCGTTGGCCGTCCCGGTGGGCACGACATCTGGATTGAGGGGCAACAGTCGCCCCGTCCACGACTCAATGTTTTCCATCCCGATGTAAGGAAGTGGATTTTCCTCATCGGCTTCGACTTTCTTGTCCGTCAGTTGCGCGGCCATCTTAAGCCGCTTTACTCCCCAATGTTCTGGCACGTCGCCGAGCCATTGGACACCGGAGGGTTTGTAGGCAGGATAGGGTTTGCAGGTCATGGCCGACCCTCCTCACATGGTAGGGACGGAATTGGTAGGGACGCCTCTCTGAGGCGTCCGTTCTCCGCATCGTTTCGGCGGACGGCTGGGCCAGCCGTCCCTACCGGGTTTCCGCTGTCCACGACCTGCGGACGGTTCGGAGAACCGTCCCTACCATGCGTTTCCTCACCAGTCCGCGCCGGACGGCTGGGACAGCCGTCCCTACCGTCGAACGACCAGACATGGGGCCAGTCTTCCGGAGTTGGAACCAATTCAGCCCGCACCGGATTCTCGCGTATATAATGTGCCTTTTCTACAAACGACTCGTCATGACGCAAGCGATGATCGAAGAACCCTTTCTGCCACTTCACTCCCGCGTTGCGAGCCACAAACCGCTTCCAGTCCGCCACAACTTTGATCATGTTCTGGTCTTGCGGGAAGGACAGCAACGCATGGATGTGATCAGGCATAATAAGCCAGAGATGGATCCACCAGCGATTACCGTGATAGTGAAAGGCAGCGTCTCGAACACAAGTAATCACACCATCCGCCAACAAGGGTGCTTGCCCCCGCTCATCGCTATTGATCGTTATGAAAAAAATGCCGCAGTCAATCCATGATGGGACCGAGTGCCCGAGCCATTTCCGTTGCCGCAACTTTGGTAGGGACGCCTCTCCGAGGCGTCCGTTCTTATCATCGCGGTCGCGGACGGCTCGGAGAGCCGTACCTACCGGGCGTCCGTTGTTGTCGTCGGAATGATCATGCGGACGCCCCGGAGATGCGCCCCTACCAAAGATGCCGCGCACGCCGGTCATGGTTTGCCGCCCTGCTTCTGTCTCGGGGCGGGGGGCTTTGCCTCCTCGATCTGCTTCTTGGCCCGTTCCAGCTCGGCCAGGTCCTCGGCATCGGCCTGTTTGGCCTCGGTGAGGCGACGATGTTCGTCGAAGGTCTCGAAGCGTTGCTGGGCGATCCGTTCCATTTCTTCGCGTGAGACGGTTCCGGCATTATCCAGAATGGCCTTTTCGCTGTATTCAAGGAGCCGGTCGACGTTGGTCCGCCAGTAGTCGAGCGTGAGCTGTTGGCGTTCCTTTACACGGAGTTCGGCCTGCTCCAGGAAGACCACCACCAACCGGTTGAGCGTGTCCACTTCGTCGGCGCTCAGATAATTCTTGGCCACCACAACATCATGCTTGCGCACGCGCGATCCACTCCAACTAGTGAGCGCCATGTTGGGCGCATCTGGATCGGCCCGGGATACGACGATCTCGGCAGCGGTCTTGCCGGTGACGGCAAAGAGCAGCTTGTTTTGTGTTTCGGCAAAGAAAAGCTGGGCGTCGCGGTCATCCGAGCGATAGTCGCAACTGAGGGCGAACAGGTCGCGAACTTTTTGGTAGAATCGCTTCTCGGATGCGCGAATCTCACGAATACGAGCCAACAGCTCGTCGAAGTAATCCCAGCCGCCGGGGTTCTTGAGACGTTCGTCGTCCATAACGAAGCCCTTTACCAGGTATTCACTTAAGCGCTCGGTTGCCCAGCGGCGGAACTGAGTGCCTCTGCTGGAACGAACCCGGTAACCCACCGCAATGATGACCTCCAAATTGTAGTGTTCAATATCTCGGCTGACCTGCCTCCCCCCCTCGGTTTGAACTATTCGATAATTTCGAATAGTTGCCTCCGGGGACAGCTCGTCATCGCCGTAAATTTCTTTCAGATGGTGATTTATCGTGTTTATACCAACCTGAAACAAGGCTGCCATCAGACGTTGGGTGAGCCAAACCGTCTCGTCTTCGAGCCGGACTTTGATCTCCGCCCGCCCATCCTCAGTGCGGTAGACAATAAACTCCCCCCGGTTCTCCGCGCTCATCTCGCCACCTCCGCCAGCATTTCCACGATCTCGCC
>SLBD01000200.1 GCA_007126515.1 Kiritimatiellia bacterium
AAATGGTCGCGCTCGTTGTCGGACACGGCGCGAAGGTCCCGCAGTCGCGGGACCATTCGCGCCCACAAATTGACCCGTATTGTAGGGCGGGAACGGTTGAGTCTTCGAAACCTTCCCGCCGATTGACATAAACCTCTTCTCTGCCATGCGGACAGGAACAGATCATGAATATCCATCATTACAGAATTGCACTTGTGTTCCTGACAACACTCTCTCCCCTGATCTACGCGCAATCCACCTCCCCCTCTCTGTTCGTGATCGATTCTTCACGCTCTCAAGTCGGATTTATTGCGCGGCATTTGGAATTCATGAATGTGGAGGGCACCTTTGCCGACTTTGTCGGCACGATCTCCCTATCCGACCAAGACCTCACAACTCTGGAGCTAAGTGTGACGATTCAGGCTTCCAGTCTTTATACAGGGCGCGGTATCGTTGATGACAATCTGCGCAGCGATTACTATTTTGACGTTGAGACATTCCCCAAAATCACCTTTGTCAGCAGCGGCGTAACGCAAAATGATTCGCAGCATAAATTATCGGGAATGATGACGATGAAGGGCGTGACCCGGGAGATCTCGCTACCGATCACGTCCTCCGACTATGAATCCGACCGCTGGGGCAACACCCGAGTTCGCATTGAAATCGGCGGCGAAATCAATCGACGCGACTTCGGGGTCAGCTACGACGGCATGCCGGACCGTTTGATCAACGACATCGTGCGCCTGAATCTGCAGCTGGAAGGAATTCAGCAGTAGAAGGATTGTGTATGCGCCGAACGGATTTCAGTGCTACGCGTGAGTGATGTTACTGAGCGATCAGGAGAGGCACCACCTCTGATTTTTATCACAGAGATCACCGAGGCACAGAGGAGATGGTGCACAATTAAATTGGAACGTCTGCAAGAATAACTGTAGCCGCGCGCGGTGAGCGCGGCCCTTTGAATGCGCGGTCACCGCCCGCGCCTACAACAAGACCGCGTCTCTGCGCCCTCTGTGATTAATAAAAACTTACACAATCACGGCTCGACAGAGTCTCGCCCTCCCCTCAGATCTCATTGCCCGCCGCATCAAACCATTTTGATGCATTTGCAGCGAGTTCGACGGTTCGTTTTTCGCCCGCGGCATCACTGATTACCGTGGTCTGTGGATCGTTGGAGTTGTTGATGACAATGTATTTGCCGGTTTCAGGATAGAACGCAATCTCCGTCTGGATATTATCGGCGTACCACCGCGTCGCCATCTCTTCTTCCTGGCCGGATGCATACCAGATCGCCCGTTGCAGTAGCCGGTTCTGTTGCGCACCCAACTCAAATCCAGCGAGATAGACTCCCCTGCCCTTACCGAATTGATTCGCAGCAATCGAAATATTCTCGTCCGCGTCCTTCGCAACGATCTGTGTGGACTCGAGACAGGGATAAACACCTTGCACATGTTTGCCAAGCCCCGGGGCCCCATTAACGAAATCGGCGGCGATAAAATGTCCGTCAAAGACATTCCGAGGAATCACCTTCTTGGTATCGTTAGACAGTCCCACTTCTTTCTGCACGCCAAGGATGTCCCACAGCTGATAATAGGCACCGCCGTTCTCATAGGCGGTGGGATCCAACACACCCACAAATCCGCCGCCACCATCGACGAATTCACGAATGCTCGCCACAACACTTGGATCGCCCCAGTTGGGCCCGCCACTCCAGGAGGTGCCAGCCAATCCCAAATTAATGATCACTCCAATATCCTTGGGAATGCCCTTCCGGATGTCGTCAAAGTTCATCCAGACCAAATCAAAGGGTTGCCCCGACAAGGATTCAGTAATCCCGCCTTCCGGCCAGGTCTGGTCGAATCCCCAAGAGCGGTGCACTCCCCAAGCATTCAGGATACCCACTTTGAATGGCGCATTCTGCACCGGAGTGAACTGCGTATGTTCACAGATTCCGTAGAATTCCTTGGTCTGGTATTCGAGGTAATCAATAAAGTCGGGATACTTTACGGCCAGATCGAGGTACCCGCCATAGCCAATCCGGTGGACCAACTTACGCAGCATGGCGCGTCGAATCCACATCCAATACTTCTTGCAATCCGCCACCGGATCTCCGCCCTCGGAAAAGGTGGGACGATCCAACAGGTCGACCGGGAAGAAATAAGGGTACAAGCGCAGCTCTTTGACGAGGTCGCCCGGCACATCGGCAATCCGCCGCACTTCGCGACCGTTAATGCACGGACCAATAATGCCATCGTAGCCGATCTGCTGGAAGGCGGGTCGATAGGGCTCGGTTCCAATCCAGTGATCGCAATAAAACAAAACCGCTTTCTTGCCCGCATCGTGTACTTGCTTCACACATTGGCTCGCCCAATCCACCATGAATTCATGAATGAATTCGATCCAGTCGAGGTAGGCCTGGCTCGGCACACGGTCGGTGGAGTTAAAGTAGCCATCTTCAACGATGTCATTCGGCCGCAGTCGATATCCCTTCTTTTCTTCAAACTCATCCAGGGCCTGAGCGGACATGCAATCAAGATATCCATACCAATCCTGGTACAGCGTCCGATGCTCTGGATCGGTAATGATCGGAAATTGATATGCCATGGAGGTGAAGCGGACGAAATTGGTGTCCGGATGTGTCTCCAGCCACTTGTCGAGGAACTTGGCGATATGTTCGCGCGTTGCCCTCTTACGTGGGTCGATACCGGATTGATGCGGCTTATCGCCCCAGTTGTTGGTGAGATGGTTGTACATCGAGGTCGTCTCCCAAATCTGGTAGACGAGAAAATTGACGCTGTAGACATTCCACTTGGCGCAATTGCGGACCGTGACGATACCATCAGCATACTCCCAGTCGCATACAGGCACGACTTCTCCTGTGGTGCGATTGACGACCTCCCAATACTTTTTGCAGTCGTTGATTTCATCGATTCGATACTGCTCGCTCGAGTAACGCGCTAGGATATCGATCTGCATGGTGGCATCGCGGGCGGTCTGCGGGGTAGAGAAGAGATACTTTTGCTGGTTGTCCTCAGGATGAGCCTGGTTCCATTCCTGGTCGGCTCGGATCAGACACAACGTAGAGTAGATATCGTACCCCAGGCTGGTAATCGAATCCGACAACACCGTGCCGTCAGAATCGCGGAACGCATCCGCTCCCCAACGCTTGGCCAAGTCTAAGACGACCTCATCCATGCCAGCCTGCGCCGGCAATGTAAATCCGCCCTTTTTTTGTCCCTGTTCTGCACTCATACTAGTCATCCCCCTTTAGGATCAGAGTCTCGACAGACCCCATGCTAACTCTACCCATCATCATTTTCTCGGTGATCAAATCGAACCAGTTGCCATCCGGCAATGTGATATCTACGGCTGCATAATTGTGATTCAACAGGAAAAGATAACGTCTGCCATCTTGCTCCCGGACGACGGCTTCCACTCCCGTCGGCGTTTCGCAAACAGGGTCAACGCCCTGTTCCGCGCACACCTGCTTCAAAAACGGGCGCAGGAAAGCAGGATCAGGCAGCGTGGCCACATAATAGGCCCGCCCTTCGCCAAAGGTGTTGACGGTAACGGCTGGCCGTCCTTTGAAGTAGTCGTCACCGTACACAGCCAATGACTTAGCCCCTTGCAATTGCAGGATGTCGCACCACAGCGAACTTTCGTATTCACCGGAGGCTCCAGGGAAGCCGTCGTTCATGATCAAGCTGTTCCGCACA
Organism: Kiritimatiellia bacterium; assembly: GCA_007126515.1. GTDB lineage: Bacteria > Verrucomicrobiota > Kiritimatiellia > SLAD01 > SLAD01 > SLAD01. The sequence goes on from SLBD01000200.1 coordinate 3,696, forward strand.
TACGGCTTCATCGCCTCAAATTCTTCCACCTTGAGACCCAGCAGATCACTCAACGGCCCCGGATAGCCGCCGCTGAACACCTCGTCGAATTCGTTCACCACACCGCTGAAAAAGGTGGTGACAAACGTGCCCCCGGTAGCGACAAACTTCTCTACGGCTTCTTTAAATCCCGGCTTTATCATGTAGAGCAAGGGTGCGATGACGACCTTGTAGCGGCTAAAATCGCGATCGACAGGTATGATGTCAGTCGTAACATTCTCCTCAAACAGGGCGTAGTGATAGGCTTTCAGGTTTTCCAAATAGTCGAGCAGAGCCGTCGGGCCGGGCGTAAACTCCACGGTCCACCAGTTGTTGTAATCCAGCACGATAGCGACATCAGCTTTGACCCGGCTGCCGATGACCTCTTTGCACTGGGGCAGTTCCTGACCAAACTGAACCATCTCGCGGAAGACGCGCGAATTCTCACCGACATGCGGGACCATCGCTGAGTGAAATTTCTCCGATCCATGCACGGAAGCCCGCCACTGGAAAAATAAGAATCCGTCCGAACCGTGCGCCAATCCCTGGTGACTCCAAAGTCGCATGACGCCGGGCTTCTTGTTCACATTGGCCAGACGCCAATTCACCTGGCTCGGCGCTTGCTCGAGCAGCACAAACGGCCGATCCTTCAACCCGCGCATGATGTCATGACTGAGCGCGGCCTCACCCGGATGACTCGCAACTTTGGGGTCGGGGAAGGAGCTGACTGAAATAAAATCCACCAACTCCGCCCACTGGAAATAATCCAGTGTTTTGAATTCGTAGAGGAAGTTTGTCGTGATCGGGATTTCTGGAGTTATTTCGCGCAAGATATCGATCTCTGCCTTCGCCACCTCCATGTAGCACTCATTCGTGAAGCGTTTCCAGTCAAGCAGCAGGCTGGTGTTGACTTGGTGCGCGGTCCGCATCGGTGGCATCAACTCGTCCCATTCGTAGATGTTATTCCCCCAGAAGTGCAGACCCCATGTCTGGTTCATCTTCTCACATGCGCCAAATCGCGCCTTGCACCATTCTCGGAACTTGCGAATTGTGATCTCGCTGTAGTCATAGTTGACCTGATGCGACAACTCGTTATTGACATGCCACATACGCAGCGCCGGATGATCCTTGTATCGTTCAGCGATTTTGCGCACCAGCAGAGCGCTGAGTTGCCGATATTTGGGACTGTTCGGATTGAAGGTCTGGCGCGAACCATGATGAAACGGCAATCCTTTTTCATCTACTGGCAGGATCTCTGGATACTTCTTGGCCAGCCACGCTGGTGTCGACGCGGTGGCTGTGCCCATGTCCGCGCCGATTCCATTGGCTGCAAGCGTATCCATAATCTCGTCGAGCCACTCAAATGTCCACGTATCCTCGTTGGGCTGCAATTGCGCCCAACTGAAGACATTGATGGTGACAAGGTTGACCCCCGCCTGTTTCATCAGGCGCATGTCCTCAGCCATCACCTCCCGGGGAAAGTGCTCGGGGGTGTAATCACCTCCGAAATAGAGTTCAGGCAATGGCTGAACCTGGGTCACGAATTCACCTCACCGCGAATCGCGGCCAGTTTGAGTCGATTTTCTTCCGCCTTTTCCCGTGTCAGCGGATAGAACTGCAGCAAAAGGAAGCAAAGGACAGCAGGGCCTGCGGCTCCTAAGCACATCGCCAGACGCATATTCAAGTAGGTCTGAGGGGTCTGCGATTCCAAGCCGGGATCAAATCCAATAGCATTCAGAAATATCCCAATCATCACAAAGCTAATGGCGAAGGAGGCTTTCATGGACCAACCATAGATCGCTCCGAACATGCCCTCTCGGCGATGGCCGTTCTTGAGCTCATCGTCGTCGCACACATCCGCAATCAGTGATTGCCCCAGCACTCCCACTCCGATCCAGAACATGCCGCCGGTCAGCGGATCCAACCAAATCAGTGACTGAAAAATTGCCGCCAGCGAAGCGCCTGCAGACTCTAGGCTCCCCCAACTCAAGGCTGTCTCAAACCGGCCCGGTCGGTAAACAAGCCAGCGTACCCCAGCGTTGAGAACCATCAAGCCGTAGATGACCATGAAGCCATGGATCTTCGTCATCTTGCCCGTGATCCAGACAATCAGCGGAATACCCAGAATGCCCACTGCGGCATAGCCAATTGTGACAAACAGCTTCCATTGAGTCCCCAGCGCCACATCGCCATCCGACAAATAAAAGATCAACAAGTACCAGTCCATATTGCTGGCGAACATGCCGGCAATGATTGTGAATACCGCTAACGTACAGAGGATGGCGAAGGCGCGATTTCGCAAGGTCATCTTGGCAGATTGCCAAAATGGCTCCCTCTTGCCCTGCGATTCTTTAATGCTGATGTCATAGTTCCGTTCCTTGCCGAAAAAGGCAGGCAGCATACCGAACAAAGTCATGCCCAGTCCGCCATAGAGGGCGGCGGCGATACGAATTCCCTCCATCCGCTCCATAGTGGTTAGTTCAACGGACTCGGTGTAACCATATCGCCAGGCAATGAATACGGCGGATAGCGGGATCAACCCCATATAAGTCATCTCGCCCAGTCGATTCCAGAACGTCACATAGCCTTGCACCGAGGTTCGCTCATCATAGTCCGGCGTCATTTCATACGTCATGGCAATGAAGGGCACGGAGAAAATGGTGTAGGACGTGTAAAAGAGCAAGCTGGTGGTCAAAAACCACGCCAATTTGCCAGCATCGCTCCACCCCATCGGGATCAACCAAATGGACGCAAATGTGATCCCCATCAAAACAGCTCCCAGCATGATAAAGGGTCGGCGGCGGCCAAACTTGGATTTAAAATTATCGGACAGATTGCCCATAATCGGATCGGTGATCGCATCCCATAACAAGGGGATGGCAAGCACAATGCCGACCCAAAAGGCATTAATGCCTAAGATCATGTTGAGCACGCCTTGACCAGTGGTACGTACACTTTGATTCCCCAACGAGACGGTCAAACCGCCTGTACCGACGGAAAATTTCTCCTTGAAGGAAAGTTTGCCTCCGATCGCACCGCCATTCACTCCAGCTTGTTTCACAGTCTCTCTATCTGTGGTCATCACATTTTCTCCTGCTCATCCAATCCGTCACACACACTTCAAACCGGTGGCCCCAAGCGCACCGCTACAAACAACATTCGGTCTGTCTTAATCCGACTCATTCGCCGCTTCGCTGCCTGTACATATCCCGTCCGCTTTCTGCAAAGGCACGGATCAAGCCAGGCTTCGGCATATCGGTGACATCGAATAAGCCGATATCATAATTTTCACCGTCAAAACGTCCTGCAACACTTTGGTCCCGCCACTGGAACCAATGCACACCAATAACCTGTGGATGGCGCACAGCCCCTGCCATGTAGGTCCGCAGCAGACGCGCCTGTTGTTCCGCATCTTGAGCGCTACGCAATCCTCCACCGAGGTTGTTCCCAGTCACATTGGCAAAATGAAACTCCGCAATTAAAACAGGCGTGTCGGTTGAGCCGTATCGGCCGGGATTCGGGTCGTAAGAATAGATGTTTGCACTGATCACATCTGCGTAGCGGGCGAGAGATTGAAGGACTTCTGGGGGCGCGGCATTCATTCGAGAGCCCAGATAAAGGTGATTTCCGCTAAACGCATCGAGTTCCTCGCGAATCATGCCAAAGAATTGATCGGCAAAGAGGGTTGCTAAGGCTGCGCTGTCATCAGCATCGGCACGAGCAAATACGTTGGGATCCGTACTGGTCAGCAATTCATCCCAATCTGTCAACGACATCTGCCAAGCCGCATTCAAAGCATCCAGATTGTCATAGTTCGAACGCAACCATGTCTGAAAAGCAAGACGTGTGGGCGAATGGGTTCGATAGGATCCCAAAATCGCGGCAATCAGGTGTCGGGCATCGTTGTGCCAGTGCAATTCGTTGTCAACGAACACGCCAATACACCAAGGATCATTCCTGAAATCCACGGGATAGTCCACCAGAGCCTGACGCAGGAATAATCGTGTGTCTGGATGAAACGGATCGGGCAGCTTGGGCGCCGCTTCATCATAATCGTAGTGAATCATCGCCACATAAGGCAGGACGCGATCTTCTCGCACCGCCGGATCCGACCATGCGCCAATCGTATTCAGATTCGCGTATCGCATCCGTTGCAGGTCGCTTGCCACCTGTTCAGCGCGCCAGTCCTCGCCGTACTTGCGGAATAGATTGGCGCCGGTGAAGTCGTAGTGCGGCACGTCTGGAATCTCGACAAAATTCAATTCCACGGGCAGTCCCACATGAAACGCGCCAAAGACCGGATCATCCTCTGC
>SLBD01000076.1 GCA_007126515.1 Kiritimatiellia bacterium
ATGGAACCGTCACTATTCTGGAACCACACCGTCAGACTCGACGGCTTACCTGGCACCTCGGGATCAAAAGTGTAGGTCCACACATTGTCCTGACCGCTCATTGTGTACGGTGTCCACGTCGATCCCCCGTCAAAGCTGGCTTGCATTGTTACGGGGCTGACACCTTCCAACGGGCCATTGGCCGCCGAGAAGGTTACAGTCAATGGATCGCAATCGCTGGGATTGGCGGAGAATTGTACAAAGGATGTAGGCTCAGCCCCATCGTCTTCAACATATACATGCTGAATGTCCGTGCGATGAACATTACCGCGCGTATCTACGGCTTCGATGTAGTAATCAAATAAATTATCACGGAAGTTCGGCAATACTGAATCGTCAATACGAACAAAGTACTGATCGGCAATCTGGGGATCAGACCAGAACGCTGGATCCATCGGCCAGTAATCAATTTGCGAATTGTTGGCTCGCGCATTCAATTCGGCGCGGGTGCTCGGCAGAACCCGGCGTGTCATCGGAATTCGGATCCAATCCTCGACATCGCTGCCGCCTGCATACGTCTCATTGTGCGTGTTGGACATCGAACGGACGCCGTCTTTATCACGACGAATCATCAAATCTACGGTGTCGATGCCGGACACATCATAGGCCAACGTCCAAATGTAGAATTCGGAGGGCATTTGCTTGAGGAAATTGCCATCTTCCGGAGTTGGGTTGAACCAACCAAAAGTATATCCGCCGGGATTGTGGGGGAAGCGTTGCGGAATCAACACAGTCGGAGGCGTTCGATCTTCGTTTAGACGAGGCAACACATACCCTTCCAGTGTCTCGACCGTGCGACGTGCTGCCAGAGGGGGCTTGACTTCATCGTCATTACCCAGACCACCGTAGTATTGGAACCCTGAATCCAGCCCAGTCAGATAAATGTGCCAGCCCATTTCGGCGGCATTGGGAGCTGGGTCCCAGCCTTGCCCATTCCAATCGTTCGGATCTTGAATGACCCAGGGGCGAACCTGCCCACCTTCATCCACTAGGATTTGTTCTGCAGTTTCAGCCCAGTTAGCACCCGCCATCTTGGGGGCATACGCATAGAATTTCAGCGCCCATCCGTTTTCGATGTCGACCCGAGTATTGGGATACATCGTCGAGCTGCCGGGCTCACCAACGGGAGGCTCAATCCACTTCAGGAAGTAAGGCGATCCGTAGCACATTTCGGGAAAGATCCACGCGCCATCCTCGATATGCGCCAATTGCGCTGCCGCACCATGGGCATTGACGAAATCCTGAATCGTGGTGATTTGATAACCAGAATTGGCGGCATCCCCAAACATTTGTGGAGTCGCGTTCATCCACGAGTCAAAGCCGCCGCCCCAGGCATTGTCACCATCGGTCGACGGCATCACAAGCACAGGTCGGCTGGGATCATTAGCGTGCGGAGAAATCTGACTATGAATATGACCGATACCCGCATTCGCATACCCGTATTCGTAACTCATTACGTCATCAGACGGCACAGCGATCATGCTGTATTCTTGTCCCGTTTCCGGATTGATGTGGCGGACACGATGCAGTTGATACGCAAAGGGAGACACATTCCAAGCACCCATGCCCGGATTCGGCTCACCATACCACCATTGATCAGAATTACTGAACGTCGGACCAATTTGGTCGGCGCGATTCGGTGGACTGGAAGAAATCCCGAAGCTACCAGGATTGACGCGATCATTATACGAAGGACTGGTTCGGCTCAGATGATGGCTAGCCACTATCACCCATTCATATCCTTCTTCCACGAGGACATCAATGATCCGAGTTGAGAACGCCATTTCTGTGGGGAAAAAGCCCCGAGAATGGTCGCTGCTGTCTGGTTGTCCACCCCACGCCTTCCACCAAGCCTGTTTAAACAATTGAATTTCTTTTCGCAAAACCGAGCGGGGCAATAAGGGCGTCAGTGAATGGTGGTAGGCAAATCCGACCAAATCCATTCGCGGGCTGCCTGAAGGTGTTGTCCAATTCCGGGCCTGTGTGTTACCAGAGTTCCAATCGCCACTGTACCAGGCGCCATTGGCTGACAGATTACGGATATTGTCGATCAGCGATCCCGTATAGCTCATCGCGAAGCCACCGGCCTGACCAATGTTGTTCAGCGCATCTCGGGGACGTCCCTGGTAGGCGGCAATCCGATCATCCAAACTGAAGATCTGCACCAGATCATTGTCTGGATGTCCACCCGAATAGGATGTCAGTCCACCATACGTCTGCCCGGGTTTTCTTTGGATAGAGTCATGCGCGTACTGAACACGCAGATTAGGTCCTGCGTTATCTTCCCAATCCGGCCAATAGATGGGCTGATGATTATGCCAAAAACGGGTCACATGCACATTGCTATTCGCACGAGCTTCACCGCTACCCATTGAAAAAAGGACCAGCACAAACAAAAAGGCCAACCCTGCGCTGACAAAAGTCTTAACCAAATCAAACAATCGATTCATAACCACACACTCCTTGATGGAATTCACATACAGGTAAAACGATACACTCGCTCAAGATTCAGGTAAAGCGATTTTGCAAGAAATTGATTGAGGCGGAAAAACGGCTGTTTTTGAGCGTGTAAAACACCCGTGGCGAAGAGGTCTTGCGACCATTATCGCCCTGCGATTCCAGGTATTCTCGCAAATGATTGAGTCCTCGAAACCTTCCCGCCACCTAAATCATCTTGAGGGAGCCTTTGGAGAAGGAAATATCCAAAGAAATAATCATACTCCCCTGTCGCGTGTCCAAATCACCCGTAATTTGTTCAATGCCACGGACTAACGCCCGTTCGATGCCTGCGTCGATCACAGTCATGATGGTTTTGACCGCCGCTTGGTCCTCTCGCATAAAGCTCAAGAACCCAGCGAATAAGGGCATCGCGGACACATAGGTACTCATATTTTTAGAGTCAGAAACAGTGGCCCCCTCAATACCCTGATCCAGGAGATATTCCAATACCGGGTCCAAGTCCACTTCATAAAACAGCACAATAAAAAGTAGCTTTTGGGGCCCCTGAACAGCCACTGTCGGCGCTTCTTCTTCCACGACTGCCCGAGCAATAACCTCGTGGAGCACATCCGTGGAGTGAATGTCAGCCAATTCCTTGACCAATTTTCCGCGCGCTAGCATGCGTGAAATCGATGCCAGCAGGCGTAAATGATCCTCATCCTGTCCAGAAGGTGCAAAAACGACCACAAAGACATGCACCTTTTTGTTATCCAAGGCATCAAACCCTACTCCTTTCGGAGCGACGAGTATGAAAACAACGAAGTCGTCTAAGCCCTCGAGACGACAGTGTGGAATCGCAAAACCGCCGCCCAGGCCTGTCGACACAGCCTCCTCTCGCTCTTCTAGATGCTCGAGGACTTGTGCCTGATCAAAACCGCGCATTAATGGCGCTTGGACGGCCAGATTTGCCATTTGTTCCAAGGCATGTTGCTTGTTGCGAGCAGCGAAATCGACACGGCAACACGAGACCACCAATTTATCGAGTACATTCATCAGTTACCCTCACATCCACGGGCCACCGCATAGCGCAAGAAAATCGGTGACAATAGTTCGTTTAAGAAAATCGACATGAGCACCACGTTAACGATGGTTCTCAGATTCGCAATCGTCTCAGGACGGGTCGACAAGGCCTCCATGGCCGGAGACGTGCGAATCAACAGCACAAAACCCAAGGCAATCCCGCCTTTGGAAAGCATGCAGGTTCCCAGATGATTGCGCATGTTGGGCGGCAGCTGACGGAGCCAACACCCCAACCACGTCGAACCATACTTAGCAAATCCTCGCAATACGATGTAGCCAAGTCCGAGCCCCAAAATGCCAAAGCTTGTGAATACCCGCGGATTGATTTGTAATCCGGCCAGCACGAAAAAAAGCGCGTAAATTGGCGGTGTGAATGCCTCGAGCGAATGAACGACACGCTGCCGACTACCGGGGAATTGGACCAGAACAATTCCCAGCGACATATTGGTCAGCAATGGCGATAGCGAGAGCGCCAAGGCAACTCCTGTCGCACTCAATACATAGCCAATGACGATGATCATGAGCTCATGCCGACCGCTGATGCGAGGCAGGAACACGCCAAGTGGCAAAGCACTAATTCCCCCGACCGCAAACGCCAGCAAAATCTCACGTACAGAGTCCTGCATGATCGAATACGATCCGACGTCACCCAGCATGTTAATCACGAACGTAAACGAAATGCCAAAAACAATCACAATAATCGCATCCGATAACGCCGTAACACCAAACAAATAATCAACAAATTTTCCGCGCGCGCGCAAATGATGCACCTCAGCAACAATCACCGCAGGCGCAGTTGCACAGGCAATCACCGCCAGCAAAATTGCATAGGGATGACCAAAGTCAACGTTGTCATAAAACAGGTCCAGCACCCAGCACCCCAGCATGACAATAGAGAACGTGCCCACCAAACTGACCAGAGTAATGACACTGACATCTGCGCCAATTCGCCGAATCTTGCCGCGTGAAAATTCCGCGCCGATGGTCAGCGCGAGAAAACCAATCGCCGTCTCTTTGAGCAGATAGAGCTGACTGTTCATGTCCGGGCTGACAATCTGTGTTGTGTAGGGATTGACCAGCAGTCCGGCAACAATGAATCCAGTAATTTCGGGCAAACGGACCAGCATCGCCAACTTGCCCATGATGTAACCGAACAGCAAGAGCAGGCCTACCAAGTAAAGCGGATGGTCAGAAAGCATGTGCTTGACCTCCCACATCATTGTCAACCATTCCTGCGACACGAACTACACCCTTCCGCGGTCAAAAACCGCATATCATTATTCCTTATTGATGCCCGCACGGGCGCAAATCGGCAGGAGTGTGACACCCACATTCGACCATGTCAAATGACGAAATCGCTCTATAATTCTCTTGATTGCACTCCACGTCATAAAACGGTAGGAATAGCGTCTGATTCAAAAATCATCTCAGCAGAGGGTAGATAGAGCGATGAAAGAATTTTATCCATTTGAGGAAATCGAGTCGAAATGGCAGGGCTATTGGGACGATCAAGGCCTTTTCGCAACCGATGTAAAAAGCGCAGATAACAAATACTACTGCCTGATGATGTTCCCCTACCCCTCAGGAACCCTGCATGTCGGTCACGGCCGCAATTACATCATCGGGGATGCCGTGGCCCGCTATAAGAAAATGCGTGGGTTTCGAGTCCTCACCCCGATGGGCTGGGACGCCTTCGGACTCCCGGCCGAGAACGCCGCCATCAAAACAGGAACCCCACCGGCCGAGAGTACCTTCAACAACATCGCCATCATGAAGAGTCAGCTCCGGGCATGGGGTTGTTGTTATGACTGGGATCGCGAAATCGCTTCCTGCACCCCTGAGTATTACAAGTGGACCCAATGGCTGTTCCTGAAACTGTACGAACGCGGCTTGGCCTACAAAAAGGAAGCGGCGGTCAACTGGGATCCAGTCGACCAAACCGTGCTGGCCAATGAACAAGTCATGCCCGATGGCACAGCCGAACGCTCAGGGGCCAAAGTCGAAAAAAAGATGTTGTCCCAGTGGTTCTTCAAGATCACCGATTACGCCCAACGTCTACTCGACGATTTAGATCAACTAGATGGCTGGCCGGAGCGGGTCCGCTCCATGCAGGAAAACTGGATCGGACGCAGCGAAGGCACGCGTGTCGAATTCACGCTCGTGCCGCGAACCGATGGTCAACCCGATGCGGACTCGGTCATCCCCTGTTTCACAACGCGGGTCGATACCATTTACGGCTGCACCTATATGGTGCTGGCCCCGGAGTATCCGGGCATTGCCGACCTGGTAAAAGGGCTCCCACAGGAAGCTTCCGTTTTGGAATTTGTCAAAGAAGCAGGCCACCTCAGCGCCATTGAGCGTACCACCGACGGCGACAAAAACGGCATTTTTACCGGCCGCTACGTCACAAACCCCTACAATCAGGAACAAATCCCCCTCTGGATCGGTGATTATGTCCTCGTGGAATACGGCACAGGAGCGGTCATGGCCGTGCCGGCCCATGACACGCGGGACTGGACATTTGCTCGCAAGTACGATTTGCCGATTCGAATCTCCATCCAGGATCCTGAACAATCTCTGGATCTGGCAACCATGGACGATGCCTATACGGAAGACGGCATTGTCGTTGATTCACCGCCATTTTCTGGGATGCCCAACCGCGAGGCGATTCCGCAGATGGGAAGGCATGCGCAAGAGCATGGCTTTGGCGGGCCTGTCATCCAATATCGATTGCGCGACTGGCTGATCAGTCGCCAGCGTTACTGGGGCGCACCGATCCCCATGATCTACTGCGAGAAATGCGGCATGGTTCCTGTGCCCGAATCGGACTTGCCTGTTCTTCTTCCTGAAGACGTTGAGTTCAAGCCATCGGGTGAGTCGCCGCTGAAAAGCTGCGCATCCTTCATGAATGTCACCTGTCCGAAATGCGGCGGTCCGGCTCATCGGGAAAGTGACACCATGGACACCTTCGTGGATTCCAGTTGGTATTTCTTCCGCTACCTATCGGCATCGGATGACACTCAAGCTGTGGATACGGACCTCTGCAATCAATGGCTGCCTGTCGATCAATACATTGGTGGCATCGAACACGCCATTCTGCATCTGATGTATGCGCGTTTCTTCACTAAAGCAATGTATGATCTCGGCTTGATCAACTTCACTGAACCCTTCGCGAATTTGTTCACCCAAGGGATGATTACGAAGCGCAGCGAGAAAGATGGTCAGTTATATAAAATGTCCAAGTCCAAAGGGAACGTGGTTAGCCCCGAAGAGTTGATCAAATCCTATGGGGCAGACACGGTGCGCCTGTATACGCTCTTTATTGGGCCACCTGAGAAGGAAGCAGAATGGAATGACGCAGGCGTCGAAGGTGCCTATCGTTTCTTGCGTCGACTCTGGCGGCGTATTGAGCAAACACACTCTCTCCTATTGGGCTCCAAGGAACTCAAGCCCGTGGTTGATGAAATGGAGACACCCGAGCGGAATTTGTATCGAAAACTGCATGAATCGATTCAGCGGATCACCCGCGACCTCGACGGCGATTTCCATTTTAACACGGCGATTGCGCAAATCATGGAGTTAATGAACGCAGTCGACGACCTTGGCGTGACGGAATCCTCCTCTCCGCAAGCCCGGGCCGTCTATCGGGAAACTATGGAGACGCTGGTGCTCTTGATTTCCCCGTTTGCACCGCACATTGCTGAAGAATTGTGGCAGGAACTGGGACATGCTCCCAGTATTCTCAACGCCCCCTGGCCAACGGTGAACGAAGCCGCCCTGCATCGGGATGAAATCGAAATGGTCTTGCAAGTGAACGGGAAAGTAAGAGGACGTATACTTGTTGGCGCCACGACGGATGCAGTCGGCTTGGAGCAAGAGGCACTCGCCAATAAACAAGTCCAGAAATGGATTGAAGGGAAAACCGTGCGCAAAGTCATCGTCGTGCCCGGTCGTTTAGTCAATATCGCCGTTTCCTAGGAGGCTGGTTGTGGCCCGATTCAATCCATTTCGACTGTGGTTCAACTTGACTGCAGCCGAACAACGTCTCGTGCTGACCATTTTGACCCTCACCGTGCTGGGGTTGGGAGCGCGGTATCTTTATCTGCAGCGTCCATCCTCCTCACCACCCCCGCCAACTGTTCAGCATGAGCGCCCCTGAGACAAACTGAATGAAAAAATCGCCACAAGGGTATTGACACTCCCTGCGGCGATTCCTATAGTGCCGACATTGGACGCGAGCGTAGCTCAGTGGTAGAGCTCCACCTTGCCAAGGTGGCTGTCGTGAGTTCGAATCTCATCGCTCGCTCCATTTTTTATTGTCTACCCTGCTCTAGCCAAGCCCGCACCATGCGAATCTGTCGATCCGGGCATGCCCTGTCAAA
>SLBD01000147.1 GCA_007126515.1 Kiritimatiellia bacterium
AGTAAAACAGGCAAGACATTCCTTAGTGGAATGATCTCGCAAAGTCAGCCGATTTTTCTGATGATCGCCCTATGAGTTCGAGGCGCATATGCATTGATTGGTCGGGCCCCGTTTTAGATGGCGTGGCGGATTGGCTTTTGCAAGAAACCGATGGATGCGACGTGCTGGATCTGTCGTCGATCTGTGTGATTACGCCGACACGGCAGTCGGGTCGGCGCCTGCGCGAAGCGCTGGCGCTGCGCGCTGCTGAACGTGATGCTGCGCTGATTCCACCCTTGGTTCGAGAGCCTGCTAGCGTATGGGAGAATGGCCGTAGTGGTCAGCCTGTGGCGGGGCCGCTGCTCTCGCTGGCGGTCTGGTGCCGCGTTTTATTGGATGTGGACCCGAACGAATATAGCGGGCTGTTTCCCACTCCGCCACCCAGTCGCGATGTGGCTTGGGCAGCGCATGTCGGGGAGCTGATTACCCGCGTCCGCTCGCAACTGGTGGAAGGCGGATTTCTGATCCGCGATGTCGTTGCTACGCATGGAGAAGACTTGGAAGAACCGGAGCGATGGCAAGACTTGGAGCGACTCGAATCACTCTACTTGCAGCGATTGGACCAAGGAGGATTCGTCGACCGTTGCCTGCGGCAAGTAGAATTAACCTCCCATCCCGTTTTGCCGCCTCAGATAGACAACCTAGTGATTGCGGCTGTACCAGATCCTAGCCTGCTGATGATCCGGGCTGTAACTCAACTGGCAAAATCATTGCCCGTGACGGTTTTGATTCATTGCGATTCCCAAGATATGGATGCATTCGATGAATGGGGGCGTCCCCTGGCCCAGGCTTGGCGGGATCGAGAGATTTTCATCCCCAGCCCCGTCGAGAATATCAAGCTGGGCGCGTATCCGCTGGATCAAGCCCGTTGTGTGGTGGACGCGATCGCTGCGATGGGGTCAGATATGGGGCCTGCTGATATCGCGGTGGGCGTACCGGATAGCAGTGTGGCACCGTACGTGCAAGATCAGTTAGCGGCGCATGGATTGAAGACGTTTAATCCAGCCGGTCAGCCGATCAACCAACATCGGGTCTATCATGCGATGATGGCGGCCCAGCGCGTCTTATCCGAGTCAGCGACGTATCGCCACGTCAGTCAATTATTACGCCATCCAGACATCTTGTTCGCGTTGGAGTCGGAGGGGGATCTGGATTCAGCTTGTTTGTTGGCAGAACTCGACGACTTTCAAAACGAAATCCTGCCGCAATCCTTGGCGGACATGAAGCGACGGATGAAGGATCCCAACCGTTATCCACACTTGGTCAAAGCGCTTGATTTTGTCGATCGACTACGTGCGGCGAAACAGTGCGATTCTGTGGAGGCGGCGATTGCGCATTGGGCGGAGTTGATCTATCGACATGATCAAATTGATCCTCAGACACCGGCGGGTGAGGCATTTCAGGCGGTGGCCGGACGCTTCCAGCACGCCCTCAGCGAGGCGCGCCAGCCCTTGCTGGCAGAATTGGGATTCGATGTGTCCGAGGCTCTCGAATTGATGCTGAAGAATTTGTCGGCGGAAACCTATTACGAAGATGTGCCGGAGGCGCAGGTGGATTTGGAGGGCTGGCTGGAGCTGCATTGGAACAATGCGCCCTGGTTGATTGCAACCGGCATGAACGATGGGTTGGTGCCGGACACACAGGTAAGTGACGTATTTCTGCCGGACGCGCTGCTGCGGCAGTTGGGTTTGCGTTCGGATGAGACCCGTCTGACTCGAGATGTGTATTTGCTGAGTGCCATGCTGGCCTCCCGCCGTGACCTAGGGCGCGTTTGTTTGATAACCGGTGCGTATGGGCGGGCAGGGGACCCCTTGCGACCCTCCCGCTTGCTGTTCCGTTGTCCCGATCAGGAATTGCCGGAACGGGCAGCGTTATTGGTCGCTGAATCGGCGCCAGCCGTGCGGGCTGAACCGGCCAGCATCAGTTTTAAATTGGAGGCAACCGGTGGTCAACAGATCGAGCCATTACGAACTCTCGGCGTGACGGGGCTGAATGCCTACTTGCGCTGTCCCTATCGATTTTATTTGCAGTATGTGCATCGTGCCCAGTCGAGAGCCGATGATGCGGTGGAGCTCGATGCGATGCAACTTGGGAATATAGCCCATGCAGCTTTTCACAGTCTCCAGAACCATGAGGATCTTTTGGCCGATGCAGATGCCATGGCTGACTTGTTCCTCAACCAAGTGGACTCGTGGGTGGTGTCGCAATTTGGTGAACTGCCGCCCTTGCCAGTCCGCGTGCAGGTGGAGGCGTTGAAGCGGCGATTGGTTGCGGCAGCACAACAACAGGTAGAACTGACGCAGGCCGGTTGGCAACCGTGGCGATATGAGTATGCGTGCAAGCAGCAAATGGGTGCTATGCTTGTGAAGGGATTCCTCGATCGTGTGGATCGGCATCCGGAGCTCGGGTATCGCATCATTGACTTCAAGACGCGTGATAAACGTGAGGACATGGTCAAAACACATTTTGGCCCAGTGCGGGACTGGACGCGGGAGTATGCCATCGACGCGTTGTTCGGGGGGCGACCCCGGGCGTGGCAGGATCTGCAGTTGCCCATCTATGCGGCCATGTTGCGGGCTGAATTGGGCGATGCGCCGATTCAGGTCGGCATTTTCCATTTGCCTAAATCTGTGGCGGAAACGGGTCTCGAAATATGGGATGACATGGAGGAAACCGTTCTGCAATCTGCGTGGCGCTGTGCGACTGGGGTTGTGGACGATATTGAGTCCGGCCGCTTTTGGCCACCTGCAGGTCGACTGAGGTACGATGATGATTTTGATTGGCTCTTCCCCGCAGCTCCCGAGGACTGCATGGATGCGCAGCACCTAATTTACGCTGAGAGGAGACACTCATGAGTGTCTCCATTCAGCACGAGGCGATTCTGGCATCGGCGGGATCCGGAAAGACCTTTGCCTTGGCGCATCGCTACATTCGATTGCTAGCTGCTGGGGTGGAGCCAGCCCGGATCATTGCGATCACGTTTTCTCGCAAGGCAGCGGGCGAGATCTTCGTGTCAATTGTGAAATATCTGCGGCAGGCGGCTGCGGATGATCAGCTGGCTGCCGAAACAGCGGCGCGAATCGATTGTCCGCATTTCCAGCGCGCTGATTTTCTGGACTTGCTGCGTCGGTTTGTGGACCAGTTGCATCGCTTGCACATTTCCACAATCGACAGTTTTACTGTGAGTATTTTGCGGATGTTCCCGATGGAACTGGGAATCTCTCCGGCGTTCGACTTGATGGACAATGGCAGCGTCACGGCCGCACGGGCGCGGGCCGATGCGTTGGGGCGATTCTTTGAAGACATAAACCGAGATGATCCGGGGCGCAAGGAATTGATGGAAGCATTTAAGCTGGCGACTTTTGGGCGGGAAGAGAAGACATTTGCGCGCGACTTTGACCAGTTCGTTGAAGAATTTCAGACCTGTTATAAATTGCTGCCGAAGGCCGCGGCTTGGGGAAATCCAGAGCGAGTATGGCCGGAAGGTTCCGACTGGCTCGCAAGTGAGGCCCCGAATCTAGAGGACGTACTTGCCAACTTACGAGAGCGGGTCGCCAATAACGAATGGGATGATTTTGCGTTGGGTAAGTGGACGGATTTTATCGATGCGCTGCCGGGATACTGGGCAGGGGGCGCATTTGATTCTGTGAAATATCTGGGCGAACGACTCTTGGCGGCTACTAATGAGATTCGGCAGGGCGAAGCCGAATTGAAATTCCGCCGGCGCGCCTATGCCTGTGATCCCGAATTGAATGCAGCCTTGTATCAGGTGATGGCTGAGATGATGCGGAGTCGGTTGCAATTGGCCATGGAACGGACGCGGGGGCTGTTCAAGCTATTACATCAATTCGAACGCATGTATGACACACGGGTGCGGCGCGTGGGACAATTGACGTTTGACGATGCGCAATATGTCATTCAGCGGGGCGGCTTACCCCTTTCCCGCGAAGCCGCCGAACAGAATCGATTATATATCGATTTCCGTTTAGATAGCGGATTGGATCATTGGTTAATCGATGAATTTCAAGACACCAGCGACTTGCAGTGGGATGTGTTCCGCAACCTGGCCGACGAGGTGCTTCAGGATGCCGAAGGCCGCCGTAGCTTCTTCTTTGTCGGCGATGTCAAACAGGCCATTTACGGATGGCGGGGCGGCAACCATAAACTCTTTGGACAAATTCTGACTCAGTACGGGGAGCGGGTTCAACGGCAAGGATTAAATGTCTCCTACCGCTCGACTCCGCCTGTACTCGAGGTCGTCAATCGCGTCTGCGGACAATTGCCGGACCGGATCGCTGAATTGGTTGGGGACGCTTGGCAGCCATTCTGGGACACGCATCAAAGTGCCGGGAATATTTGCGATATGCCCGGGTACACGGCGTTGATTGAAGCGCGCGGGGAATCCGATGATGAAAAGATGAATCGCTATCAAGCCTGCGGACACGTGATCCGTCAACTTGACCCGCTGCGGCGAGGATTATCGGTCGGGGTTCTGGTGCGGCGCAACAATGTTGCTACAGCCGTGGGCGATGTGATTCGCGCCCTGTGTCCAGATATTCCCGTGGCAGTGGAAGGACAATCAACAATCGGGGATAATCCCGTAGTGCGAGTTTTACTTTCGCTGATCCGTTATGCTGCTCATCCGGGAAACTCGTTGGCTCGACTGCATGTTCAAATGAGCCCGTTACGACCTCTGCTAGATAGTGCAAGGCTGACACCGGCACAAATTCTGCGCAGTCTTTTTCGCGAAGGGTATCAGGCCAGCATTCGCTCATGGGGGCGGGTATTGCGTGAGGTTGTGGGATTAGATGCGTTTGGGATGAATCGCTTGCAGCAATTGATCGAAGCCGCAGGCGATTTTGATGCAGGAGGCCAGCGTGATCCTGATGAATTCCTGGCGTTTATCGAAGGCTATTCGGTTCCCGAACAGTCGGCGGAAGTCGGGGTTCGGGTCATGACCGTACATAAATCCAAAGGCCTCGGGTTCGATGCCGTGTTGCTGCCAGATTTGCCGGATGGGACGAGTATCGATAGTGCGCGCCGGGATCCCTTGCACATTGCTCGGGATGAGGAAGGCCAACCAGACTGGGCCTTATTGATGCCGGACCGGGCGATTTGCGAAGCCGATTCGGTATTGGCAGAAGAGTTGATTCAAGCGCGTAGTGATGACTGTTTTGAAAATCTGTGCGCTTTGTATGTGGCGTTGACGCGGGCCAAACGCGGGCTCTACATGATCACCAGCCCACCGCCGAAGAAATCAGAATCACTAAATTGGAGTGGAATGTTGCGGCTGCAATTGGCGGGAGATATAGTCGCGCCCGCGCAGGGAGAGATCGAATTGGATTCAGCGACGCATGGCGTGATTTATGACGATGGCGATCAAGGGTGGTATCGCGACTGTTACAAGGAAACGACGGATTCGGATCCAACAGCATATCGAATATCCCGTCGATTTGCGGCGGCAACATCGTTGCGCCGCCGCTTGCTGCGAGTAAGTCCTTCTTCGCGCGCCGAGAAGCCCAGACCTGCGCATACGTTCTTTATGCCGACGGTCAATCGCAGTCTAGATTTGGGAACAGCTGTGCATGGACTCTTTGAACAAGTCGATTGGCTGGGAGATATGAATTTGCAAGCAGCGATTGCCGCGTGGCGGCAGCAGTCGGAGACAATCGATGAAGAAGCCGAGCGTCATTTTTTGCGTGCCTGTGGGCAATCCGAATTTATGACGACTTTACGCAGGCCCGACGGACATGTGACGCTGTGGCGAGAACGCTCGTTTGAAGCTGTGTTGGAGAAGGAATGGGTCACCGGAACATTTGACCGAGTTGTCTTCGTTCGCAATCGGCAAGGGCAGGTGCTTGATGCCGTCATCCAGGACTTTAAGACCAACGACGTAGAGTCCGATGATGCTGCACTACAATCGGCCGCTGAGCCATACCAGTCACAGTTGCAGTTGTATGCACGGGCTCTGTCAAAGCTGATTCGATTCCCTCAGGAACAGATTCGTACACAGTTGCTTTTCACGCGTCCAGGACGGGTGGTTGAATTGCAACAGCGTGAGCAAAGATGAAAGATTGCGCGATTATGCTCTAATCCCGAGGGGGTCATACTTCGATAAGTATGATCCCCTGCGGCGGGCGCGAGATCGCGCCCCCAGCCAGCGCATTTGCGACGAGAAATAGGTGAACCATCTGCAATCGGAGGGGGTCACACTTCGATAAGTGTGATCCCATGCATTTCCCAATGTGAAGGGGGGGATGCATAGAATCATGTAGAAAATGAAACAGATGACGTGTGGTTAGCGTCGATTCTGATGCGCCATGGCGCGGCGAGCTTCGCGATCGGCGGTCTTGCGTTTTAGATCTTCCCGCTTATCAGCCGTTTGCTTGCCTTTGCAGAGTCCCAGTTCGATCTTTACTCGGCCTCGCTTGAAATAGGCTTTGAGTGGGACGAGGGCATGGCCCTTGATTGCGGTTAGCCCGAATAACTTCTTGATTTCCCGTTGATGCAGCAACAGCCGTCGGGCTCGCACGGGTTCATGGTTGTGAATATTGCCGTGATCATAGGGATTGATGTGGACACCATGCAAAACGACGTTGCCATTCTTCTCCAAGCGGGCGTAGCCTTCATTTAACGTCAAACTGCCTTGTCGGATCGATTTTACTTCCGTCCCGCGCAACTCAATCCCCGCCTCGATGCGTTCGATGACATGATAATCGCGCAGCGCTTTGCGGTTGGTCGTGATCACCTTGATGCCACCGCCCGTTGATTGCTTAGCCCCGTTGTTCATGGTGAATACGATGTAAACAGGAAAGGGGAGGCCAAGGCCTCCCCCGCAACACCTGCTTGGTTCGGCCTATAATGTGATGACGCTGCCCTCTGATGTGGTGGCGCTATCACTCTTAAAGGCGATCTCCGCGGTCAATTTCCCTTCGGCAATTTCCCGCAAGGCGATATCCAAATTCGGGGTTTGCGGCGTGTCCGGTTTCAACAGAGGACGTTGCCCGCGATTCAATTGCCGCACGCGCCGAGCGACCACATTAATCAACAACGGAATGTTGGGGATGCGGTCTTTTGCTGCTTCTAGATGTTTCGTATTCAATCTGGTTCCTCCGTACATAAAAGTGAGCGGGGTACTCTAGGCACCCCGCTCACAAGTGTCAACCGGCATTTACCGGTTTTTTAATTAGTACATACCGCCCATGCCGCCCATGCCGCCCATGTCCGGAGCGCCAGCCGGTGCCGCCGGTTCCTTCTCAGGAATCTCGGTCACCATGCACTCGGTGGTCAGCAACAAGGCCGCAATACTGGCCGCATTTTGAAGGGCGCTACGCGTCACCTTGGTCGGGTCGATAATACCGGCCTTCACCATGTCCACGTATTCGCCTGCCGCAACATTGTAGCCATTGGAGCCTTTGCTCTTCTTGACTTCTTGCAGCACGATCGCGCCTTCGATACCGGCATTGGCGACCAATTGACGCAAGGGAGCCTCACAGGCCTTGCGGACAATATCAACACCAATGGCCTCATCGCCAGTCGCTTCCACACCTTCCAATTTGGCCTGGCAACGAATCAAGGCAACACCGCCACCCGGAACGATGCCTTCTTCGACGGCTGCGCGCGTGGCATGCAGAGCGTCTTCGACACGAGCCTTCTTTTCCTTCATTTCGGTCTCGGTTGCGGCACCAATATTAATGACGGCAACGCCACCGGCCAACTTGGCCAGACGTTCTTGCAGTTTTTCGCGGTCGTAATCGGAGGTGGTTTCCTCGATTTGACGACGAATCTGCTCAATGCGGCCTTGGATCGCGGAGCTCTTACCAGCGCCTTCGACGATGGTCGTGTTTTCCTTCGTGATCGTGACTCGCTTGGCGCGACCCAGATCATCGGCTTTCACGTTTTCGAGCTTGATGCCGAGATCTTCGGTGATGCAGGTGCCGCCCGTCAGGATGGCAATGTCTTCCAACATCGCTTTGCGACGATCGCCAAAACCAGGAGCCTTGACGGCGCAGGCTTGCAACGTGCCACGGATGCGGTTGACAACCAACGTAGCCAGGGCTTCGCCTTCCACATCTTCCGCGATGATCAAGAGCGGACGACCGGACTTGGCAATGTCCTGCAGCAACGGCAGCAACTCTTGCAGGTTGGAGATCTTCTTCTCAAAGATGAGGATCTGCGGATCGTCCAATACCACTTCCATTGTGTCCGTGTTGGTCACAAAGTAGGGGGACAGATAGCCCTTATCGAACTGCATGCCCTCGACAACGTCCAAGGTCGTCTCAATGCTCTTCGCTTCTTCGACCGTGATCGTGCCATCTTTGCCAACCTTGTCCATGGCATCGGCAATGATTTCACCAATCGTTGTGTCGCCGTTGGCGGAGATGGTGGCAACCTGCGAGATTTCCCCGCTATCTTTCACCTTCTTGCTCAGCGACTCCAAGCCACTGACTGCCGTTTCAATCGCCAGCTCAATGCCTCGCTTCAGCGACATCGGATTGGCGCCGGCGGTTACATTCTTCAAGCCTTCACGGTAGATGGCTTCGGCCAAAACCGTTGCGGTTGTGGTGCCATCACCGGCGATATCGCTGGTCTTGCTGGCCACTTCACGCACCATCTGGGCACCCATGTTCTCAAATGGATCTTCCAGTTCGATTTCCTTTGCCACAGTGACGCCGTCTTTGGTCACGGTCGGCGATCCGAATTTCTTGTCGAGCACGACGTTGCGGCCGCGGGGACCCAGTGTGACCTTGACGGCCCGGCTGAGCTTCTCCACGCCGTGCAACACGGCTTGACGCGCTTCGGCATCATATTTCAATTGTTTTGCTGCCATAGGATATTTCCTCCTGATTCTTCGTTATGGTTCGTTAGACTGGTTAGGAGATGACGCCGAGGATATCTTCCTCGCGCATGATCTGGTATTCCTTGCCGTCGATTTTGACTTCGGTGCCGCCGTACTTCGGCATCAGCACAGTGTCGCCCTTCTTGACGTTGAAGGGGATCTTGTTGCCGCTGTCGTCCAGCTTACCTGTACCAACAGCAATCACTTTGCCCTGTTGGGGCTTTTCTTTTGCGGTGTCCGGGATGATGATCCCGCCCTTTGTGGTTTCCCCCTCTTTGAGAGGCTCCACCAAGACACGATCGCCTAATGGCTGAATGTTCATATACATTTCCTCCTGGTTTTGTTTTGGTTTCTGATTCGGGTCATACTTCCGTTGATAGGCAACCACTCGGTTGACCCTCGAAATCGCAGCCCGTTGCGTTATTTCTTTTCTTTATCGTCGTCGTCGACCATTTCGTAGTCGGCGTCGATTACATCGTCCTGCGGAGCGCTGGCACCGCTATCGGGATTGTCTCCGCCCGCAGATTCGCCAGCTCCCGGTGCCGCCTCGCCCGCTTCACCAGATGCTTTTGCCTGGGCATATAGATCAGCAGACACTTCCTGCATCGCAGTTGTCAGAGCTTCCATCTTGCTCTTCATTTCTTCCACATCATTGGCTTCAATCGCTGCACGAAGTTCCTTGACGCCATCCTCCACTTTCGACTTCTTGTCGGCATCGATTTTGTCTTCATTTTCCTTGAGGAACTTCTCGGTTTCATAGGCCGTCGCGTCGGCGCGATTCTTCACCTCTACCGACTCCCGAGCCTTCTTGTCCTCATCGGCATGAGCTTCCGCGTCCTTGACCATCTCCTGGATTTCATCATCCGTCAGACCGCTGGACGCTGTAATGGTAATCTTTTGCTCCTTGCCAGTACCCAGATCCTTTGCGTTGACATGCAGGATGCCGTTGGCATCGATATCAAACGTCACTTCAACCTGTGGCATGCCTCGAGGGGCGGGGGGGATCCCATCGAGGTGGAACCGTCCGATGGTCTTGTTGTCGCGGGACATCTTGCGCTCACCCTGCAGCACATGAATCTCGACCGTCGATTGATTATCCGCCGCCGTACTGAAAATTTCGCTCTTCCGCGAGGGAATCGTCGTATTGCGCTCAATCAGCGGGGTGAATACGCCGCCCAGCGTCTCAATCCCGAGAGTCAGGGGCGTCACGTCCAGTAGAAGTACATCTTTCACTTCGCCCTTCAGCACACCCCCTTGAATCGATGCGCCAATCGCCACCACTTCATCTGGGTTCACGCCCTTGTGCGGATCGCGACCAAACGATTTCTTCACCGTCTCCTGCACCTTTGGCATGCGGATTTGACCCCCGACCAGAATCACCTCGTCAACTCCGGTCGAACTCAGCCCCGCATCCTTCAAGCAGGCTTCCACAGGCTTCAGTGTCCGGGCAACCAGATCATCCGCGAGTTGCTCCAGCTTGGAACGGCTCAACGTAATATTCAAATGCTTCGGACCACTGGCATCGGCAGTAATGAACGGCAGATTAATGTCGGTGCTCTGCGAGCTGGATAACTCACACTTGGCCTTCTCAGCCGCTTCTTTGAGCCGCTGCAATGCCATCGTGTCCTTGGATAGGTCCACGCCTTGTTCGCGCTTAAATTCATCGACCAGCCAGTGAATAATCGCTTCATCAAAATCATCGCCGCCCAAATGCGTGTCGCCGTTCGTAGCCTTGACCTCAAACACGCCATCACCGATTTCGAGGACTGATACATCAAACGTGCCGCCACCGAGATCGTACACAGCAATCTTTTCGTCCTTCTTCTTGTCCAAGCCATATGCCAGAGAGGCTGCCGTGGGCTCGTTGATGATGCGCAGCACTTCCAGGCCAGCAATTTTGCCCGCATCCTTGGTGGCTTGGCGTTGACTGTCATTGAAGTAAGCCGGCACAGTCACAATCGCCTGCGTAATCTTCTCGCCCAAGTAGGCTTCTGCGTCCGCTTTAAGCTTCTGCAGAATCATCGAAGAAATCTCGGGGGGGGAATAGACCTTGTCATCAATCTTAACGTGGGCATCGCCGTTGTCTGCCTTGACCACTTCATACGGCACCATGCCGATTTCGTGTTTCACTTCATCAAATTTACGACCCATGAACCGCTTGATCGAAAACACTGTGTTTTTGGGATTGGTCACCGCTTGACGCTTCGCCGCTTGCCCCACCAAGCGCTCGCCCGATTTGGTAAATGCGACAATGGATGGGGTCGTGCGCCCACCTTCCGCGTTCGGCACCACCACCGGCTCGCCACCTTCCATGACCGCCATACACGAGTTCGTTGTTCCTAAATCAATTCCAAGTACCTTCGACATACTGCACCTCATTCCGTAAAGGATTAAAATTTCACAATCACAAGTGTAGCAGTTCCCATGCCAAATTCTCTGTAATGACGAGAAGAAAGTTCGCAATCTCCTGTAAATAAATGGTTTAAGCTAAATGATGGTGCGTCGACTCGGCGCTCGCGCCTGTGACAAGATGGCGCATCCGTGTTCCGTCACGCGGATGGCGTGACTCAATGGCGCAGATTGTCCCCGGCTTCCCCTTGTAGCCGGCCTTACCGCGCCGCCAGTTTCAAGGCCGTAAATCAGATGTTTTCACCACAGAGTCCACTGAGGCACAGAGAAGAATGAAATATGGAATATTCGGAACCTCTGTGTCTCTGCGTCCTCTGTGGTTAAATCAACAGAATGATTCGAAGAGCCGAATATGATGTCGAACTGACGCTTCGCACAATTGTGATCTGCCTCTATTCCCACACCGGCGTTACAATCCATTCGGGGATCAGCTGGAAGGGTTCGAGCAGGTTGTCGGCCTGGTTGGCGCTGAATTCCTCCAGTCGTTGCTGGAGCATGTCACTGATTTGCGGGTGCGAATCGGGAATCGGGTCGATCCGCCAGAAGGCGAATAGCCCGGCCAGAATTAGGACTTGGATCAGCAACAGCGTCCACACGGCAACAAAGGTCATGCCGTGGAACTTGCTGCGCCGCCGCTTGGTCGCGGACGGGTTGCCGCCAGTAAGTTGAAACAACAGCCGCTGGCTACCGATATCAATCTCATCCCCATGAGCAAGCTGGCTTTCGACCACGGGTTGGTCATTGATACGCAAAGCATGCCCTTCGGTTTCTGCCCGCAGCCAATAGCCCGTGCTGCGTTGCTCAATCACCGCATGCCGAGGCTGGACTGTCAGATCTTGAATGCGGAGGTGAGCATCCGCATTCGACCCGATCAAAAGATCGCCTTTTTCGACGGTGATCCGTCGTCCCTGTTTTGAGCCAGTTAAAAATACAATTCGGTACATGATTCGCGTCACAACTCTTGTAGTTCGATGCCAGATTGCGACTCCAAAATCGGAAAGTCAATTGAGTACTTGACCTTCTTTGCCGTCCTGACCAGACTCCACGCCATTATGAGCACATCTACTACACCCAAAGTGAATATTGAACAGTTGGCTTCCCTCTGCAAACGTCGAGGGTTTATTTTTCAAGGATCCGAGCTCTACGGCGGGATCAACGGTTTCTGGGACTACGGCCCGTTAGGCGTAGAATTAAAGCGGAACATTAAGGATGCGTGGTGGCGGGACACCGTGCAGCGCCGCAGCGATGTCGTCGGCCTCGATGCTGCCATCATCATGCACCCCCGCGTCTGGGAAGCCTCCGGCCACTTGGAAGGGTTCTCCGATCCCATGGTGGATTGCAAAACCTGCAAAGGCCGCTTCCGCGCCGACCAACTCGAGTCGACCTCTTGCCCACAGAAGCCCAGCAAGCTGGTCGGGGCCTGTGGCGGCGATCTCACTGAAGCCCGTGAATTCAATTTGATGTTCCAGACCTTCGTCGGCCCGGTCCGAGACGATTCTTCTGTCGCCTATTTGCGGCCTGAGACGGCTCAAGGCATCTTTGCGCAATTCGACAACGTCTTGTCGGTGTCGCGCCAAAAAGTTCCGTTTGGTATTGCCCAAATCGGCAAAGCCTTCCGTAACGAGATCAATCCCCGCAACTACACCTTCCGCTCGCGCGAATTCGAGCAGATGGAACTGGAGTTTTTTATCAAGCCCGGCACCGATGCCGACTGGCATGAGTACTGGGTTCAGGCCCGGATGGACTGGTACACAAGCATCGGCATTGCCCCCGAACATCTAGATAAATATGTCTATGGCTCCGATGAATTAGCCCACTATGCCAGCGCCTGCGTCGACATTATGTATCAATTCCCCTTCGGGCTTCAGGAATTAGAAGGGATCGCCGCTCGCGGTAATTTTGATCTCAGCCGTCACAGCGAATTCAGTGGCAAGAAGCTGGAATACTTTGATCAAGAGTCGAATGAACGCTTCATTCCGCATGTTGTGGAACCATCCGCTGGTGTCGACCGGATTGCCTTGGCAGTCCTCTGCGAAGCGTATCAAGTGGAATGGATCCCCAAAGAAGGCACCGGCGGGGATGTCCGCGAAGCAGTACCCGGCGAAAAGATGCCGGACGGCTATGAAGAGCGCACTGTGATGCGATTTGCGCCCACCGTTGCGCCCATCAAGGCCGCGATCTTCCCGCTGCTCAAGAATCGACCCGAACTCGTGCAAACAGCACAGGATTTGTACGCATCGCTGCAGCAACGCTGGCCGGTCTTTTACGACCAGACGGGTGCCATTGGTCGCCGCTACCGCCGTCAGGACGAAGTCGGCACACCCTTTGGCATCACCGTTGACTTCGAAACGCTGGAAAATCAAACAGTCACTTGGCGCGAGCGGGACAGCATGGCGCAAGAGCGCATTCCCATCGCCGAGGTGGCGGATCGGTTGGCTGCGGCGCTGGCATGAAGACCCGGCTGCCTCCGCATGTCTTTGACTTGCCCGTGCAGGAATTGCGGCGGGGCTATCGCAGCGATACGTATTTCTGGCGCGGCAAAATGGCGCTGGAACGAGCCAACCTGCATCCGGACATCCTCATGCAGGTGTTCCAGAAACAACATGCCGTCGTGGCCGGCATCGACGAAGCCATTGCTATCCTGCATGTCGCCTGCGGCCATTTTTCGGATTATCTTGAGGCCTGCAACTTATTCGATGAATTCGTCGATCTAAAGAAGAAGGGGCGAGCTGTCTATGGCTCGAACCGAGCCGAGTACGAGCGCATCATGCGCCGCAAATTAGATCTGCACGAAGAACTCGATGCCCTGTGGGTCAGCGGCTACGCAGACCTCCACATTCAAGCCTTGTTCGATGGTGACCTCGCAACACCGTGGGAATCCGTCATGCACATTCGCGGCGATGCCGCCTCCTTCTTGCACTTAGAAACCATCTATCTGGGCGTCCTCGCCCGGCGGACCCGTGTGGCCACCAATGTCCGGCATGTCGTCGATGTCGCCAACGGCAAAAGCGTCTTGTTTTTCCCTGCCCGCTATGACCATTGGGCCGTGCAGGGCGGAGACGGCTATGCCGCCCAAATCGGCGGCGCCCACGGGGTCTCCACCGATGCCCAAGGGGAATGGTGGGGAGGGAAGGGGGCCGGTACCGTACCGCATGCCTTGATTGCCGCCCTCGGCGGGAACACCGTGGAAGCTGTGCGCGTGTTTGGTGATGCGTATCCCAACGTCAATCTTGTTGCTTTGGTTGATTTCGATAACGACTGTGTCGCCACGGCTTTAGAATGCGCACGACAGCTTGAAGACAAGCTCTGGGCCGTGCGTCTTGATACCTCTGAGAACTTGGTGGATCGATCTGTGCTCCCTTTGATGGGCACCATCAAGCCGACTGGCGTCATTCCGGAGTTAGTTGATGCCGTTCGAGACGCTCTGGATCAAGCGGGATTCCCGCATGTCCGCATCATCGTGTCGGGTGGGTTTACGCCCGAACGGATCGCCGCATTTGAAGAGCGCGGCACGCCTGTCGACGCATATGGAGTCGGCAGCTATTTTCTCAGTGACGGATATGACTTCACCGCCGACGTCGTCGAAACCAATGGCCAGCCCTGCGCCAAAGCAGGCCGCGTTCGCCGGGACAACCCGCGCCTCAGCGCTGTTTCCCCCACTTGACTACGCGCTGTGCTGATGAATTTAGTGACCACGGATGGCACGGATTACACGGATGTATTGCAATTTCCTCTCTGTGCAATCAGTGGTTCAATCTGGATCATGTCAATGGAAGGTAGGGCGAGGCGACTCGCCGAGCCGTCTGTCTGGCTCATGGAGTACCGGGATAGACCGGCGCACTTGACGCGTACGGGGTGGCCCTTTAGGCTAGCGCACATCTGGAGGGGAAAATATGACCTTTTGTTTGGGTATCAAGGTGAAGGCGGGATTGGTGGGGCTGGCGGACACGCGAGTGACGTCCGGCAGCGAGTGCATTACGGCACGCAAGGTGACGGTCTATGAGCAAGATCACAGCGGCATGTTTCTGATGACGTCCGGCTTGCGATCGGTTCGTGACAAAGCGTTGACCTATTTTGACGAGTGCATGCAGGAGCGCGATCAACCTTTTGACCGTTTGTTCAAGGCGGTGAACGCCTTTGCGGAGCAGGTGCGGCGGGTCTCTCATGAAGATCGCCAGGCCCTGGAGGAAAGTGGCCTGCACTTCAATATTCATGCCCTGATTGGCGGACAGTTAGCCAACGATGCCGAGCACAAACTGTACTTAATGTATCCGCAAGGGAATTGGGTCGAAGTGGGTAAAGGCACACCGTACTATATTATTGGCGCATCTGGATACGGTAAACCCGTGCTGGATCGGACGTTGAAATATGAAGACTCGATGCGCCATGCGTTGAAGGTTGGATGTTTGGCTTTTGACTCGACTCGGATCAGCGCCGCTGATGTCGATTTCCCGATGGATGTGGTCCTGTACGAGCCTGCCCGTCGGAAGATTATTGAGTATCGGTATGCCAAAGAGGATCTGGCAGAACTGTCTCATTGGTGGCAGGAGCGACTCCGTCATGGCATCGACGAATTTCCCTCGGAGTGGATGGAGCAATCCTTCGGATTGCTGGAACAAGAAGATTCGTAACCGCGATGAAAGTGGTTCTCGCATTTGACTCATTCAAAGGCACATTGAGCGCCTTAGATGCCTGCAAGTCCGTGCAACGCGGCATCTTATCTGTGAATCCAGATTCTGAGGTGGTCATTTGTCCGATGGCTGATGGTGGCGAAGGTACAATCAAGGCCTTGATGGCAGCGCGCGGAGGGGAGTGGATTCAACAGCGGGTTATGGGGCCGTTACCCGACCGCCGGGTACATGCAGGGTTTGCTTGGTTTGCGGATGATCGCACGGCGGCGGTGGAAATGGCCGAGGCAAGTGGTATCACGTTGTTGCGCTCGTCTGAATTGAATCCCATGCGCACCACGACCTACGGCACTGGAGAGCTGATGCGGGCGGCTGTGGAACGAGGCGCGCGCCGGATCATTCTGGCCATAGGTGGCAGCGCAACGGTCGACGGCGGCATTGGCGCAGCTATGGCTCTGGGGTGGACATTTTTGACGGCAACGGGTGAACCTGTGGGATTTGGCGGCGAAGCCTTGCAACACATACAGACGGTTCAGCCCGGGCCGGAGCTGGGAATTCCTGTCGATGTCTTGTGCGATGTTGCGAATCCTCTTACCGGTCCGAAAGGAGCTGCCGCTGTATTTGGTCCTCAGAAGGGGGCGACACCTGAAATGGTTCAGCAATTAGATGAAGGTCTGCGGCATTGGGCGGCGATTGCCAGAGATCAGTTGGGCGTTGAAATCGAGACCATCCCTGGAGCAGGTGCCGCCGGTGGTTTGGGCGCGGGCATGATGGCCTGTGCGAGTGCGACGCTGGTGCCGGGCATTGATACTGTCATGACGGTCAGTCGGCTGGATGAAAAATTGACAGGTGCTGATTGGGTGCTGAGTGGCGAAGGCCGCTTCGACGAATCCTCGCTGGGCGGAAAAGTCGTTTCGGGTATTCTTTCAAGTGCAAAGCAGGCGGGTGTGCGTATGGGCGTGTTGGCTGGATCGATGCAAGTAGAGGAACAGGTCGTAGCCAATGCCGGGATAGAGGTAGCTATGGCAGCGGCAGCCCCTGAGAAATCGTTTGAGGAAATTCAGCGAACAGCATCCAGTGATCTTGAACAGGCTGCGGTCAAGTTTGCGCAGACGTACCTGCAGGAGGGCGCATGAGTATTGTTACGTTGACAACAGATTTTGGAACCCTGGATGGGTATGTTGCGGCCATGAAAGGTGTCATTCTCAGTCTGGCCCCGCAAACACAGCTTGTCGATATGTCGCATGACATTCCGGCTCAAGATATCGAGGCGGGCGCTTGGTGTATCCATACCTTTTGGTCGCTGTTCCCGGCTGGAACCATTCATGTGGGCGTTGTCGATCCTGGCGTGGGATCGGATCGGCAAGCGATCTTGGCCGAAGTGGACGGACACTATTTTGTGGGGCCGGACAATGGCTTGTTCTCGTATCCTCTCGCCGCAGCCGAAAAACTATCTGTGCGCCGGATTCCTGACGACATTCATAAGCCCGAAGGCTGCTCACGCACCTTTCATGGTCGCGATGTGTTTGCGTATGTTGCGGGAATGCTGGCCGCAGGTGAAGCGGATTGGCGACAGCTGAGCACTGACACCGATCAATACACACTGTTGGCTCGCAGTGAGGCCGAATATACGGAGCGCGAGGTGCGAGGCCGGATAACACATATTGATCGCTATGGAAATCTCATCTCGAATATTGCCGTTCATCGGCTCCCACCGGATGCCCAGTGGATCTTGCGCGTGGGCGGAGCCGATTTATCTGTTAACGATCTTGATCGTGCGTATGCCGATGTGGCCGAAGGGATGCCGCTAGCCTTAACAGGCTCCACGGGGCATGTGGAAATTGCTGTTCACGGTGGATCGGCATGCCGCGTGTTCCAGACAGATCGAGGTGCCGAGATCGTCATGCGCCGTTTGCTGCCGGGACAGCGGTAGGTGGAAATAGACATGAGTCCACATTTGTGGCGCGAAGGTCTGCGACCATTCGCGCCCTACAATTTTGCTGATTCAAAGGGGTTTGTACAAAGATCCGCAAATCAACCCCTGTTCGCGCACAGCCGATCCACAATATGTAGATCGGCACGGGAAAAGGCGTAGGTGCGCAGCTCATCAATGGTGCACCAGCGTACATCGGCGCATTCGATGGGGCAAGGGGTTCCGGAACGTATCGTGGCCCAGTAGACATGCAGGGCGATAGTGAAATGGCTGTAGGCGTGGCGGACGATCATCAGACGATCACCAACATCAATATCGATATCCAGTTCTTCTTTGAGTTCGCGGGCGACGCACTCAGGCATGGTTTCATTCGGTTCCTGCGTGCCGCCGGGGAATTCCCATAAACCGCCGAGCATGGAGGTCGCTAACCGCTGAGCAATTAGTACATGACCTTTATCGTCGCGGACAACTGCAGCGCCTACTTCTTTGTGTGGCACGGCCTTTTTGGGTCGGGGAACGGGCAATTGATCGACGGTGTCTGTGCGAAAGGCAACGCACACAGATTGCAGCGGACATTGCTTGCAGGTGGGGGAGGATGGCGTGCAGCAAATGGCGCCCAGCTCCATCATCGCCTCATTGCAAGTTCCCGCCTGTCCTGGCACCAATAAGCGGTCGGCAAGAGACTGCAGGCCCTGTTTCGTCTTCTGTCGAGACGGGTCTTGATCAAATCCAGTGAGCCGGCACAAAACACGGATGACGTTACCGTCGAGAACGGCATGATCGAGATTGAACGCCAAGCTGGCAATGGCGGCGGCGGTGTACGGTCCGACACCTGGTAGCGCATGAATGTCTGCATAGGTGCGGGGGAATCGTCCCCGATAATGTTCTTGGATCATCTGAGCTGCTTTATGCAGGTTTCTTGCTCGTGAATAATATCCGAGGCCTTCCCATTGCTTCAAAACATCATCGAGCGGCGCGGTTGCCAACGCTCGCAAAGAGGGGAATCGTTTCATGAAACGACGAAAATAGGGAATGACTGTATCCACCCGCGTTTGCGCCAGCATCGCTTCTGAGATCCATACGCGATACGGCGTTCGATTGCGACGCCACGGCAGGTCGCGCTGATGAGTGGCAAACCAGGGCAATAGCCTGGCTTGGATCACCGTTTGTAGCGCTCGCAGTTTTTGATGAGAGAGGCGGGGAGAGGCCGGAACCATTATAGATCCAGTGTTTCTGGAATCACATCGAGACCGTTCAGGGTAGGGATCTCACGACTGTCGGTCTTGAGTTCCTCCGTGACCAGCGCGACCGGACCGTCGACCTGTTTGAGCATGGTGTCGACGTGCCATTCGAATCCGACGTGCTCCATGTTGTAGTCGAAATCGATCTCGATATGAACGTAGCGAACCGTGAACTGGTGTGCGCCTTTCCTTTGTCCTTCCCAATTCGGAAACATCACGGTGTGATCAATCTCTTGTCGCAATTGATCGATCCAAGCGAGAGTGGTGCCATCGAATTCGGCATCATCTGGGGCAGGTGATTCTTGCACCAGCTCAATGGCTCCGTCGATGCTGTTTAATTCGCTTGACTGAAAAACGGGGGCAGAGCCGTTGCGGCGGTGTTCAATGTAGTCCACATCTTCTACCAATGCCGGACCGCACGCAGCCAGTGTCAGCAGGCCGCAGTTAATCATAGAGGCTTGAACAATACTGGAGAGTTTGCTTTTCATACACGTAGTTGATATGTCCCTAAAGGACTGTATTCAATCGTTATCGTAGCGGCGGGAAGATCTCGCGGACTCAACCATTCCCGCCCTACAAGAAGCTCTGTGCCGCACGTGCGGCCATCCTAAACCCGGAACTCTGAAGACTCTCCGCGTAGCGGGTTAAAACTTAAACGATTTCGGCAGCAGTTCTCCAAGTGTCATGGTTTCGTAGCTATCAATATTCTGCGCTGGTGCCACATAGACAGGACAATCAGGATCAGCGAATTCATTAATCACCTGTCGACAAGCTCCGCAGGGGTACGGCACAACATCCCCATCTGCGACGATGGCGATTTGGACAATCTGCTTTTGGCCAGCAGCGATCATGGCGAAAATCGCGTTACGTTCGCCACAGATCGTCAGCCCATAGGACGCATTTTCCACATTACAACCGCTGAACACGTGGCCATCGGCTGTTTCCAAGGCCGAACCAACATGGAACTTGGAGTAGGGCGCATAGGCATTTTTCGCTGTTTCGACAGCGCAGCGGAGTAATTCGGTCGGTGTTTTAGCTGGCACTGGCGAGCTCCTCCCACAACGCCTTCAGCACATTCTTCATGCGCGGCATGGTCTGTTGGGTCGTGTCAGTGACTTCTTCATGTGTCAGCGCTTGCTTACTGATCCCGGCGGCCAAGTTTGTGATGCAGGACAAGCCTGCAACTTGTAAACCTGCGGCGTTGGCCAGCATCGCTTCCGGGACAGTCGACATGCCCACAGCATCCGCGCCCCAGCGCTTGAACGCTTGAACTTCTGACGGGGTTTCGTAGGTGGGGCCGGTTGAGGCCAGGTAGACACCTTCCAGCAAAGGCACATCGGCCTTTTCGCCGGCGGCTCGTAGACAAGCGACCAATTCTGGCTTGTAAATCGTCGATTGATCCGCAAAGCGCGGCCCCCAAACGGGGTTGTGAGCGCCGAGCAGCGGATTCACGCCAAAATTATTGATGTGATCTCGAATGATCATCAGATCGCCTGGCTTCATGTCATCACGGGCACCTCCCGCTGCGTTCGTCAGGACCAACCGATCGGCGCCGAGTTGTTTGAGCAGATAGATGGGAATGGCGATCGGTGTCCAGCCCACCCCTTCATAGTAATGACGGCGACCTTGGAAAATGAAGGTTTCCAAGCCAGCGGCCGATGCCCAGGAGAGTTTGCCCGCGTGGCCGACGACACCTGCTTTTCCCATACCCGGAATATCGCCGTAGTCGATCGAATCCTTCACATCAAAAGTGTCGACGACTTCACTCCAGCCCGATCCGAGAATCAAACCGCAGCGCGGTGAGGCATCTGGCCAGCGGCCTTTAATAAAGGTCAGTGCTTCGTCCAGTAATTCATAGTTCATCAGCGTTCCTCCGGCAGAATGACATCTTTGATCAGGGTAGGGGGGGTGACTTCGTCGTCGGAAAAGGCAAAGGCCTTGTCCAGCAGCTTGCGCGCCTCGGCCAGTTTACCTTTATCGCTTGCATGAATGGTGACCAACCGATCGCCACGAGCAACGCGTTGGCCGACTTTTGCGATGTCGGTGATGCCAACGGCATGATCGATTTCGTCATCGGTCTTCGAGCGTCCGCCGCCCATGACCACAACGGCCCGTCCAACCTGTTCCGCGCTGACTTCAGAAATAAAGCCATCCTGCGGCGCCACATAATCTTCTTGGATAGATGCGGTCGGCAGCAGGCTATAGTCATCCAGAGCACGTGGATCGCCGCCATGCAATTCAGTCATTTTCTTAAAGCACTCGAAGGCAGCGCCTGAGTCAATTTGCTTTTGAAGAGCTTCCATGGCCGCTTTTTTGGAGTCTGCAATTTTGACCATCGTCAACATGTTGGCGCAGAGCTCTAGGGTCACGGTCATCAGATCGTCGGGACCATTCCCTTTAAGGGCCTCCATCGACTCGATCACTTCCACTGTATTTCCTGCGGCCAGTCCCAGCGGCTGATTCATATCTGTCAGCAACGCCGCCATACCCTTGTTCATTCGAGTGCCCACTTCGACAATGGTGCGAGCCAATGTTTGGGCATCTTCATACGTGCGCATGAAAGCGCCTTTGCCCCATTTTACATCCATGACCAGTCCATCGATCCCTTCTGCCAGCTTTTTTGACATGATGCTGGCTGTGATCAGCGGAATCGATGGGACGGTCGCGGTGACATCGCGCAAGGCATAGAGTTTTTTGTCGGCCGGAGCTAGTTGTCCGGTTTGCCCGATCATTGAACAACCACAGGCTTGTATCGTCGCGACAAATTCCTTGTCGCTGAGCCCAACTCGATAACCAGGTATGGATTCCAGTTTGTCGAGGGTGCCGCCAGTTATTCCTAGGCCGCGACCCGAGATCATTGGGACCGCGCCACCACAGCAGGCAACCAAGGGAGCCAACAGGAGCGAAACTTTATCGCCCACGCCGCCGGTGGAGTGTTTGTCGACTTTGGGTTTGTCGATCGATGATGTGTCCACCAAGTCCCCGGAATTCATCATCAGTTCGGTCAAGGTGGCAGTTTCATCGAGGCTCATGCCTTGGAAATAAATGGCCATTGCCATGGCGGCCATTTGGTAATCGGGGATGGTTCCCTTCGTGTACCCCTCGATGAAAAACTTCAGTTCCTCGGGATCGAGCGTTTCGCCGTCCCGCTTCTTCTCAATAATCCATTGTGGTATCATAATCGGCAACCATATCAAACCCATGCCAGTTGTCAATCATGCAACCCGGACCTGTGCACAAGACGGGCAAGATTGACGCACTGGATCCAGTTTGGCACGCTGGTGACCAAGGAAAGGGGCAATTATGTTGTATCATATAGGGCGTAACGGACAGCAAGTAGGACAGTATTCATTGCCGGATCTTCAGGCTGGATACGCTTCCGGCAAGTTTTTGCCAGATGATTTGGTCTGGCGTGAAGGCATGGCGAATTGGATTCCGCTACAGCAACTATCTGAATTATCCAATGTGACTCCAGCACCTAGCCCAGATGCTGACGAGCTGATGCCCGAAGATTCGAACCCGCCGGAGCAATTCACACCGCCTGTTCAAGGGGTGATCATCGATCCTGAATCAGACTCGGAATCAAGCTCACCTCGTTCGGGACCCGCATGGGAAAACCTCGAAGAGGGAAATGTATTTGAACGAGCCTGGAAAACCATCCGCAGTATATTTGCAACGCCGGCAGAATTTTTTGCCACCCTGCGTGTCGATGGAGGGCTCGGACAGCCACTTTTGTTCTACATCTTTGTGGGATGGATTGCATTGGCCATCAATACGTTTCTGGAAGCCCCCTTGCAATGGCTTTGGGCAGGATCTTCACAAGATGCCATGAAGGCTGTTCTCACTCCTATGCTTATGGTGATTTTTGCCCCTCTGTTCATCGCGGTAGGGGCATTTGTTAGTGCTGGGCTGACCCATCTATGTCTAATGCTCTTGGGGGCAGCCAATCGTCCGTTTGAGGCCACTTTCCGGGTGAATTGCTATGCCTACGGAGGCGTGATGCCAATCTCTATTATTCCCTTCTGCGGGGCGTTTATCGGTAGCCTCTGGGGAATCGTCCTGGAAATCATTGGAATTGCTGCAACTCATCGGATCTCGACGGGTAAGGCGGCCCTTGCTGTCCTGCTCCCTGTCATACTCTGCTGCGGAGCAGTTGGCGGATTGCTGCTGGCCATCTTTGGAGCAGCGATCTTGTAAGGACTCAGCAGCTGATGCGGATTGTGTTGCGAGAACGACGTGAACCGGATGCTGAACTGATCGGTTTGGCTGTTGGCGGACTGGCGGCTCTGGTCGGATTTGTCTGGTTACGTTGGCTGCATCTGCCCGTCTCAAAAGGAGTCCTCTGCGGCACCCTTGACTTGCCGTGCCCATTTTGTGGTGGGACTCGAACGGCGGCTTTGTTACTGGGAGGACAATGGCTGGCGGCGTTCACTATGAATCCGTTGGTGGTTCTCGGAGGGGCCGCAGCTGTACTCTGGATGGTATATGCCTTCGTCACTGTCGTGTGTGCGGGTCGTCGCGTCCGAGTCGTCAACGTTTCCGCCTCCGAAGCTCGCTGGCTTCGAATGGCTGTCGTTATGACTCTAGCAGCTAACTGGGCGTATGTATGGTGGTCGGGAGGGTAGGGCGGCAAAAAAGCCCTCATGGCTTGCCTCCCTTTAAACGATGCTTTGTAACGTTCACGCAGCCCAGAGATCGAAAACGACCTTGGGTTTCATCAGGATAACTCCATCGAATTTGGTGCGACTTCATGGCTCTCTTTATGAATGCTATTTGTTGTTCCCGTTGAGCTGCGTGGGCTGGTTCGCCGCCTTATTGGCTTGCACTCGGTCTA
>SLBD01000111.1 GCA_007126515.1 Kiritimatiellia bacterium
CCGACATGCGGTCTAGAGAGTCACTCCGGAGTCGCTTGAATATGCTTCGAGCGCGTGGCGGTTTCTATATGATGCCGCCTCGATACTGGCCCGATTCTGCGACTGTATTTGATGCCATTGGAAATGCCAATATGGGCTCGGACGGATCTGAGCGGGGATTTGTGCAGACCCACGATGGGGTGGTGCTGTTCTTTGTCGAAGACCGCCTCGAGAATGCGAAGATTTTCGGGATACGGTCCGCTATCGGGCTGGAGAACAGTGGCGCCGATCTGTCGGCCCGTGTCATGCGCGAGGCCTTGGGGACCGGATTTCCGATCGATGGGAATTGGTTGGATGTGAGAACATCGTTCCAAGGAGCAGGAGATCTCTGGCGAATCAATGAGTCTCGGTTGGCACTGCTACGGTCACGCGATATTCTGAACAGCTCGCTGGAAGAGTTGCATGGCCGGGTTGAAGATATGTATGAGGCCGCGTTGGTGACCGATCAGCCGTTACGAGCAGAGTCATTGGCAGCCGCCGCCTTGTTATCTGCACAACCAGTGTATGAAAATACTCGTTCAATCATGGACGACCTCGTGGCAGCGGTGCTGATTTTGCTGGCCCTCTGTATTCCGTTTGCCTTCGCCTTGGAGCGGTTGCTGATTGGCTCCAGCATCATCTACAAACAAGTCAGCTGGTTCTCTTTGTTTTTCATCATCACTTTCGTGATCTTGTGGCTATCGCATCCGGCATTTGCTGTCGCGCAAACTCCGATCATTATTTTCCTTGGCTTTGCCGTCGTGGTGCTTGCGTCCTTGGTGATTTTTATCATCATGCAGAAGTTTGAAACGGAGCTGAAAGCCTTGCAGGGAATGACCTCTACGGTTCATGCAGCAGACATCTCTCGTTTTAATACGGTCATGGCGGCCATGAGCATGGGCATTTCGACAATGCGTCGGCGTCCGCTACGTACGTTCTTGACGGCCATCACAATCATCTTGCTGACATTCACTATTCTCATTTTTGCGTCGTTTGACACTCAGCGTGGTATCGTTCGATTGTTCACGGCTCCCTCTCCCGACTATACTGCGGCGCTATATGTCCCGCCGACACGCGGCACAATCAATCCTGATTTTGTCGAGCTCATTCGCGCCCGATGGGCAGATGAAGCAGATGTCGCGGTACGGCATTGGGTTTGCCCGGAATTCCCTGGCGATCCCGATTTCGTCATCGGTTTGGAAGACGGTAGCAACCCGGTCATCTTGAAAGGCATTCTCGGGATTGAGCCTCAAGAATTGGTGCATCGTCGTGACTTGCGGGAATTGCTCCAAATTGATGATCCGGACATGATCAATGATCATGTCTTTATGACACAGGCCGTTGCGACCCTATTGGGTGTGAACCCTGGCGACCGAGTCATGGTGAAGGGGATTCCTTTGACTGTCGGCCCTCTGCTCAGCGCGACGCGCTTCACCGCCATTGTGGACATGGACAATTCCAGCGTGATCCCGATCGATTATGCTCAGATGCAGGAGACTCAGGCGGGGCAGATGACCGGTTCCCCAGACGATTTGATGGCGGAACAGATTAACTGGGCGAACCTTCCAACCGATTCTGTAGTCATTATGGCCGATGAGAATTGTGCTCGAGCCGGAGGTAAAGTCAGCTTGGTCCATCTTTACACTGAAGATTCAGAAACCGCTTCGCGAATCGCTGAGGAGTTCGCCCGAATGATGGATCGCACGCCGATTATGGCCACGCGATACAATGGTGTTTTCCGTCATGTCTTGGGTACCGTGGTCGCAGCCAGTGGAGTGGGGGATCTATTGTTCCCGATCCTCTTGGGTGGTTTGGTTATTTTCGGAACCATGTTGGGATCGGTCGCCGACCGCGAAAAAGAAATTTACACATTTAGTGCCTTGGGTCTGGCTCCGCCGCATGTTGCCAGCCTATTTTTCGCTGAGGCCTTGGTTTATTCAGTGTTGGGCGGCATGGGAGGCTACCTGATCGCGCAGGGTTCCATGAAAATCTTGACGGGGTTGGCCTCTTTCGGGCTCGTGACTGTGCCCGAGATCAATTACTCCTCCACAAATGCCATCGTCACCATATTGATCGTCATGGCTACCGTGCTGATTTCTGCAATTTATCCTGCGATCAAGGCCTCGAAGAGCGCGAATCCGGGCTTGCTGCGCTCTTGGCGTCCACCTGCACCCAAAGGTGGGGTCTACGACATCGTCTTCCCATTTACGGTTTCTGAATACGACTTAACGGGAGTGATTAGCTTCCTGAAGGAGCATTTCGATAATTTCAGCGATACAGGGCTGGGCGCATTCATGGCTAGGGACACGCAAATGGTCAAGGACAGTGACGGGAGTCTGGGGCTCAAAGCCTATGTGGCGTTGGCTCCCTTCGATCTAGGCGTGACCCAGGACTTTGAATTACGCAGCACGCCGAGTGAGATTAAAGGCATTGATGAAGTGAAGATTCAGCTGATCCGCCGGTCCGGGCAGCCAGGTGATTGGGTGAGACTTAATCGGAATCTCTTTGACGATCTGCGTACACAATTCCTATTGTGGCGATCGATTCCCAAGGAAGTCATGGAGCAATATCGCGAGCAAACATTGACTCATTTCCAGAAGTAACATGTCTGAACACAAATTAGATAAAGAGCTGGAAGAATTCCGGCAAGTGATGGAGGTGCCATCGACCTTTGAAGACGGTTTCAGTTGGACCGCCTTAATGGGGGCTATCTTTGTCGCCTTGTTGATGGTGCCCGGTGCGATTTACATGGGCTTGCTGGCCGGTGTTGAAAATATCGGGCCAGCTTCCCAATGGGTAACCGTCATTCTCTTTATTGAAGTTGCGAAGCGCGCCCAAAAAAATCTGAAGAATGCAGAAATTTTCGTGTTATTCTTCATGGCGGGCGCTGCCATGGGGATGCCTTTCAATGGTTTGTTGTGGAATCAATTCTATGCCCGCAGTGAAGCGGCCATTGCCGCCGGTATCGCCGCTGAGTTGCCCACGTGGTTCGCGCCGGGGATCGAGTCCGATTCGTACATTGATCGAACCTTCTTCCATATCGACTGGTTGCCTGTCATAGGTTTGGTCATTTTCGGAACCTTCTTTGGTCAGCTTTCCAGTGCAGTGCTTGGGTACGGATTATTCCGAGTTGCGAATGATGTCGAAAAATTGCCGTTCCCCATGGCTCCGATTGGAGCTCAAGGAATCATGGCCTTGGCCGAGGATGCCGATGAAAAAAATATCGAGCAGTCTGAGGGGCGGTGGCGGTGGCGCGTATTCTCGATTGGAGGTGCCCTGGGGCTTGCCTTTGGCAGCGTTTATCTATTGCTGCCGACATTAACGGGGGCAATGACAGGGCAGCCCATCACGCTGTTGCCAATACCGTTCTCTGATTTCACGCCTCAGACAGGTAATTTCCTGCCTGCCGTAGCCACCGGCATGTCCTGGGATTTAGGAAACCTGATATTTGGCATGGTATTGCCGTTTTTCGCCATGGTCGGTGCATTCGTTGGATTGATTGCGACATTTGTTTTGAATCCGATCCTGTACAATGTCGGGATCCTGAGTAGCTGGACGCCGGGGGAAAGCACGATCAGCACGCTTTACCTAAACAACGTCAATTTCTACTTCAGTTTCCAGATTGGGATTGCGATTGCCATTGCGGTAGCGGGCATCTCTCAGGTGATTCGCAGTCTCCGCAAAGCCAAGCGAAAATCTGATTCTCAAACAGATACCCTGCCAGCCCCTAGTACTGCTGCGGTTCCACAGGGTCGTGGAGATATCAAGATCTGGGTGGTTCTGACGACCTATCTATTTGTGACGTTAACGTATATTGGTGTCTCGGGCTGGTTGATCGATTGGCATCCCGGGGTCATGATCGTCTTGTTTTTCTTGGGCTTCATCTATACTCCAATGATCAGTTATGTGACTGCTCGGCTGGAGGGTATGGTGGGACAAGTGGTTGAGGTCCCCTTCATTAGGGAAGCAGCCTTGATCTTAAGTGGATATCAAGGTGTTGCGGTTTGGTTCTTGCCGATTCCGATAGCGAATTATGGGCAGATGACAGTATTCTATAAGCAGTGCGAATTAACCGGAACTCGTTTCACAAGTATTTGGAAGACCCAAATCGTACTCTTCCCAATTATTTTGATCAGTTCCATCTTCTTCATGAATTTCATTTGGGGTCTCGATGAAGTTCCGTCGGCGGTCTATCCCTTTGCTGATGAAATTTGGAAGTTACATGCTGAAAATGCCTCGATCATGTTTTCGGCAACGCTGGGTGAATATTCGATATTTGAGGAGGCATTTCGTCTGCCCTTCATTTTGAGTGGGGCCATTTTTGGCGGAATCATGTTTTGGGGCCTGGCCTCCTTGGGCGCTCCGGTCATGTTGACCTATGGCGTGGTGCGCGGTCTTGGACAGACCATGCCCCATGCTGTGATACCCCAATTCATTGGGGCGTTATTGGGACGCTATTATTTCCAGCGTAAGATGGGGCTCAAGTGGCGGCAATACATTCCCGTCGTGAGTGCGGGCTTTGCATGCGGTATGGGCCTGATTACGACGGTCGGTGTAGGGATTACATTCTTAAGTAAGGCGGCGATTCCATTGCCATTCTAAATTATGGCTGAAACACTCATAGAAATTCGCGGTGTGAATAAGGTCTTTGATCTTGGTAAGCTCAAAGTGCATGCCTTGCGCGACATGGAGCTTGATATCTTCCGTGGGGAATACTTATCCATCATGGGGCCTTCGGGTTCAGGTAAGAGCACGTTATTTAATATGATTGGTGCCTTGGATAAGCCGACTTCAGGAACCATCAAAGTCGCGGGTGTGACACTCAAAGAGCTGTCTAGCCGAGAATTGGCCTATTTTCGCGGTAAACACATTGGTTATGTTTTCCAGCAGTTCAATCTCTTACCCGCATACAACGCGATTGATAATGTGGCCATGCCATTGATTTTTAATGGAATGGATCAACAGCAATCGCATGATCGAGCCTGTGAAATTCTTCGTAAAGTAGGTCTTGGCGAGCGACTTACGCATCGCCCGGATGAGTTGTCTGGCGGTCAGCAACAGCGGGTGGCCATTGCCCGTGCCTTGGCTAATGAACCCGCCATCGTGTTGGCAGATGAGCCCACGGGCAACTTGGATCTGCACACAGGAGAAGAGATTATCAAGCTTTTA
Source organism: Kiritimatiellia bacterium (assembly GCA_007126515.1). Classification (GTDB taxonomy): domain Bacteria; phylum Verrucomicrobiota; class Kiritimatiellia; order SLAD01; family SLAD01; genus SLAD01. The sequence goes on from SLBD01000111.1 coordinate 5,188, forward strand.
AGCGAATTGAGCCGGGAGCTTGGAGTTACTGTCATCTCCGCCACGCATGATCACAAGATGTTGGACACCTCGGATCGTATCTTGTGGATTAAAGATGGATGCAAAGATCGGCTGGAGCGGCGAGCCGACATCAACATTCGCATCGGCACGGTAAAGTAGCTCTCATGGAATCTGCGACGCCCAAGTCCAGCGAGTCGGCTGCCCGAGTGACTCATCTTGACGATCAACATCGACCGACCATGGTGGACGTAGGGGACAAGGGTGTGTCGACGCGCACCGCCATCGCTGAGGCGATTGTGCGTTTTCCTTCTGGAGTTCTTGAATCGTTGGAGAAAAGTAGTGATCGCGAACGTCGGAGTGCCAAGGGGCCTGTCTTCCAGACAGCTATTGTGGCTGGCATCCAGGCGGCCAAGAAGACCCATGAATGGATTCCGCTGTGTCACGTGATTCCTCTCGAACATTGCTCTATTCATATTGAAGAGCAGGAACAGGATCGATTATGGATTGAATGTCGCGTTCGTGCGACACACAAGACGGGTGTAGAAATGGAAGCCCTAACGGGAGCTAGCGCGGCCGCTTTGACGATCTATGATATGTGCAAAGCCCTTTCACATGAAATCGTCATCGAGCAGGTCCGGTTGCGCGAAAAGACTGGCGGGAAGCGAGATTTTCATGATCCACGTTGAATGCGCCTATTATGCCATGATGCGAGAACGCAGTGGCTGTGCGTCTGAATCCATTCAGACGGAGGCAAAGACTCCGGAAGAATTGTATGAGGAAGTTGTGTCCTTGCATGGGTTTTCACCGGAGCGAGCCCACGTGAAGGTGGCCATCAACGATTCCTTTGCTACGTGGGAAACGCCGTTGCAGGAGGGAGATCGGGTTGCCTTCATTCCGCCCGTTGCCGGAGGTTGCGATCATGTTTGAATTGTCAGAGCTTCCCATTGACCCGATTCGTCTTGCCAAGGAATGTCGAAATGATGGAGCAGGTGCCTTGGTTACGTTTGAAGGCCGCGTGCGAATCAGTAATCAGGGCCGAACTGTTATCCGACTTGAATACGAAGGTGCCTCTGAGTTAGCCGCAAATGAGTTTGCTAACATTGAGGATGAAACCCTAGACAAATATGATGTCGTGGCAGTGACTTGCCAGCATCGCGTGGGGGTGTTGGAGATTGGCGATGTCGCAGTCTGGATCGGGGTGCTTGCTGCGCATCGCGGGCCCGCTTTTGAAGCATGTCGATTTGTTATAGATGAGCTGAAAGAGCGTCTGCCAATTTGGAAAAAGGAGTTCTACACAGATGGCGATTCTGGGTGGATCAATTCGGCCTGATGTATTGATCGGGCCAAACACTATTGATAAATGGTTATTAATGCCTTGAAGTAAGTTTGTCTCGTTTGTAGTATTCGACTTTATAGTCCATATTCACAACTTGGGGGGGAATTCATAAATGCAATCATTCGTGCGACGGTTCAGATGGATGGGGAATGAGTGGTTCTTTCATTGGGTATCGGTCTTTATCGTTCTTTGCTGTTTGGTCATTGAGGGGGGGAGGGCGCAAGCCCAAGTTGTCCCTATCTACTATTTTGACGATCAGGGGATCGAGGCGAACAGTCAGCGGTTGATGGAAAAGACATTGGTTCAATTGGGTGAGCAAATCCCCGGACATGAATTCCAGATCACCCCGATTGATCCAGCGGTTCGCGGTCGAACTTATCTGATGTCGCATCCGGGTCTATTCTTTGGGGATGCCTCTCAATCCCTTCTACTTGAGCAGGAAATTCCATTGCGCCCTGTTGCTATCATTGAGCGAAGGTTTCAGAATCAACAAGGAATACGGGGTGCCGGAGTCCTAATTGCACGCGCTGATTCGGGTCATAAGCGATTCCAGGATATTTCGGGGCGAGTTGTTGGTGGAGTGCGCGGCAAGCCCTTACTCTCCTGGTTAGCTGTATCTCGCGCTGCCAGTAGTGAGGGAATCAGCTTGGATTCAGCTCCATCGCAGATTGAATGGTTCCCAACCGATCAAGCAGTCGTTCGTGCCGTATTAGATCGAGATGTCGAGCTCGGTGTTGTGTCGAGTAGTGTCATTGAGGGAATGTCTGTCCGTGGGGAGCTCGACATGGAAGAGCTTGTTGTCGTAACGGCGAGTCCTGCTGTTTCGAGCCAGCGTGATGATTTCCCCTTTTGGGCTAGCACAGATCTCTATCCCGATTATAGGTTGATGGCATTCGAATCACTCCCATCTGAGCTTGTGAGGCAAATTGGTGCCACGGTATTCTCAGTGGCTGCAGAGGAGCTATTTCCCGAAGAGGCCTTGCAATTGGCTTGGAGCCTGCCGATTTCCTGTGCCGAGGCGCAGGCTCTGATGCAGGAATTGCGATTGCCCCCGTTCCAAAATCATGGGCGTCCAGACTTTGTTAGCATGATCCGTCGTCATCTATTTCTCTTTATCGGGATCGGCGCCCTATTGATCGTTTTGGCAATGACGACATCCTATGTTTTGGCATTGAATCGGTCGCTTCAGGAAGAAATTGATGATCGGAACCGAGCGCAGCAAGTCATGAAACAAAGTGTAGAACGCTTTGAGGACATTGTGGCCTGTTCGGGTGATTGGATTTGGGAA
>SLBD01000009.1 GCA_007126515.1 Kiritimatiellia bacterium
AAAATATCTCGGCGGCGAGGATCTGACGGCTGAAGAAATTGCAGCCGGATTACATGGTGCCGTGCATGATGGGAATCTGGTTCCAGTTTTTGCCTTGTCCAGTAAGAATAATCTCGGGCTGGAAGAGTTCTTGGAAGGCGTTTCATTATTGTTGCCATCGCCACCAGAGCGCCCGGTCAAGGATGCCGACGGCAACACAGTGGATGTGAAGCCGGATGCGCCTTTTGTCGGTTTTGTCTGGCGATCTGTGAACGATCCGTTCACGGGGCAGGTTACCTTTATCCGTGTATATGGTGGCACCTTGCAGCCTGGCATGGAGTTGTACAACGCCACCAAAGACCACAAAGAAAAAGTCGGCCACATGCTGATTATGAATGGCAAGAAGCAGGAGGAAATCACCATTGCTCATGCGGGGGATATTGTCGCCATTCCGAAATTGAAGGGCACGGAACTCAACGACACCCTCTGTGCCGTTGGACAGTCGATTCACTTCAATCCGATTCAATTCCCGACTCCGACCACGTTCTATTCGGTCACGACGAAGAAGCAGGGGGATGAGGATAAATTAGCCAATGCCTTAAGCCGAGTGGCCGAGGAAGATCCAACCATTCACGTCGAACGGAACAACGAGACCAGTGAAATGATTTTGTCGGGCCTCGGCGATCAACAGTTGGAAGCGGCTGTAGAACGTATGAAGCAGCGCAACAATGTTGAAGTGAATTTGAATACTCCGCGCGTGGCCTATCGCGAGACCATCACAGGGCAAGGCGAAGGGCATCATAAGCATAAGAAGCAGTCGGGTGGACGTGGGCAATATGGAGAGGTCTATCTGCGAGTTGCTCCCCGAGATCCTTCGGACGAGGAATGGTTTGTGAATGCGATTGTCGGTGGTGTCATCCCAGGCAATTTCATGCCCGCTGTTCAAAAAGGATTACAGGAAGGCTTACAGCGAGGAGCAGTCGCCAAGTATCCGGTCATGAATGTCAAAATCACCGTTTACGATGGATCCTATCATGATGTTGACTCCTCTGAAGTGGCCTTTAAAATTGCCGGAGCGCGTGCTTTGCGTGATGGCATGAGTAAGGCCAAGCCGGTGCTGCTAGAGCCGATCATGAAAGTCGTCGTTACGATCCCAGACCAATTCATGGGCGATATTACGGGCGATCTAAATCACAAGCGGGGACGAATTCTGGGAGTGGAAAGTGGCGATGGCATGCAGATCATCACTGCGGAAGTACCGCAAGCTGAAATCTTTCGGTATTCCTCGGAGCTGCGCAGCATGACAGGGGGGCAGGGCGGATTTGAGACATCCTTTGCCCGCTACGAGACCGTGCCCGCAAACATCACTCAGAAAGTTGTGGCCGAAACCAAGGCCCAGGAGGAAGAAGAAGATTGAGCGGACACAGTAAATGGTCAACGATTAAGCACAAGAAGGCTGCTGCCGACGCCAAGCGTGGCAAGGCTTTTAGCAAAATCGCCAAGGAAATGACAGTTGCCGCCCGCCAAAGCGGGGGCGATCCGGCTGTTAATATCACATTGCGTACCTTGATTCAGAAGGCTCGTTCAGCAAATATGCCTGCCGATAATATCGAGCGTGCCATCAAGAAGGGGACCGGTGAGCTCGAAGGCGAGCAGATGGACGAGATCATGTACGAGGGCTATGCGCCGGGCGGCATTGCCATCATTGTGCAAGTGCTGACGGATAACAAGAATCGGTCGGCAGCGGAAGTCCGACATGTGTTCACCAAGAACAATAGCACGCTCGCGGGGCAGGGCAGTGTCAGCCGATCATTTAATCGCAAGGGGGTCATCGAAGTGGCATCCAGCGATGCCGACGAAGATGAGTTGCTGGAGCTCGCCTTGGAATGCGGCGCTGAAGACATGACCAACGAAGGGGAGTACTTCGAAATCATCACCGAGCCGACAGCGTATCCCGATGTTCTGGGCAAGTTGGAAGAAAAAGATGTCCCTGTCAAAAATTCAGAACTAACCCTCTTGCCAGAAACATACATGCCCGTCACAGATGCAAGCCAGGCGAAGTCGTTGATGAATTTTGTCGAGGCCCTCGAAGATTTGGATGATGTTCAGAACGTGTACGCCAACTTCGACATCTCTGATGAGATCATGGAACAACTGGAAGGTGAAGCGACGTGACCACTCACGTGGATCCGCATGGGTCCATGACGCGGCGACGTACGGTTACAAAACCGTCAGGACCCGTCACGCGCGTTCTGGGTGTGGATACCTCGCTGCGTTCAACTGGCTTTGGGATTGTCGATGCCGTTGGCAATTCTTACAGCGGTGTGAAGTGGGGGCAGATTAGAAATCCAGCCTCGCGCATCCACTCGGAATGTCTTGCGCATTTATTTCGCGAACTGCAGACCTTAATTACTGAAGAAAAACCAGTCGCCGTAGCTGTTGAAGGGATCTTTTTCAGTAAAAACGTCCGAACGGCAGTTACGTTAGGTCAAGCGCGCGGTGTTGTATTGGCGGTCTGTGCGCTAGAAGGACTCCCCGTCTTCGAATACTCGCCGCGCTCAGTCAAACAAGCTGTGGTTGGCAACGGCAACGCTCACAAAGAACAGGTGATGGTGATGGTGGCTCGTCTGCTGGGCATCACGGAAACGATTTCGAACGATGCTGCAGATGCCTTGGCCTTATCTATCTGCCATTTGCACCAATCACGCCGTCCAGCCCTGGCCAAATCTCCAACTCGTGTTTAGTTTCCAATTCGGCCTTCAAACCGTTCTCTCCGAACCACTGCCACGCGGGAATGACAAACCACGAGGATTCTTTTTGCGCCATCGCTTCGAGAAGATGAAGCAGGATATATGCGCGTGCCGTTGCAAGGAGGCTGTCAATAATGGCATGAAGGGCTGGATCCGAGCCGATCAGCTGCTTATGCAGATGACGCAATGCTGCTTCGTCACCTTGGCACCAAGCGTCGGCCATCTGATCACTCCATGCAGCCAGATTCGGGGCCAGTGCGATTGCATGCGTTAGCAAAACGTCTTGGTCTTCCGCAGAAAGGGAGGCAAGAGCAGAGCCGTAGAGATCATCAGGGAGCATCGATTGGGGGCGCATACCCGGCCGCAATCGCCGTGCCACAGCGGCATCAACCGTAGTGTCCACGGAGCGTCCCGCTTGTTCCAGTGCGTGTCCCCATACCGCAATGGCTAAAGCCCATGATGGGATTTCTTCCCAAAGCGAGTCTGGTGTGCCGACAGGTGCATCAAACCACCTTCTCAAAAAGGTACTCTGCTCGCGGGAGCGAGATAGACGAAGTTCGCCATGGGCCGTGTTGGCCTTGTCCATCCACTGATGTATCCATGCGCGGTGCACGCCTTCGATCCAGACATGATCGGCATTCACTAATGCCCTCGCAATCACAGGATCCAATAGCACTGCATCTATATCTTCAATCCATGTGGATAGAATGATACAGACGGAACCGGTCGCCTCTTTTATGGAATACACAGGCCCTGGCAACGCCGCCCAAGGACGGTGCGGATCCTGCATTTCATCAAGAGTTCCTGAGCGAATCATTAACGAGCTCAGCGCCGTCGCATACGCTTGGCCTAATCGTTCCTCCTGGCGTGGCCCTGACCAAGAACCGTCGGGCTGTTGTCCTGCCAATAATTCATGGAAGAACGAATCGGCCCACTGTCGCCATGATAGACCTCCTTGTCGCAGTACCGACTTATGCGAATAGTAGGCGGCATACAATGGATATTGCAGGGTCGTCGGCCATCCGGCTACAGCCTCCTGTCGGGCCAGCCACCCCCGCCGATAGGCCCAGGATCGCCATTGATCTGCAACCTGCAATCCAGCTAGAGCGTATCCGTCCATAGCCGCTGTTCCAACGCCGCGCATCAAATACCCGAAATGGCCTGTTTGCGGGTCCTGGATCGTTTCCAGGTCATGAGCGGCAAGTTGGAGCGCATGATCAAGTCGCGGTTCATCAATAGCGGCACGCCGTGCGGCAAATAACGCATCCATTTGCGCGACTGTCAAAGGTGTACTGCGTTGACGAAAATTGGCATAGCCATAGTGCCAGCCGCCTCCTGGTTGTTGGTGTTCAATGATGAAAGCAACGGCACGCTGTGCGGCTTGTGCCCATATCGGGTTGGAATCAAAAGCGAGCGCTTCGCAGAGGGCCCGTGTGGCCCACGCATGCTCGTAGGGCAGGACTGTGTCGACCGCCGCGCTTAACCGTCCACGGGAGTCTTGATGAGCAATCACATTGTTCAGCTCCTGGAGCCAGAACTCTCTAAACGTTGCATCGGTTCGTATGCGTGGATCGCGAGCGGCTGCGCAGAATGCAATGGCAGTGATCGCAATCGGATGTGGCCCGGAGCGTAGTTCATCTGGATTCCCCATTAACCAGTCGATGCCCTCAGTGGCTGCATCCAAGGCGTTTGGCGGCGTGTACACTGCGTCCAAGTGCGCGCCTGGGTAGCTGATTGGAGTTGTGAGTGGTGCGCGGGTCGACACTCGCTGCATCGGCACAGTGGGAGGGGGCGTATGACAACTGGCTGCGACGATCGCCACTGCCAAACTCAACAGACAGCGGCGAACGGATTGACTCAACTGAGGGGTTCCTGTTGTTCAGTGATGACAGGGAGAGACGGAGACTTCTCGGCGTTTAGCTGGATATAATGTGCCCATTTGTCAGGCACGGTTCGTTCCGTGAATATGGCATCTACCGGACATTCGGGAATGCAGGCACCGCAATCAATACAGGCATCCGGATCAATCCAGAGACAGTATTCATCTTCGCGAAATGCATCGACCGGACAAACGGTCACGCAAACGGTATTTTTGCATCCAAAACAGGGTTCAGTAACGATATGAGCCATACTATTTCCTTTTTCCACTCAATGGAAAATTCCACACCAGTTTTTCCATTCAATGGAAAAAGTCGAGAGGATTCTTTCATGTCCAATATAGGAGGAAGGCGATTCAGACACGCTCACGCAACTGAGAACAGTGAGGACAGTTTTGTCATGAATTTCTTCCCATTTCCTGTATAGTGTATATGGAAACAGTTCAATCAGCAACTCTGACAGCGAAAGCTGTACGGAGCGCAAAGCTAAACATAGGAGAAATGGATGAGTGCAAAAAAAGCGTCAAAGAAAAGGACAACGGTTCAAGACAAGATTATTCACGCATTGATCGATGCCTATTGGAAAGAAATGGAGACGGTACAAAATTATATTTCTGTCTCAAATAATTTGGATGGGGTCGATGCAGAACCGATCAAAAAGGCACTGGCAGGCGATATCACAGAAGAATTAGGACACGCGCAGCAGCTGGCGAATCGGATTCGGGTATTGGGAGGCGTTGTGCCCGGCAGTATGGCGTTCAAGGCCTCGCAAAAATCATTGCAGCCACCGAAGGATTCGACCGATGTGGTGGCGGTGATCAAGGGAGTGATTGAAGCCGAGGAAGATGGCATTGCTGGCTATAATCAGATCATTCGGATCAGCGATGGAGTTGATTATGGTACGCAGGACATGTGCATCGCGCTGTTGACGGATGAAGAAAATCACCGCCGTGAGTTTATTGGTTTTCTGAAGCAGTATCAGAAGTAATGGTAAAGTTCCCGCGGCGCAACGCGTCGCGGCCGTATTGTTCGCGGAGCGCATCGACGGCTGCATCCAGTCGTTGATTGCGCTCTCGCGCTTTTTCATCTTGTTGCGTAATCCCAAATAAATCGGGCTGCTCTTCTTCCACGATCATCGTGTGGGTGAAGCGGCTGACGCCAAATCCAATCAATCGAATGGGCTCTTTGATCCGCTGCCCCTCGAGCAGTCCCAATGCATGACGGAGTAGTTCGCGGTCGCTTGAGATCGGTGATGCCAGTGTTTCCTGGCGGGTGTGAGACCGGAAGTCGGAAGTCCGAAACTTGAGCGTCACGCAGGTCGCGTAGCGTCCTGATTTCCGCAGCCGATGTCCGACTTGCTCTGTCAATTCGAGTAAAGCTTGTCGCAGCACTTCCGGATCGCGACAATCTTCCCCAAAGGTGTTTTCTCGGGAAATGCTTTTGTCTTCCGTGCCTGTCTCGACGGGACGTTCATCCAGTCCATGCGCTAAGGCCCACAAATGTTCTCCGCCAGCAGCGGATCCGACCATGCGGCCCAATTCCGATGTGCTGCGTCGTTGCAAGTCAGCAATGGTAAAGATCTGGTGTTCAGCCAGTTTTTTGGCGGTGACTTTTCCCACACCCCAAATCCGGCGCACGGGGAGAGGTGCGAGAAAGGCGCGAATGGCCTCGGCTCCCGATGGCACCATGCAGAGGCCGTTCGGCTTTTCCAAGTCACTTGCCAGCTTGGCCAGGAACTTATTGCTGGCAATCCCCACCGAGGACGGCAGGTCGAGCTGGCTGGAAATGCGTTGCTTTAAGGTGCGGGCCAGTTCACGGGCGTCTCGCCAGTGCCGCATCACGCCCGTCACATCCAGAAAGGCCTCGTCCAGAGAGAGCGGTTCGATCAAGGGGGTAAACTGTTCCATGATTTCCCGCAACTGTTCGGAGACATGGATATAATGATTCATGCGTACGGGTAAGAAGATCCCTTCTGGACACAATCGTCCGGCTGTGCGGGAGGGCATCGCGGAGTGGACACCGAATTTGCGCGCCTCATAGGAAGCCGCCGCAACGACTCCTCGCTGATCGGGAGGAGAGCCGATAATGACCGGATGTCCTTTGTAGGCCGGATGATCTCGCTGTTCGACCGAGGCGTAGAATGCATCCATATCCAGATGAATAATGGTTCTCATAGTGCCAGTGTCAGCCAGACCGTTTGAAAGGGTAATAATTGCCAGGCGGCCCCTTGCCCAGAAGGCGCATCGGGTTGCAGTAGATCGCGCAACCGCGTCGACTGTGTCCAGCCAATTTCACAGTCGGCAGGGCAGATCGAGATGTGTTCATGACTGAAGTTGGTGACACATAGTATGGTTTCATCGCTGGATGGTGACACGCGTAACAAAGCGAACAGGGCATCACCCAGCAGGATCACTCGCTGATCGCCGCTGGGATGAAAGGCAGCATGCGAACGTCGTGTTTGGAGCAGGTGCAAATACGCAGTGAAGACGCGATGAGTGTGGGAGTCAGGTGTATCTAGCAGTTGAATCAATTCTGCTTGATCCCATTTCTGGCGATTAAGAGTGCGGTTGTGGCCTGTTTCAGCGAGCCCCGTCTGATGATTACGGGCCCCAAACAGGCTGTTAAAATAGACGGCGGGCATGCCGCGCATCGCGAGCATGATGGCCTGGGAAGAGAGAAATCGCTGAATGTGAGCCTCGGTCACGATCGTCGGGTCGTCGCCCAGCAAATCGAAATAGGTGATATTCAGTTCGTACGGGCTTTGGCTGCCATCGGAATCACGCTTCCAGGAGACGCGTCCAC
>SLBD01000142.1 GCA_007126515.1 Kiritimatiellia bacterium
TCTGGCTCGAGACGTTGGCGCAAAGACATTTTTCTGGGATGAGTTTCTCTGGAGCGAATTCAGCAAAGGACGATTGGTCTGGCCCCGCAACACACACTCCTCTAGACCCGCTTTCCTCCACCTTCATTGCCATCAACGGGCTCTGGATCAAGGCGCGTCCACAGTGGCGCTTTTACAATCTCTCCCAGAATCTCACGTGGAAGTCAGTAATGCGGGTTGCTGTGGAATGGCGGGAGCGTTCGGCTACGAGCGAGAGCACTATCAGCCTTCTATACGTATTGCAGAGGACCGCTTGCTGCCAGCTATTCGAGAATTGCCAGACGAAACCTTTTTGGTTGCACCTGGCTTTTCGTGCCGCCATCAAATCAAAGATCTAACGGGCCGCAAAGCGATTCATTCAGCCGAGTATATAGCCAGCAGCTTACCCTGATAAACGCATAACGCGTTCCTCGATAGAAAAAGAATCTGGTCAACCCAATTACGCTTATCTATACTTCCAGCCTTTAGGAGAATTCATGGACGCAGATATACTAGCCGAGCCCAATTTGCTGTTGATTTGCCTGAATGCTTTTGTGGCAGTCATGTTGCTTTTATCGACTCTGGCTGGCGGCATGCGATTCTTCATGTGGCTGTTTCCCGGACACAAACATCAGCCCGATTCCGCCACTGCTGCAGCCATCGCAGCTGCAGTCTCTGTATTGCTGCCTGGCCACCAAGTCTCACGCATTGAAACCGTACGAAAGGGAACATCATGATCTTCACTGAAACCGAGAAAACTATTCGCGTCATGCTGACGACGTTCCGGGATGGCCTGCAAAGCGTCTTCGGTGGCAAGGTCCGCGTCAATGATATCCTGCCCGCTATGGAGGCGTCGGCTCAAGCTGGTATTCGCCACTTTGAATTTGGCGGCGGGGCTCGTTATCAAGCGCCTTACTTTTACGCCCAAGAAGATCCATTCGAGTGCATGGACAAGATGCGCAACGTCGTAGGGCCGGATGTCGACCTTCAAATTCTCACCCGCTCTGTATCCGGCGTCACGCTGACCACGCAACGCCTTGAGGCTCTCTCTCTGCAAGCCAAAATGATGAAGAAACACGGCACCACCTGGGACCGCAATTTCGACTTCCTGAATGACTCTGACAATTTAATCAAAACCGCAAAGCCAATCATTGATGCCGGTATGCATCACCAGCTGGCAGTTGCGTTAATGGGGCTGCCATATAAATCAGATAAAATCCACACCGCAGAATTTTATGTAGATGTGGTCCGACGCGTTCTAGCCTCGGGCATCCAAATTGATTCGGTCTGCATGAAAGACGCCTCAGGCACGACCGATCCGAAAACTTGCTATGAGACAGCGAAAGGACTGAAAAAGATTTTGCCGCCAGAAATTCCTCTGTGGCTGCATACCCATGATACGGCCTCAATGGCTGTGGCTTGCTATATGGCAGGTATCGCAGGCGGCGTGGACGGCATCGACTTATCTGTCCGCCCATTGGCATCAGGCACATCGCAACCCGATGTCCGTTCCATGTGGCACGGCTTAAAAGGCACGGGCTACAAACTCGATATTGATCATGAGCGCATGGATGAAATTGAAGCCCTATTGGATGAAGGGTTGAAAGAGTATGCGTTCAATCCTGTCACCACCTCTGCCGACGCGCGCGTTGTCAACTTCCCTATGCCGGGTGGCGCCATTGGCCCCAACGTACACATGATGGAATCCGCTGGAATTATCGACCGCTACAGCGCTGTACTGGCGGAGTTCCCTGAAGTCGTCCGTGCCGGTGGCGCATGGACGAGCGTGACACCTGGAAGCCAACAATACTGGCTGCAAGCCTTTAATAATGTTCTCCATGGTCGTTGGAAGAAAATCGATGCCGGGTATGGTCGATCCGTGCTGGGCTACTTCGGCCGCACCCCCATGCCCCCCGATCCCGAAGTCGTCAAGATCGCCAGTCAGCAATTGGAACTAGAGCCCTTCGACGGAGATCCTCTAGAGCAGGCGCCCGATTCACTGTCCGGAGCCAAGAAAGCTCTTGAAGAGCGCAATATATCTACAACTGAAGAGAATATCTTCCTGGTCGCGTCTGCGATGGTGCCTGGGAAAAATATGGACTTAAACGAGGGCATCCGATTGTTGACCGGCAAAGGCCGACTCGTCCTCCCCTTAAAAGAGAAAGCCGCCGAACCTGAAGCGGCGAAAGCGGAACCTGCACCTGCGCCTACCCCGGCAGCGGCTGCGCCCGTCGTACTTTCCAGCCCGATCACCACGCATTGTACGGTCGTAGATGGCACGCATACCCGTCGGTTCAAAATCACGATTGATCCGCCTGCTGGTGGAGTACCCACTCAGTCCGCAGCCACAGCACCCCCCCCCGCTGCCACAGCGCCTGCAGCCCAACCTGCGAGTGATCCAACAGTCTCTCTGCCCATCTTTTCGCCATTCGAAGGCAAGGTTGAGGTCGTCGAAGTGAATGTCAGTGTCGGTGATAAGGTCAGCGAGGGTCAGGTTGTGGCGGCTGTGGAAGCCATGAAGGCTAAACATGAAGTCAGAGCTCCGCGCGATGGTGTTGTCACTCATGTCCATGTCAGTATAGGGGATGAGGTCTTTGGCGGTAAGCCAATCATCACCATTGAACAATAGATTGAACAGTAACCCCCATTGATTGCACGAAGGAACTTCACGTGGATGCGTTGATTCTCTTATTTGAAGAAGCGGGCTTTCGCCATATCGATCTGCGAAATATCATCATGATCGTTATTGGCGCCGTGTTGATCACACTCGCGATTGTGAAGCATTATGAGCCCTTGCTTCTCGTACCGATTGGCTTTGGCGCGATCATGGCCAACTTGCCGCTGGCGGCAATGAGCGCGTCCAGTGAGTTCGTAGCTGGCCCTGAAGCTCGTGTCCCCTTGCTGCAAATGATCTACAATGCAGGCATCAAAACCGAATTGTTGCCACCCATTATTTTTATGGGCGTAGGCGCATTGACCGATTTCCGCCCCCTACTCAGCCGTCCCGTGATGTTACTCTTGGGGGCCTCAGCACAAATCGGCATCTTTTTAGCGGCGCTGGGGGCTTTCTACCTTTTTGGCTTTACTCCGCAAGAAGCCGCCTCGATCGGCATTATTGGCGGCGCCGACGGCCCCACCTCCATCTTTTTGACTTCGATCATGGCCCCCCACCTGCTCGGAGCGGTCGCTGTGGCCGCGTACAGCTACATGGCGCTGGTCCCTGTGATCCAGCCCCCGATCATGCAAATGCTGACCACCAAGAAAGAACGGAACATGCCAATCCAGCCCGCTCGGATTGTCCCACATACGGTCGTTGTTCTGTTTCCCATCACAGTGGCAGTCCTCGTGTCGTTATCTGTACCTCCAGCCGCTCCATTGATTGGGATGTTGATGTTTGGTAATCTGCTCCGGGAATCCGGCGTTACGGATCGACTCAGCAAAACAGCTGGCGGCCCACTGATTAACATTGTCACCATCTTTCTCGGGATCACGATTGGCGCAACCATGGCGGGCGAAACCTTTCTCAGCAAACAGACTCTATTCATCATCTTCCTTGGGCTGATTGCTTTTGCAGGTAGCACTGCAGGTGGGATCATGTTTGCCAAGCTGATCAACTTGTTTCTGCCTAAACACGCCCGAATCAATCCCTGCATCGGCGCTGCCGGCGTATCCGCTGTGCCTATGTCCGCCCGCGTGGTGCAGCAATTTGTTTCTTTTCACACACAAGGCAAAGTCAATCCCTTGATGGCAGCCATGGGGCCCAATGTGGCAGGTGTGATCGGATCAGCGGTCACCGCCGGTATCTTCCTGGCCCTGATGGGCGGTCTGTAAGGCCTCTGCCCAGGACAGACGCATCACAATTTGTGTCTTTGTCTGCGACTGGCTCTTTTGCTGACGGGCTAGAAAGGGATAGATGTCTTGGATTTCAGATGCCTCTGCTCCGCGTTTCTTGTAACTCCGATATCAGTCTGCTATGCTCTCCACCATGAAAGATACCCATGAAATGTTACAAACGATTATGGCACGGTCGGTCGATTTTGTTTCTGAGTCGGAATGCAAATCTCGCCTTCAAGATGCTACGACTAACAAGCGCCCCCTGCGAATCAAATACGGAGCCGACCCTTCCGCTCCCGATATTCACTTGGGGCATGTGGTCGGTCTAAGCAAATTGCGTGAGCTTCAGGACCTTGGCCATACTGTTGTCTTTATTATCGGCGACTTCACGGCCATGATTGGCGATCCCTCAGGGAAATCCAAAACGCGCCCCCAACTTTCCCGAGAGCAGGTACAGGAAAACGCCAAAAGCTATCAGGAACAAGTCTTCAAAGTCCTCGATCGGGATCGGACCGAGGTCCGCTTCAATTCTGAATGGTTTAGCCCAATGAACTTCGAAGACGTGATCCGTCTATCTGCTCATGTCACGGTCGCCCAAATGCTGCAACGGGATGACTTCGCGAAGCGCTACAGCGAAAATCAACCGATTTCTTTGGTCGAATTTCTCTATCCGCTGGTTCAAGCCTATGACTCAGTGATGGTCAAGGCGGATCTCGAATTGGGCGGTACCGATCAGCTCTTCAATTTGTTATTGGGGAGAGAATTGCAAAAGATCTACGGGCAACCTCCTCAAATTGTCATGACCTTGCCATTATTGGAAGGATTGGACGGCGTCCAAAAAATGAGCAAGAGTCTGAATAATTACGTGGGTGTCACCGATGCTCCTACAGACATGTTCGGCAAAATCATGTCTGTCAGTGACGAATTGATGTGGCGGTACTATTCCTTGGTGCTCTGCTACACCGACGAACAGATCCAGCCATTGCGTACCTTGCATCCTCGTGAAGCCAAGGATCAATTGGGTCGCGCGATTGTTCAGCGATTTCACGGGACGGAAGCGGCAGACTCAGCATCGGCGGAATTTGCCAAAGTCTTCTCGGAACGTCAAAATCCTACCGATATTCCGAGCATCACGATTCCCTCAGACGAGGCCCCGGGCGGAGAAGTAGGTCTCTTGCGCTTGCTCACTCTCGCCAACTTGGCTCCCAGCAACGCTGAGGCGCGGCGCTTGGTCCAGCAAGGCGGTGTCCGCATTGATGATGTCAAAGTGGACGATCCGCGCATGACCGTCACCCTTCATGAAGGGATGATCCTCCGCGCTGGCAAGCGCGGCTTCGCCAAACTGTCACTCTCGGCTTGATTCAGGCAACAGCATGTCAGAGCCTCGACGAATCGTACTGACTGGAGCAACGCGCGGACTTGGACGTGCCATGACCCACGGGTTTATCTCTGCGGGGCACACCGTCCTCGGATGCGGTCGCAATGCCGAGCTAATTCAGAATTTGGCACGAGAATATCTGAATCACCACGACTTCCAATCGGTTGATGTTGCGAATTGGGAAGATGTCCATAGCTGGGCACAGCGACTCGTAAAACAATATGGAGCACCCGACCTACTGATCAACAACGCCTCTGTCATGGTCATGCCCGCGCCGTTATGGACCGTTTCTGATGCTGAATTTACTCGCATCATGGATATCAATGTCAATGGCACAGTCAACACCATCCGCGCATTCGTTCCGGCCATGATCCAGCGCAGTCAGGGAATAATCATCAATATCACGTCCGGCTGGGGGCGCTCGACCAGTCCCGATGTCGCGCCTTACTGCGCATCCAAATTTGCTGTCGAAGGTTTAACACAGGCACTAGCCCAGGAACTGCCAGACGGACTTGCGGCCATTCCGCTGAATCCCGGCGTCATCAACACGGACATGTTGAAGGAATGCTATGCCGATGAAGCCGACCACTACCCCACAGCAGATGAGTGGGCGGAAACAGCCGTGCCTTATATTCTCAATGTGCGACCTGAACATAATGGTATGCCTTTGACGATCCACTAAGGTCGTTCCACATCTTTTCAGAAGGGAGGAGACGATAAAATGGCAACAAATCCTAATACTTCTCCAATAAGACTTGCTGAACTCAAAGGCGAACAACCGTGGCAACAAGCTCTACATGCCGTTCTATTTGATGATGATCACTGGCCTGGACGCGCATTCGACATCGCGCTTTTGGCCATCATCCTACTCAGCGTGGCAACCGTTATGGCAGAAAGCGTCGAATCCATTCGAGCCAGCTATGGTAGCCTCTTGCTGATTGCCGAATGGACCTTTACGGTGTTGTTTACGCTTGAGTACGTCTTGCGCCTGCTCTGTGTCAAACGCCCCATGCGGTATGCAATCAGTTTTTTTGGCATTGTGGATTTCCTTGCCGTGGTCCCCACCTATCTTGGCCTGCTGCTATTTGGGGGCCATTCCCTTGTCGTTGTGCGAGTCTTGCGGCTAGCACGCGTCTTTCGAATCCTTAAGTTATCCCGCTATGTCGAAGCAGGCGATCTCATCGGCTCGGCATTAAAGGCCGCGCATCGTAAGATTATCGTCTTTTTGATCATGGTGCTAACCCTCGTCGTCATTATCGGCACCTTGATGTATCTGATTGAAGGTCCTGAAACTGGTTTTACCGATATTCCTCGCAGCATGTATTGGGCGATCGTGACCCTGACCACCGTTGGTTACGGCGACATCGCACCGCAGACTTTTGCCGGTCAAACTCTGGCGGCCCTTGTGATGATTCTGGGCTATAGCATTATCGCTGTTCCCACCGGCATCGTCACTGCGGAATTTACTATGGCTCAACACCGCAGGAAAAATCGTTCGCATCCAGTAGATTCACAAATCAAGTTAGATCCAGATGTTCGCTACTGCAAATATTGCGGATCCCCTCTGCATGCTCACTTGGAGAGGAAACAGCCGTGAGGCATCAGTGGCAATAAGTTCTCCACAAGAACTCTCTTGTGGAGAAACACCTGCAATAGATCACACCCATTTGGAGGGGCGAGCTCTGCGAGCCCAGCGGCCACACAGGACTTTCCATTGGTCCATGCACAATCGCGGCGTCGCAGAGCTCTGCCCTCCACATTGTGGCCAAATCGTTGATTAGAAATTTCATACAGAACTGAATGACCTTCATAGGCCCGACAACCCGGAATATGAGCATAGACTTTGGCCGGAGGTTTTGTATACTTATCAGTTGGGCTGGCAAAACGGAGCGACCTCCGCAGAAAGGAAACGAAATGATGACGAGGAAGTTGAACGTGCGTTACAGAGGCGCAAACCGCTCTTGGCTGCTGACATTACTAATCATCAGCATCGCCTTGCCGGTTCTGGCTGGGCCAGACGTGGATGTGTTGTTCGCTGACCAAGCGTACGTCCCGCTTGATGATACCATTGAGTACGACAAAGAGATGACCGCCTTGATTACCCCTTATGCGGAAGATTTGAA
>SLBD01000078.1 GCA_007126515.1 Kiritimatiellia bacterium
GCCAAGGCCAGCCGGGCCATGGGACCGGATGGCGTATCCGCAAACTCTTCAACAATACGCTGGAATTCCTCCGCTGAATCAGCGTTCAGGAAGAGTCGGGAAGCTTCAGTCACAGCCCCTTCTTGTTGCTGCTGGCGAAACGAAATCAGCAACAGCACAGCAATCGCTACTACAAAGCCAATCCCGACTGGAGGCCCATATCGCTTTACCATTTCTAAAACTTCTGTCACCTCTTCATCTGGCCGAACTTTGGGTTCCGTCTTCGAGGATTCGGCTCTCACAGGCTCAGTGCTCATAACATTTCCTTCTTCCTGAAAATAAAAACTCAGGCGACAAAGCCCTCTTGCACATTTAGTGATCAAGAGAGCGCTGCTTGCATTGATGGGGAATAAACCATAAACAACCTAACGGTTCAAGATCGGATCTCTGCAGCAATTCTCATTGTGGCCTCCCATTTCGAATCTCGGCTCAGCAGGGATATCTGTGTCATCACTTGACCCGTCACACAACTTTCGGCATTCTCGGCCCCCATGATTACAGAAGCGTCGATTCAAAAGAAAGAGATCCGGCATCGTTTGCGCCTGGCATTAGGGCCGGGCCTCTTGTTGGCGGGAGCCGCCATTGGGGTTTCGCATCTGGTTCAGGCAACGCGGGCAGGAGCAACCTATGGTTTTGGACTTTTCTGGGTCCTGGTTTTGGCGATTGTCAGCAAGTATCCAACTCTTGAGTTTGGCCCTCGATTTGCCGCCGCCACTGGGGAGCACATGATTGCGGGCTATCGCCGTATGCACCGGGGGGCGTTCTATGCCTATTTAGCCATCACCATCGGAACCATGTTCATCATTCAAGCCGCTGTGACCGTAGTGACGGCTGGCTTGGCGGAACAACTGTTTGGCCTGGGGTGGGGCAATGCCATGTGGACTGCGGTCATCTTACTCCTCTGCATCATTCTGCTGGCGGTTGGCAAGTATCCCGGCTTGGATCTGGCCATGAAGATCATTATCAGCGTGCTTACCGTGTGTACCTTTTTAGCCGTTGTTTTGGCGTTCGGAGCGGGCAACATGCAGCGCGTTGCCGAGACGATTCCTGCGCCGTATTGGAATCGGGTGGGTATTGGCTTCATCATTGCCTTCATGGGATGGATGCCCATCCCCCTCGATGCCTCTGTTTGGCATTCCATTTGGACAAAAGAACGCAGTTCCCAGGTTCATCAACACACGACGGTTCGCGCGGCCCGGTTTGATTTTGATGTGGGATATGGAGCGGCGGCTTTGATTGGTGTTCTGTTCTTTCTTCTGGGAATACTGATTATGTTCGGCAGCGGCGAAACATTTGCAGATGGCAGTGTGGGCTTTTCTGCGCAGCTTGTGGACTTGTATGGCCGCAGCCTGGGGCAGTGGAGCCGACCGCTTGTCTCCGTAGCGGCATTTGTTGCGATGCTCAGTACGACATTAGCTGTGACGGATATCTATCCACGAGTCCTGTCTGAATTTGCGGTTGTTTTGCGTCCCGCGGCCAACCCTCTTTCAATCCGCAGATGGGTATATCGGTCTGGCTTGGTGGTGATTCCTGCTGTGGCCGTAATAATTGTGTTCAACTACACAGGCTTTACTCGGCTCATCGACTTTGCGGCCGGGTTGTCATTCGTCACGGCGCCCTTGATGGCGTGGTTCAATATTCACCTGATTACCAGTCCGCAAGTGCCAGAAGCTGCAAAACCAACAGGAGCTTACCTCGCTTTCAGTTGGGGCTGCCTTGCATTTCTGGCCGTGTTCGCCCTGGGGTGGTTCTACTACACATTCTTGTAAGAACTACTGCGGATAGATGGCCATACCCGCTTCGACGGTGAGGCCGTCCGGGATCTCGCAGATGCTCAGGCGTTCACGCACTTCTGTGGCCCGGATGGTGCCGATGCGATCGACGATTACATCCAGCACTTCGCCAGTGTCGGGATCCACAATTTCTATTCCAGATCCGACATCGAACTGTTGGCCTTGGACCACTCCTTCGCGGCTGCCTCGATTGATGAAGGCACGATTGCCTGCCACCTGAACCACTGTTCCTTCCCAAGGAATCCCGCCGAGCTGGTCGACGAGGAAGTCTACGCCTTGACTGATGGCATCTTCGACGGCTTCACCCAAACTGTCTTGACGAAAGGCACCAATGTCGCCTCGCAGACCGCCTAGTTCGCGCCCCGAATAGCCCAGTCGACCACGTCGCCGCCCCGCTTCGCCGGTGACTTGAGTGGAGGCCTGCACCTGTCCTGTTCGTGTATCGACCAGATAGATCGTGGCGCGGACTTCTGCGGTTTCCCGTCCTCCGCCGACTCGGATGCCGCGAATACTCAGCCCCCCGTCCTGTCCGGCTGCGCTTTGATTTACGTGGGTGATTGCGCCACGGACTAGCAACTGCGCCGGTGTCATTTGACCCACCTGAGGTGTGCGTCGGCCCTGCGCCACACGACCCGATGTTCCCAAGTCCTGTTCGCGCATGGCAGCGGCTCGCATATCTTGCTCGCCCAAGACAATAAACTGACCCGTTTGCTGTAAAATATCGGTCATGATGGTTCCCCAAGCATCGCCCAGATCCCATCGTCCTCGCCAGCCGGCCCGGTTTTCAAATTTTTCCACGGCAATCGAATACCGCAGGTTCCCGCTCGGTTGATCCGCGTAGCTGAGCAGTGTGCATCCCGCCATCACCAGTGTAAGCGTCGTAAGTAATTTTTTGGTCATCATATCCAAGCCTCCCGTTTCTTTATGCGTTTTATAAATATTATCCCTTCATCCCCGTTAATGTCACGCCTTGAATAAAGTACTTCTGGGCGAAGAAGAAGATCAGAATGACCGGCAGAGTCATCATCAGGGATCCAGCCATCATCATGCCGAGATTGCCGCCCGCTTGCACATTGAACGCATATAATCCCAAGGACAATGGGAAGAGCCGCTGATCGCTCAGGTAAATCAGAGGCCCCATGAAGTCGTTCCAAACGGTCATGAACGTGAAGATGGAAATGCAGGCCAGCGTCGGTTTAATCAGTGGCATAATTACATACCAGTAGACCTGCAGGAAGTTGCACCCGTCGATCTTGGCGGCATCTTCAAGATCGCGGGGAATCCCCTTCATGAACTGGCGCAGCAGAAAGACATTGAACGCATTGCCGAAAAAGCTGATCACCCACAGCGGATATAACGTGTTGTACCAGCCTAAGGTGCGAATGATGAGAAAGTGGGGAATCATCGTGACTTGGGGAGGGATCATTAAGGTGGCGAGCATAACGCCGAACGATAAATTACGACCCGGCCATTGCAGGCGCGCGAAGGCGTAGGCGACAAGCGAACAGGAGAAGATGTTGCCAACAATGTTCATGATCACCAAGAAGGCGCTGGTGGCGGTGTAACGCCAAAAAGGAATATGATCGAGGGCATCGCGGTAGTTGCCCTGCATTTTGGCCCACCAGGCATCCCGTTGATTGGCTTCTCGAATGGTGACATCAATGCGGACATGTTGGGGGCGAGATTCGTATTGAGGGCCTTCGCTGACCTGTCGGTACGGCAACCATGTGCGGATCCGAGTAGATTGATCATCCGGGCCAAATTCGCGCAAGGTGACCGCTCCCCACTGGAAGTCTCCGAGAAACGTGGGGCGCATTCCTTCAAAGCGGCGGCCGTTCTTCTCGATCGCAAACCGCATCGAGTGCCAGGAATCATCGGGGCGGAAGAACAGCATCGTCCGATACAGCCGCTCAGCATCAAAGGGTAGCTCCAATGTGGCGCTCAAGTGAATCCGACCCTCCTCGGCCTCACGAAAGTCGTATGCGAGATCGGAAGTCTCGTCGCCGTCCACCCAGAAAGCGGGACCGTCGATGTGCCAGATCTCAGAATGAGGCGCACCTTCATTGATGTTGGCTTCCTGCAAATCAAAACTGCGCACCCGAATCGTGCCAAAACTGAGCCGGCGCATAACTCGTTGCAGAGTCTCATCAACCATCTCGGTGGTAACGCGCGTATGAATCTCTGCAGCCAGTCCCTCATCCGGTAAATCCCAGCGGTCCCGCGGCATGGTTTGGATCAAGCGGCGATAGATGCCGGGAGTGAGAATGTCCACAAGTTGATCTCGGCCGGCGACGTTGTCGGGGACCTCGATGTCCTGCCGGGCGATCGCATTGCGAATCGTCTCTTGGACGCGTTCATAGAGGGGGTGGTTCGGATCATCAAAGAAACGATCATCCAAATAGGGCGAGACCTCTGCCGGCACGGGACGCATGGGCAACAGCGTGATGGTTTCTCCGAACATTTCGCGGTCCACTTTGAAGCTGGTTCCAACCATCCAGACGAAGGGCAAGCTGAAGATCACGGCTCCTCCCAGCAACAATCCGTAGATCATCAGTAGGCGGGCGGACCCCAGCATCCGCCGTCCCCACAGATCAGCACGAGCTTGGGATGATTCTGGTTTATTCCCCTTCATAGTGAACCCATCGTTTGGAGAAATGCATTTGAAACGCCGTAATGATTAGCACAATCACAAATAAGAACCAGGCCATCGCTGCGGCATAGCCCATTTGCAGATAGCGGAAGGCGTTGTTAAAGAGGTGGTAGACATAGAACAGCGTGGAATTGTCCGGTCCGCCTTCAGTCATGATGAACGCCTGCGTGAAAATTTGGAAGGTGGCGATCAAGCCCATGACGAGATTGAAAAAGATGTATGGAGTGAGCATGGGCAAGGTGATGTAGCGGAACTTTTGCCACGTGCTGGCGCCGTCGATGGAGGCGGCTTCGTAGTAACTTTCGCTAATTCCTTTCAGCCCGGCCAGCCAGATGATCATGCCGCCGCCCGCGCTCCAAAGGCCCATCAGAATCAAAGACCATTTGCTGGTGGCGGGATCCGTCAGCCACCGCGGACCTTGAATGCCCACACTGGCTAACATCGTGTTCAATAAGCCGCTTTGCGGATTAAAGATCCAGATCCAGAGAATGCTCGCCGCCACGACAGGAACAATGCTGGGCAGATAGAACAAGGTGCGCCAAACAGCCACGCCGCGAATCTTTAAATTCAATAAGATCGCAATTCCCAAGCCCACCGCCATTCCCAGCGGGACGCCAATCACCATAAATACTGTGTTGTAAAGAGAGATCCAAAAGAGTTCGTCGCCTGCCCAGAGGAATAAGTAATTTCGGAATCCTGTGAAGACGGCCGGATTGAGGCCGTCGAATGTGCTGAAACTGATCACAACCGAGAACAGCAGGGGGCCTCCGACAAAGACCGTGAAACCGATCAGGAAAGGGAGCGCGCAAATCACACCATTTTTCCACTCAGCCCTGAAATACGATCCTTTCGATCCCTCCAGTTGAATTGTGTCCATCTCGCGCCCGCCGGACAGCAACCGCAACGGTTTCAGCCAGCGGCTGGACGTGAATTTGGAACGCAGCCGTTCGCTTGTGTCCCAATGATAGGCCCCGATCACCACGCCAATCAATAGAAGGGCATACAGTCCAAAGAACCAATTCCAATTCGCAATCGTGATGCCGGGCGGCGGGTCCAAGATTAAATCCAGATCGCGTTGGACAATGGCGTTGTAGTAATCCAGGGAGTCTTGTGGGGTCCGCCGTCCATAAATGGCGGCCTCCATGGCCCAGATTTGCGCGTTCCACAGCCGTTGCCCCACAGGTGTGACGGGTCGAAACCGGGAAACTTCCAATAATTCATGGAATTGGGCCATCGCATCCTTGAATCGGTCCTCCAGATTCTCGTTCTGCATGATGTACCGTTGGAACGCCCACTCATTCTGTTCGCGATGCGGAAATTGACGCGGCAGGAAGGGTCGGCCTTGGGCCAGGAAATTATAATATTGCGACTCCATCATGATTGCGTGGGCGCGCTGACTGCTCAGGAACCGGATCAGCTCCCAAGCGCCCGTCTTTTCCTGTGCGGTCGATGGGATCGCGTAGGCCCATCCTCCGACCCACGAAATGGGTTCCATGCCCTCATCAATTGATTTTTGCGGCAGGGGCGGCGGAGCGGCACCAAAATTCAGATCCCGACCGTAAAAGGCCAGCGATTCCATTACCCAGACTCCATCAATCTTCATCGCCACGCGGCCCTGAATGAAGGGATCCATTTCGCCGCCTTGGAATGATTGCTCAAACCCTGCCACCTCTCGGGCTCCACCCAGGCGGTCATACACGCGCGTCATGAAATCCAAGGCCTTGACGATGCGGGGATGATTCAGCGTTACGGTACGGCCGTCCTCGCTCATGAATTCGCCGCCCGCCTGCCAGCCATACAAATAGAGCCAGGAGTTGCCATAGTTCGGAATGAAGCCGATCGAACGAATATTGCCGCGCTCATCCCGTTCCGTCATGGCCACGGCCATTTCTTCCAGCTCCTCCCATGTCTGCGGCGGACGTGGATTGCCTTCCCCATCCACGTAGCCGTGCCGCATCAGGATATCGCGATTATACAACAACACGCGGTTGTCGGAGTTGGCGGGAATCCCGTAGAGACCTTGCGAGCCATCGATGGGATTAACGAAAACGGATTCGTCCCACGCGGATTCGAAGTACGCATCCTGTTGAATCGGCTCGATAGCAGCCAGTGAAATGGCCCCCTCGGCGCGGGGCGGTTCTTCGGCAGCCCCAGGCCACGGTTCCAACTCCAGCTCGCCGCGTTGCCACGCCTGCCACGCATCCCAGTCGGCCTCCACGAAGTCGTCCAAGGCATCAAACGCACCGCGTGCCGCCCATTCGGTGATCGCAAAGCGATCAAAGAAGATTACGTCGGGGGGCATCCCACCAGCCACGCTGACTAAAAAGCGAGTGGGATCGGAAACTTGGTCCCGCGAGGCATTTTGGCCCGAGACCACTCGGTAAACGGGATAAGAAGGATCAATGCGGTTGCGTTCCCGGCTGAGCCGTTCGAATTCGCGGACGGCATCTTCCAGCGGCCCCTCAATCGGGCCGGCGGGCCCCATGAACTGGATCTCGACAGCATCGTCTTCCATCAGCTCGGAGCGTCCTGGATGCAAAATCCAGAGCACCGTGACCAGCACGACTCCCCAAAATGCGCCTTTCAGAAGTCCCGAGTCTTTCATCCGTCTCCAGCGGTTGAGCCTATAATTCGAAGCGGTCCAGATTCATGACTTTATCCCACGCCGCCACAAAATCCTGGACAAATTTTTCACCGGCATCATCGCACGCATACTCTTCAGCAATGGCCCGTAATTGCGAGTTGGAACCAAACACCAGATCCATGCGGGTTCCCGTCCACTTTTGCTCTCCCGTGGACCGGTCCAGCCCCACAAAGGTGTCCGCTTCATCTGATTCCGGTTTCCATTCCGTGTCCATATCAAGCAGGTTAACAAAGAAGTCATTCGTCAACTGGCCGGGACGATCCGTGAACACACCGTGCGAGGAGCCGCCATGATTTAAGTTCAGGGCTCGCATCCCCCCGACCAGCACCGTCAGTTCAGGAGCCGTCAAGGTAAGTAGCTGGGCGCGATCAATCAACATTTCCTCAGCCGAAAACGTGTATTTGGTCTTCAAATAATTGCGGAACCCATCGGCGACCGGCTCCATCACGTCGAAGGACTCGACATCCGTTTGTTCTTCCAACGCATCCATGCGGCCCGGCGTAAAGGGCACGCTGACCTCGTGTCCAGCCGCTCGAGCGGCTTGCTCGACACCGACGCAACCGGCCAAGACAATCAGGTCGGCAAGCGATACGCGCTTGCCATTGGATTGCGCTTGATTGAAGGCTGTCTGAATCGCTTCCAGTTGAGCCAGCACCTTTGCCAATTGCTCGGGTTGATTGACTTCCCAAGATTTTTGCGGGGCAAACCGAATCCGCGCCCCATTAGCTCCGCCGCGTTTGTCCGAACCGCGGAACGTGACGGCGGCCGACCAAGCCGTGTAGGCACATTCTGTCGCCGACAACCCCGAATCAAGGATTTGCTTTTTCAATGATTGGATATCCTCGGCATCGATCAGCTCATGATCCACCGGTGGGATGGGGTCCTGCCAAATCAAGTCTTCTTCCGGAACCTCGGGGCCCAAATACCGAACGCGCGGTCCCATATCGCGATGCATCAATTTGAACCATGCGCGGGCGAAGACATCGGCAAATTCTTGCGGATTTTTTTGAAAACGCCGCGAAATCGGCTCATAAATCGGGTCCATGCGCATCGCCATGTCGGCGGTGGTCATGATGATCGGGACACGCTTGGACGGATCTTCCGCATCTGGAGCCATATCTTTCTCTTCCAAATTCTTGGGCGTCCACTGCCAGGCACCCGCGGGACTCTTCACCAGCTCCCATTCGTAGCCAAATAAGACATCGAAATAGGCCGAATCCCATTTCGTTGGGTTCGGTGTCCACGATCCCTCAATGCCGCTGGTGATGGCATCCGAGCCTTTGCCGCTACCGAACTTGCTCAGCCAGCCCAATCCTTGTGCCTCCAGTCCTGCGCCCTCGGGTTCCGGTCCCAGCAAGGCGGCATCACCTGCCCCATGGCATTTCCCAAACGTATGACCGCCGGCAGTCAAGGCCACCGTTTCTTCGTCATTCATTGCCATGCGAGCAAAAGTCTCGCGAATGTCGCGTCCGGATGCCACCGGATCCGGTTCACCATTGGGGCCTTCCGGGTTCACATAAATCAACCCCATTTGCACGGCCGCCAGGGGATTCTCCAGTTCGCGATCACCGCTGTAGCGTTTGTCGCCCAGCCACGTATCTTCGCTGCCCCAGTAAATATCTTCTTCCGGAGCCCAAACATCCGCACGACCGCCGCCGAACCCAAACGTCTGGAACCCCATTGATTCCAGCGCCACATTACCAGCCAAGACCATTAGGTCCGCCCAAGACAGTTTACGCCCATATTTGATTTTGATCGGCCACAACAGTCGCCGCGCTTTATCGAGATTGGCATTGTCCGGCCAGCTGTTCAGCGGAGCAAATCGCTGAGTCCCCGTCGAGGCGCCACCGCGACCGTCGCCCGTCCGGTATGTCCCCGCGCTATGCCAAGCCATGCGAATGAACAAGGGCCCGTAATGGCCGTAGTCCGCTGGCCACCAGTCTTGCGAATCGGTCATCAACGCATGCAAATCTTTCTTCAGAGCATCATAATCGATGGTCTTGAATTCTGCGGCGTAATCGTAGTCAACGCCCATCGGGCTGGCCGCAGGGGGGTGTTGGTGAAGAATGTTGAGATTCAGTTGATTGGGCCACCAATCACGATTGGATTGCGCCGCAAACGTTGCATTTGGAGCCGCTCCTTGAGAAAAGGGGCATGTTGCTTTGCTTCCAGATTCTTTCCCGTCCATCATCATCTCCTGTCCTGATTCGATTCACACACAAGCAGACCCAGCCCCCATGCAGCCCATGGAGAAGTCGCAGGTCGAGACTAGCGAAGCAAGCACCGCAGTGCAAGACTTTGAAATTGAGGATAGAAGGATTAGGCAGTAGGTTTTTCTACATGACATTTCTTTTCCGCAATCGCCGCCTCTGGCTTCTTTTCGTAGTTCTTGTTGCCTTGTTTTTATTGCAACACATCCCCGCTCGTGTTCATTTCCGCATGTTCCGCGTACGCGTGCGCATGGAATCGCCAGAGGGTGTTTTATTGCAAGGTGTCGATCGGGTCGAAATTCAGTCCGCAACTCTGCACTTCGCCGCCGATACACTGCAAGAATTCGGTGGCGAATTTGGGTTGGGTATTCCGGCGGGAACAACCATTGATGTTCATGCCGCAGGTACGCCGGTGACGAATCCCGATCGGGGGCGAGTCACCTTGTCTCCTCAATCCCTGACAATCACTGCTAGCCACCCCTTGAGTTTCTATTATCGCGGTGTGCCTATTGCCGTGACTCGTTCGCTCACCACCTTGGCGGATCGCGATCGGCCTCGTTTGCAAGTGCGGGGTCGCTTTCGATTATTGACTGTGCTACGCCATGCAGCTGCTTTGATGCGAGAAACTGATTTTCCGCAACAGCTGCGGCCTCCCCAGTGGGCCCACTTGGATGCATCCGCTCAGCTTCGCCCCGAGCACAACTTCCAGTTTGCGGACGAGTTGCGGGTGCAATCGGATCATCAGCCAGGATCCCTCGAGCTCAACCAAATCGTTTACCAGCACGGGCAGTGGATCGACGGCGAAGCCCGAGTTGAAATCATGGTGTCCGGGGACGTCCGATATCGCCATGTGTCCATTAGCGAGGGGGCTGGGGGGCGCCTCTTCCTCGTCATCCACGCCGATCAACCGGATACTCAGGAACAATCTCGATTGCGCTACCGCAGTTCTCTGTCGCTAGCCACCGCCCAGTTCGACTACCGAGAAGGAGAAGCCAAGGCCAGGTTCGAAGATGTGGGCATATACTCGCAGGGGAACTTATACCATACCACTGGAGGGCATATTTCGCGGCAAGGCACACGCCTGAAATGGATCGGCACATTCAAAGATGTCCACTACCAAGACAGCAATCACCGTGTCCAAATCCCGATTATCAGCTTGGGACAATCGGGCGTGCGAATTGACCTCGATGACCAGAGCGATACTGTGGACATCGCCGAGATCACCACCAATGCCGTACGGTTCTTGAACACGACTGACCTGTCCTCCATGACCCTTGTTACCGAAGCCCCCTTGCATATCAGCGACATCGATTGGCACGGCCAAGATCGCCGCTCGGAAATGCGGCTCGAGGGTGGCGAAATTCGGATGGAGCCTTTGTCAGCAACTTGGGGGCCTGATCGAACAATTGAGACCACCAACGCCGCCTTGCGAGTCGGAGCAGAGCGATTTCAGCACACAGATCGACGGGACGACCAAGTCCTTGAAATCGAGCAAGCGGCATTTTCTTTGGGGGGCGGAACGCTACGCGTGCAGAGCAACACTGTGCATGTCACGGAAACGCAACTGGGGCTGCACATGGACCGCAACGCCTTCGTCCGCTTTTTGAATGAGATCATCGACACTTACGCGGAGGATTTGCATGATATCGAACTGGACCCCGCACCGGGTTTGTTTATCGGGAATTTCCGCCGCGTTTCCATCGATGACTTAATCGTCACTGATGACAATGCCCTAGAGGTTCGCATCAGCGGTCGCGTTCGTCTCGCGCTCTGGAGACTGAGCTATTCGCCCGACATTCACATTCATTTGCGCTTAGGCATTGAGATTCCGATCGAAACACATCCGCTCGATGGCGATGTCACCTTGTTGATCCGTCCGCTCCGAATGGAGATCGAGGGTTGGCGCGGCGAAGTCAACCGATTGTCCTTTAATATCCTGCGCGAAATTGCGCGCCTTCAATCACCCCAGGATCGGTCTGAGATCGCCATCGAATGGCCACTACGCGATCTCCTCGAAACCGGCGCATCCGGAGATATCGTCACTTTGCTGCAGCAGATGGTAGTGCATCAATTGGACATCGACACCCACGAAGACGAAAATCGTATTCGGCTCACCGTCTCTGGACGCTTTCCGTAGCCTGCGAAGCGCCGAACCCGCTGGCCACCCACCCTGGCCCTACCCCGCCTCCAATCCACCGTGTGCCCGTCTTCGCAATTGCCGACGGATCGGGCCAATCGGCGAGACCAAGCCTGCCACGACAAAGATCACGAAAGCCACTAGCACCATCATGCCGCCAGAGGCAACGTCCAGCTGAAACGAGAAGTACAATCCCAGGGTCGTCGATGCAATTCCCACCAAGACAGAAATCGCCATCATGCGTGGCAGTCGATGGGTAAGCAGAGAGGCTGTGGCCCCAGGAATAATCAGCATCGCCACAACCAGAATGACTCCCACCGTTTCCAGGCTCGTCACAATGGTTAGGGTTAGCAGTAACATCAATCCGTAATGAATCATACCCGTTGACATGCCGATGGCGCTGGCGTGGGTGGGGTCAAACGTGTAGATCAAAAACTGTTTGTAGCACAGCAGAACCACTAGCAACGCAAACGCTCCTGTGTACATCGTCGTCACCAAGGTCTCCATGTTTACGCCCAGGACATTGCCGAACAAGATGTGCATCAAATGCGTCGACGTGGCAATTCGGGAAATGATCACGACTCCGAGCGCGAACATGGCGGTGAACATCAAGCCCATCGCGGAATCTTCTTTGATGCGCGTGTTACGTTGGATAAAGCCAATCCCAACCGCTGTAATGCCACCGCTGACAAAAGCGCCCACCAGCATCGGGGCCCCCAATAAATATGCAATGGCCACCCCCGGCAGAACCGCATGACTAATAGCATCCCCCAGCAACGCCCACCTTTTCAGTACCACATAGCAAGACAAGATCCCACAGACAACGCCAACAACCAGCGAAGTCAAAAGCGCTCGCAACATGAATTGATATTGAAAAGGCTCGGAAATCGCCGCGGGCAGCCAACCCATCCAGTAGCTAAGCCAGCTTATCAATAGATTCGCCCAGGCCGTTCCCAGAGCCAGCAAGCTTTCGTAGAGCGTATTCAGCATCCGCTACCTCCTTTGCTGCGCTCAATACGGTGGTAGCCTTTTTCCAGGGCCTCGGGGGACAGCATTTCCTCCGGTGAACCCACGCCTGCAATGGTGCGGCTGACCAGCACCACCCAGTCAGCGCAATCGCGTACTGTCGGCAGATCGTGCGTTACCATCAGCACCGACTTCCCGCTGCGCACAAACTCCTTCAAGTAGTCAATGATGATCCGTTCGCTGCGCCGATCCACCCCTGCCAGCGGTTCATCCAGCAGCATCAGTTCTGCTTCCTGGGCAATCGACCGGGCAATGAATACACGTTTCTTCTGGCCGCCCGAAAGCGCTCCAATCGGACGGTCAGCTAGGTCCGCAACCTGCACGGCCGCCATGGCCGCGAGTGCCTTTTCGTGATGGTCGCTGCCGATGAAGCGGGGGGGCAGCCACGCGCGCCAGCCTCCCGCTTGGCGACTGCGTCCGTAACGCCCCGTCAGCACTACATCCCGCACTGAAATCGGGAAGTCCCAGTCGATCGCTGTTTCTTGTGGGACGTAGGCCACCGCATTGGCTCGGCGGGCCGCGTGGATGTCCATATTGCAGACCTTCAACGAACCTCGCAGCGGCTTTTTCATCCCCGTCAAAAGCTTCAGCAGGGTGGATTTTCCTGCTCCGTTGGGGCCGATAATCGCCGTCAATTGGGCGGTCCGGAGCTGTAAATCGATATCCTCCAAAGCGATCAGGCCGCTGTAATCTGCAGCAATCCCATCGGCTTCGACGACCCATTGTTCTGGTTTCGCATGGATCATCGGCCCAATTCTTGCCTGATCACTTGGGCATTATGCAGCAGCAACTCTCGATAACTCGTCACGCCACTTTCGGGAGATCCCAGAGAATCCACAAACAGCGGACCTGCCACTCGAATGCCTGTTTCTTCTGCCACTGATCGGACATAACGATCGCTAATCGTACTCTCAAAGAAAGCCACAGGCACCTGTTGCTCGCGGATAATATCGACAACGCGGGCAATTTGTCGGGGTGTCCCTTCTTCTTCATCGTTGCTTCCCCAAATCGCGTCATGCTGGAGGTCGAAGGTATTGGCGAAATAGAGGAAGGCCGCCTCGCTTGTAATCAAGAAGCGTTGTTCGCGCGGGATGGGGGTAAGCAGAGCCTGCACCTCTTCTTGCAGGGTAGCTAGATCTGTCATGGCTGCAGCCGCTCGAGCCATAAACCCTTCTGACTCCTCGGGCCGCCATTCAGATAAAGCGTCACGGATCACCTCAATATAGGCAATCGCCGCTGCCGGACTCATCCAAAGGTGCGGATCTGGCTGCCCCTCCAGTTCGCCAATCCGAATGGGTAGTGTCGGGTATCCGCTGTTTTCCGCGACTGCCACTATCGCCACATTCGGCCTGGCCGTCGCCTCCACTTGTCGCATCCATTCTTCTAGGGCATAGCCGTTATAGAAAATCAGCTCGGCATCCTCGATATCCGCAAAATTCGACGGAATCAACTCCCATTCATGCACCTCACCACCAATCGGGGTGATCGTGCGCACATCCGCTATGTCCCCTGCCACGGAGTCAACCAGATCTTGCAAGATCGTAAACGTCGTCACAATAATGGGGCGATCAGAAGCGGGCCGCCGTTCCGCGCCCGGGTGGCATGCAGATAATAACAACCCGACCGCAACACATCCCCCTGCAAAAACGCCTGACCAAGCCTTTTGTAAACAATATTTGTTCCAGATACTCATAATTCATAACTCTCAGTTATTTATTTTGATTAATCAAAGTATTTCGTTTGGGTTATTGGGTCAAGCGAAAATCTTCTCTAACCGATAATTCTATTTACATTATGCGCATATGCGCATAATTACATAGTAACCTGACTGCATTCGACTGTGCTCTGGATGTCATTCAGTCAGATGGAAAAAGGCGTATTGCTTATTTGCAGGCACTGGAACGCGAATCCTGATCCTCGGTCACGTGCATTTCCATTCGCTTTCCCGCCGATATTCGATACATTCACACCATGAAGACATTGGAGCCGCTACATATCTTGATTTCCAAATTGGCCAGGCTCCCGGGTGTGGGGCGACGGTCGGCAGAGCGCATGGCCTATCGCGTTGCCTTGGATAAACAAGGTCTGGCTCGCGATCTCGCCCAAGCTTTGCGCGATGTGGATGAGCAAGTTTGTCTCTGCTCGCGTTGCAATAATTTAACTCTCCGATCTGTGGATCCGTGCGAATTGTGCCGCGACAGCTGCCGCGACGATCATGTGCTGTGTGTGGTCGAAGATCCTCTGAATATTCAACAGATTGAGTCTTCGGGAGTGTTCCGGGGGCGATATCATTGCCTGCTTGGTAAGCTTTCTCCTATGCGAGGACAGGATATCCCCCCCGCGCGCGTCGAAGCCTTGCTTGCTCGAATCCAGTCCGAAGCTTTTTCAGAAGTGATTTTGGCGTTCGATTCTGATGTGGAAAGCGATGCCACAACGAGTTATTTGCAGGAAAAGTTGGCCGCGGCAAATGTTCGGGTCACCCGTTTGGCATTTGGCATCCCCGCTGGCAGCGGTATCGCCTACACCGACCCCATCACTCTTGCCCGCGCTTTGCATGGTCGGCAGAGTTATTAGGGCAGGAAAGCGCTTGCTCAATGTCTCATTGCGGCTCGCCATTCAGCAGTAGCAGCTCGAATCCGCCCTGGCTGTCGCTGCGCAAATGAGAGATGCGGGCATTTTGCGGCTGTATGCGGGAGGGAGCCGCGTCGCCAAGCAGGCTTCGCATCAGTCGACCTCCCGTGTGATAATGGGATACCACCAGTACCCGCAACCCGCTGCCTTCGAACCGCTCCCGCAGCAAGGCCACCGCTTCCGCCACCATCAAATCGCCACGCGCTGGCGTGTCTACTTCTAACATGTGGGCAGCATCGGGAGATCGCAGACGAAAATAACGAGTGAGGTCAGGGTCGATTTCGATCAAGTCCCCATGAGTCACTCGAGGTGCCTCTTCCTCTGTGTTTCGGTCCCAGCAGCATTCATAAACCTCTGGCCAGATTTCCGCCTTCAGGCTGCGCGCTTGCAGTACCGGCAGAATGGTGTGTCGAGTGCGCCATGCTGGACTGACAATCACCACATCAAATTCGTATTCGGCCAAAGTCTCCGTCACCTGCTCCACTTGATCCAATCCCCAACGCGAAAACGTCTGTTGGTTTTCGTCTGTGTATTCGCGGGTGACATTGGCCATCGTTTGCGCATGACGCAAAAAATAGAGGTCAAACGCCGACGTAGAAACGGGCAACAGAAGAAGTAGAAGGGCCGATGAAATAAAAGCAAACGTACGATTCATGATCTTTTCTGATGGCGTCCCCAAGGGGAATCGAACCCCTGTTTTCGGGATGAAAACCCGATGTCCTAGGCCTCTAGACGATGGGGACGCAGGTGAATGCAAGTTGCATCGGCGGGGAAGATAACACATCGCGACCGCGGTGCAAGCGCAAAAAGAGGATTTATACTGTACAGTTTGTCCTGAATTGCCTACTTTATACGGCCCACAGGAGTAAGTGAATGAATTCGGAACGTACGACGATTAAAGATATTGCGCGAGAATGCGGTGTCTCTTTGAGCACTGTGTCGTTGGTGCTCAACGATAATCCGCGGATCAGCGAAAAAACCCGCCAGAAGGTCCAAGAAGCGGTGCGGCGGCATTCGTATCAGCCGAATCAGCAGGCGCGCGGGCTGGCATCCAAGTCGAGTAGCATCATGAGCGTGGTCGTGCCGAACTTGAAGCACGTATTTTCCGATGCCTATTTTGGAGAAATCCTCAGCGGTATTCATGCCGAAGCCAGTGAAGCCGGCTATAAAATCCTGTTGGACGTTGCTAACGAGCGATTTGCGAAAAATCAGGACTACATCAACATTATCCGCTCGCGACGCGCCGATGGGATGTTGTTCATTGCCGCCTCGGTCAATGAAGCTTATTTATGTGAACTTGAAGAGTACAATTTGCCTTTTGTGTTGGTGAATCATTATTACCCAACTAGCCGCCTGAATTACATCGCTATTGACTATACTGCGTCGGCTCGAATCGCAGCGGACCATTTGATCTCGCTTGGACATCGTCGGATTGGCTTAATTGCGGGTACCAACACTTACACAGGCCTCGATTTTCGTGATTCATTTCTATCGCACTGTCGCCAAAACGGCCTCGCCGATGGTGATGTGCTCTGGGAGGATGGCGGCAAATCCTGGAATCAAGAAGGTGGATATGAAAGTGCGCGACGGCTTCTGGAGCGGCGACCTGACTTAACTGCAATTATGGCTGGTAATGATCGCATGGCTGTGGGAGCGATCAGCTACGTCACCAACCGTGGCTTGCGAGTGCCTCAGGATGTTTCGGTTATGGGAGTTGACGATATTCAAGCCGCAGCGTTTACATCGCCGGCGCTGACGACGATCCGGCACGACCTCTATGAGGTGGGGCGGCGCTCGTTTCAGCGAGTGCTGGGCATCTTCCGCGAGGAAGTCGAAGCCTGCCACGAACTCATGCCAGTCTCCCTCCTGGAACGCGAATCCACCGGTCCCGCCAAACAGAGCTGAGTCGCAGAGCTGTTGAAAATGGAAAATGTCCGTTCCGGTTCGCCTGTTTCCTCATCCATTCTTGCGCGGTGTTTCCGCATTTGCCAGTTGCTGCAGTAACGCTGCCGGTTGCTCGAAGCGGCTGGTGAGCATCATGGCGGCGATGATGAAGGGTTTGGCGCCTGCTTCTTTATAGGTTTCGAGGCGATAGCGCTCAAAAACGGAATCGGCGACTTCGCCAGCCTGACAAGATACGCCGGTAATATCGGCGGGGAGGCAGTGCATGTAGAGTGCCTTGCCGTCTTTGGTGGTTGCCATGCGGTCTTCGGTGCATTCCCAGTCTTTGTACTGAGCGTTTTCTTCGAGGCAGGCGCGCTCCAGATCTTTGAGGCCGTTCTGGTCTTTGGCGCGCAGCAAGTCGGTGCGCTTCTCCATGACGTGGTAGGGGGCCCAAGACTTCGGATAAACGATATCCGCATCTTTGAAGGCAGCGGCCATGTCATGACTGTGCGTGAACGATCCACCTGACGCTGCGGCATTGGTTTGGCCAACTTCAAGCACATCGGGGATCAGGTTGTAATTCTCTGGGTGTGCCAGATGCACATCCATCCCGAAACGAGTCATCAGGCCAATGATGCCTTGGGGAACGGAAAGGGGTTTGCCGTAGCTGGGGGAATAGGCCCAGGTCATGGCGAGTTTCTTGCCGCGCAGGTTGTCCAAGCCGCCAAAGTATTCTTTCAGCCACATCAGATCGGCCATGGACTGGGTAGGGTGGTCGATGTCGCACTGGAGATTAACCAGGGCAGGTCGTTGAGCTAGGACTCCGTTCTTGAAGCCATCGTCGAGAGCTTCGGCCACTTCCAGCATGTAGGTGTGGCCCGCACCGAGAAACATATCGTCGCGAATGCCGATGACTTCGGTGAGGAAAGAAATCATGTTGGCAGTTTCGCGCACGGTTTCGCCGTGAGCGATTTGTGATTTGGCTTCATCTAGATCCTGCACTGCCAAGCCGAGCAAATTGGAGGCAGAGGCGAAGGAGAACCGGGTACGCGTGGATTGGTCGCGGAAATTGGAGATGGCGAGGCCGGTGTCGAAGCAACGCACGGAGATGTTCTGGCGATACAAATCGCGGAGGGTTTCTGCCACTAGCAAGACCAATTCCAATTCTTCGGCGGATTTGTCCCACGTGAGCAGGAAATCTTTCCCGTACAAACTGGCGGTGAGGTTTTTCAGGGCATCCAATGAACTGGGGGACTGTGACATATCGTTTCTCCTTCTGACTGTTTCCGTCGCTGACGCTGATCGTCGGACGGTCCCGTTGAGGGTGTTTTGAGGAGCGTGTTGTTCGGCTCCCTGCCGACGCAATCGACTGCTCCATGATGTCAGTGTATCAAACGCAACGATTTGGGGAAGTGAATTTTGGGAGCCATTCTCATTTTGGCCACCTCGGCTCGCTCGGTGAGCTCGCCCTACCTCGTATTCTTCTGGAAAAGGGCGAATTGAAAGGTAGGGCGAGCTCACCGAGCGAGCCGAGTGCTTTCCCGCTTTACGGCTCGACAGAGTCTCGCCCTCCCCAAAGCCCCCCAAAAACACGGCATATAAATCCGTATCTTTGTCGGGTGCTGGTTCTTTTGCTGGGAAGACAGCTTTCTTGAGTATTTGGCGTGTAAAGAGTGAAACTGGCTTCCAGCCTGTTGTTCGGATTTGGATATTTTGCAAGGACAAGAATGTCCTTGTTCCACAAGTGGGGACATGGGCATTCCTGCCCATGTCACTGCCGGCTTACTGCCGATTCACCATCCAGGCGGAAAAGGATTCCAGAAATTCAATGAAGCCAGCCAGGTGTTTTTCGGGGAATCCGTATTTCTCCGGGGCTGCGTCCAAAATTTTGCGGAAACAGCGCAGCCAGACTTCGCGGGCGTGCGCGTCGATAGCGAAGGGGAGATGGCGGGCACGCATTTGCGGCGGTCCGTAGCGCTGCGCATACAGAGGTGGTCCCCCGACCAGTCCGACGATGAAGGCCGCGAAACGCTGTGACGCAGTCGGTATGTCATCTGAAAACAGCGCCCGAATTTCCGATTGTTCAAGTTCGGCATAAAAATCGGCGCACATCTGAAAGATGGCGGCTTCACCCATGCACTGATAAATTTCATGACTGGGACCGGGCCCTTGCGGCGGTCCGCCGGGAGGGACATAGATGGGGTCTGAATGCGGGTTGATCATCTGAATACCGGGTCAATTAATATGGCTGCGAAATTATAAACGCCATGAACAATAACAGCGGCCATGATCCAGGCAGCGCCAGATTCGAGGCGCGGCGGCTGCCGTGTGCGCATGGTCTCTTGATGTATCCGCATCACACCCATTCCCGCCATCAGGCTGCAGCCGGTGTGCAGGATGACACAAATGGTCCAGCGCCAGACGATGATAAGTGGAGTGGGGTCGGGAATGTAGACATGCAAGTAGAGTATGTTCTCGATAATGGAAAAGACAAGGCCAGCGGCAAGGGCGCATAATGGGATGTGCCAGGAATGGCGGATCCAGTAAGGACGTCGCTCGACGACCATCAAGGGGAATAGCACCTTGCCGATTTCCTCAATCAAGGGGCCGGTGATCACGATCAGTAAGTACCCGAATCCCGGGCCACGGGTCAGCACAACGGACAAGACAGCCAGTGGCCCGCCCGCGAGTGCCATCAAGCCGCAGAGGGCTAACGAACGGGCGTTGGTGGTATGTTGTGCCTGCCGGGTTAGCCAAGCCGCATAGGGGAGTTCGGCGGGGGCATTGCCATCCAGTTCGCGTCCCGGCTCATGCCAGACTGAATCGCTGGCTTCTGTCTGGGGGGCGAGGGGCGATGATGAGCGCAGGTGGGGCTCATCAAATACAGATTTCGATATTCCTCTGCGCCGCTTCATTGGCCTGTGGCTGCCACCATGGGCTGATTCATGGATTGGTGTGCCTCGGTCGCTGCATAATGCGCGGTGCCAGAAGCAATGATGCTCACGGCAGAAGCTTTTTGAGCCATGGTAGCGTTTCCTGAAATATCAACAAAATTGATGCGGAGATTGGCCACGGCGTTGAAGCCTTCTAAATAAGCTTCTTCCAGTAGCCGGGTGATGACTTCGCGGCGAGCTCGGTCAAGGGTGGCTTGGTAGCTGCGCACTTCACCCCCAAAGATGTTTTTCAGCTTTCCTAAAAAACCGCGGAAATGGTCGATTCCTAGTGTGACCTCGCTGACGATGAGGCGGGGCGGCTGCGGTCCGGAGACCGGATCCAGCATGTGTTTGATGTCCGTCATACGGATGCCGGCGACGGCATGGCTGCGTTGAGCCAGGTTCGCTTCGTGGCGCCCCGCAATCCAGTTCCCTGCCAAAAAAGCACATAGCAAGCCGAGTGCGGGGATGCCCGCATAGAAAATGAAGAAGATGGCTGCTTCCATGGGTGACCTCAGGGCAGGGGAGGAGGCACTGGAACTCCGCTTGAGGAGGGAGCATGCTGATTGTCCGCTGCTTGCAGTTTGACCGCGGTGCCGTACACATACAGTTCTGCCGCGCCTTGCGTGATGGCGCTGGTACTGAAGCGGACATTGATGATGGCGTCTGCGCCCAGTTCTTTGGCTTGATCCAACATGCGCTGGATGGCTGTGCGACGGGATTCAGTTAGTAGTTCCGTGTAGCCTTTCAGTTCGCCACCGACCAGGTTTTTCAAGCCGGCTGCGATATCGCGTCCCATGTGCTTGGCGCGCACGACATTACCTTGGACAATTCCCAGTGATTGGAGGATTTCGTATCCGGGAATGGTCTCTGTGTTAACGACTATCATGGAGAGCCTTTCTGCCGCCTACGCGACGGAGGATGTTTTGGAATCGGTGTAATAGCTTCCGTATACATATCCCTCATAATGCCGATAGTAATAGTAATTGGCGAGCGATTTTAGATTCACTCCGTTAACGATGGATCCCAAACAAGGGATGCCACCTTTGCGAATGGTGTCGACGGCTCGGGCTGCGGCTGCGCTGTGGGTGATACCGGATCGAACCACAAACAAGATGCCATCAACGCAAGACAGTAGTTCCAACGTGTCGCTGACCCCAATCATCGGGGGAGAATCAACAATGATGTGATCGTATTTGAGGCGAAGTTCTTGCAGGATGGTGGCAACCTGACCATTGCCAAGTAGCTCATGTGGGTGCGCAGGAGGCTGGCCGGCAGGGAGAATACTGAGGTGGGGGATGGAAGTGGATTGGACGGTTTCTTCCCAGGGCATGTTGCCGAGTAAAACATCAACGAGTCCGTGTTTCTCTTTTTGCTGATTGAAAATGGCGCTCAATGTCGGTTTGCGGAGATCCGCGCCAATCAATAAGGTCCGCCGCCCTTTCTGCGCATAGCTGATAGCAAGATTGCTCGAGACTAAGGACTTTCCTTCTCCCGACATCGAGCTTGTCACCAGAACGACTTGGGCATCCCGTCCTTCTGCAGTCATCAGCAGACTGGCTCGTAACGTGCGGAAGTATTCGGCCACTTCCTTGTCTTTCTCCAAATGAGTCACCAATCCGCGTTCATGATGGCTGTCTCCCCGAATCAGCGGTAGGACTCCGATGACGGGCATCTCCAGAGTGCGGACGACTTCATGACTTCGTCGGAAACGGTGATCCATGTGATGGAATCCGATGATCGCAAGAAGTCCTGCCACGATTCCCAAGCCTGCGCCGCGGGCAATGACGCGCTGGGGTTGCGGATGAAAGGGAGCTGCGGCCGGACGCCCTTCCTCGACAAGCCGAATGATTTCTGAGGGCAGCGCTCCCGAGATGCTGGCTTCCTTCATGCGGGCGAGAACCGATTGATAGATGGTTTGGTCGGCCTGCACATTGCGGCGCAAATCATCGTAGCGAACCAGTTTGCGATCGAGCTCAAAGGCCAATTGTTCCTGAGCGAGCAAGGCTTCCAGAAGACCGCTCTCGTGCGCGGTGAGGATCTCATGACGGGCGCGCAAGGCGTCGATGGCCGCTGACCCGGCTTGCTCCAGCTCCTCTTCCAAGGATCGCTGGCGCTCGATGGCGGCGGCGAGATCGGGATGTCCCGAGAGGTAGCGTTGCTGCAATTGGTCGACTTGAACTTGCTGCTCGCGCAGCCTGCGGAGTACCAGAGCGGCATCGTGATCATCCAACTGGGGGATCAGACGGGACATTGCTACACCTGCATCCACTTGCTGCTGAATGGCCATCCAGCGAGCTTCGGCAGCGATGCGATCCGCCTGCGCGTCCGTGAGTCGAGCGTTTAGAGCTTTCAGCTTGGCAATCACAATGTTCTGGTCTTCCTCGAGTGAGACGGAGCGGGTGGTTTCGCGATACTGTTGCAATTCGAGCAAGCCAGCCTCCAGTTTGTCGCGGTATTCAAGGGAACGGTCATGGAGCCAATCAATCGCTTGCATCGA
>SLBD01000040.1 GCA_007126515.1 Kiritimatiellia bacterium
CGAACACGAATGCCATTTCCAGATGAGCTGCGGACAATACAGTGTTCCACAATATAATTATCATCCAAATTAATTGCGTGGTTTTGCGTCCCTGAAATTTGAAGATCGCGCAGGATGCCTCCCGATGTACTCGAGACAAATCTTTCAATGCCATTATCGAAATTGGCGATCCCACCGTTCTTAATCGTAATGTGTTCGGCGGCCACGCCCAATCGAATGCCAGTCGTGTCATCCGATTCAGATCCCGTTGCGATGATGGAAAATCCGTTTAAATCAATGGTGACATGCGGCGCATCAACAAATAAGGCGATGGTCCGCCCCGGTTCCAAAAAGATGTCACCACTTAGGTAGTAGGACCCAGATTCTACTATACGATGTTGAGAACCTACGCTACCAGTCGATGAAGGCAAAGTGGCTATATCGACTCGCGGTTCAACCTGATCGAGCGTCTTCATCGTCGGTGCCGGTGCGCCGGATGGCGGAGTGAGAGGCCCTTGAGCCAATACGGCGGTATGGGGCAACAAGATCGTGAAAATAAATGCAAGTGTCAGTTTCATGAGTATCTCCTGTGCTGCCTGATCAGCGTATAAACTACTTGAAACTCTCATTTTCTCGCCAGCAGGTCAACCACAAGTCAGTATGAATCCATCAGGCTATGCCGGATCCCCAAACTTTACTGATTGTCATTTCCTAAGTACAACAATGGGACGCTCATTGACAGATGAGGCTTATGCAGTCGCGAGAGCAATGGCGGAGGGTGTAATACCAGATGCCAATTCCTTTGGGTATCAGTGGCCGCTCTTGCCGAGCCCGGCGCGAAGGTCCCGCAGTCGCGGGACCATTCGCGCCCTACAAGTGCATCTGTATTGTAGGGCGGGAACGGTTGAGTCTTCGAACCCTTCCCGCCGATGATTGCATGATGCCGCTGGGAATCATAAGGGCCGACCGGTTTTTTTCCGGATTATACCCAGCCGCGTAGTTTGACGGCTTCGGCGACGCGGGTAACGGAGACGAGGTAGGCGGCCAGGCGAGGATGGACGTTCATGTCCTTTTGCATGGCTTGTACTTCGTGGTAGGCCCGAGTCATATGGGCGTCGAGGCTCTCGTGAATCTGGGCCAACGGCCAGAAGTAGTTGTAGGTGCCCTGAACTTGTTCGAAGTAGCTGACGGTGACGCCGCCGGCGTTGGCGAGGAAGTCGGGGATGACGTGAACTCCATTCTTGAAAAGGATTTCATCGGCGTCCGGTGTGGTAGGGCCATTCGCAAGCTCGCAACTGATCTTGGCTTTGATGTTATTGGCATTCTTTGCGGTGATGACGTTTTCCAGCGCCGACGGATAAAGAACATTTACTTCCAACTCCAGCAAGGCTTCGTTATCAATGGCTGTGGAGCCGGGGAAGCCGGCGACTTTGCCATTGGTCTTCTTGTAGTCGACCAATTCCTGCGGGTCCATGCCGTCAGCGTTGTAGATACCTCCGCTGGTATCGGATACGGCGACGAGTTTGCCCCCACCGAGAATTTCTTGATGCAACAAAGCGGCGAATTGCCCGGCATTGCCAAATCCCTGAATGGCGTAAGCGCCGTTGGGATCGATATCGAGCATTTTGCAGGCTTCGCGAACGGTGTAGACGCCGCCACGTGCGGTGGCATCGTTGCGACCTTGCGATCCGCCCAGCGGTATTGGTTTGCCGGTGATGACGGCGGGATGGGAATGACCCACAATTGTTTCATATTCATCCATCATCCACGCCATGATCTGTGGTGTGGTGTAGACATCGGGCGCGGGCACATCACGGTTCTGCCCGAGCTCGCGAGCAACCGCTCGCATCCATCCGCGAGCCAGTCGCTCTTTTTCGCCCTCAGAAAGTTTTTTGGGATCGCAGGTGACACCGCCTTTGCCGCCCCCGAGGGGGATGTCGACAACAGCGGTCTTCCACGTCATCCACGCGGCCAAGGCGCGGACTGTGTCGACGGTTTCTTCGGGGTGCCAGCGCAAGCCGCCTTTGGTGGGGCCACGGGCATCATTGTATTGAACGCGATAGCCGTGGAAGACTTGCGTTGAGCCGTCGTCCATGCGGACGGGGATGGTGAATTTGTATTCGCGACGGGGCCAGCGCAAGAATTCACGCATGGCGGGTTCGAGGCCAAGCATTTCTGCCGCTTCATCGAACTGGGTTTGGGCTACTTTGAATGGATTGAGGCTTTCGCTCATGGGGACTCCTGGGGGTGAGTGTGAGTACCGCGCCGCTAGTCTACCAAGCTGGCAAACCAACGGCGCGGCTGGGGGGGTATACTACTTGATCTTCTTAACCGGTACCGCCTTGAGGCGGCCGATCTTCGGCAACGGGCCGACAATGGGTTTGGCATAATCAATGAACGCCTTGGTGACATCGTTCCCGGCCTTGTTGATAAACTTGGCGGGCATGTGTTGCGTTTCTTTGGCCACACTCTTCAGCGGCACGCGCTTGATGTCGGTTTTGTAGCTCTTTCCGGCCTTGCGCACGATTGCAACACTGCCGTTGGCGAATTTTGTGCAGGCATATTGGACAGCCATGGTGCCGGCCGCTCGCGCTTCTTTGGCATCGGCTTCGGAGACGAGGCCAGGGAAGGAACGTTGCAGATAGCCGAAGGTATCGGCGCGGACACGGGAAATGCCTAGTTTCTTGCGGACTTCGCCTGCCAATAGATCGCCCAAGGCACCCGACCCACTCAACTGAATATTGCCGTGTGAATCCTTTTCCTTGATAAACAGACTGGCGATGGGATTGCCCTTGGAATCCGCGATGCCTTCCGATACAGCGACCACACAGCGGCCCCGCTCTTTGTAGACGCGTTTGACATCGGCGAGGAAGCGCGTCATCGCAAAGGGGCGTTCAGGCAAATAGATGAGGTGGGGTCCATCGTCTGGATAGACACGGGCCAAGGCGGAGGCGGCAGTGAGGAAGCCCGCGTGGCGGCCCATAATGATGTTAATTTTGACTCCCGGTAATGCGCGGTTGTCGAGATTGTCTCCCATAAAGGCTGAAGCAACGAATTTAGCGCCAGACCCAAAGCCGGGGGTGTGATCGTTTTGGCGTAAGTCGTTGTCGATGGTCTTGCAAATATGGAAGCAACGGAAGTCGTACTTGGCCTTGATGGCTTCCTCGTTAATGATGTGGGCGGTTTCAGCGGAATCGTTGCCACCGATGTAGAAGAAATAATTAACGCCGTATTTCTTGAGGATTTCGAAGATCTTTAGGCAGTCTTCTGATGTGGGCTTTTTCCGCACTGAGCCGAGCGCGGATGAAGGGGTGTTGGCGACGGCTTCAAGATTGCTGACGCTTTCTTTCCCCAGATCAATCAAGTTCTCTTCCAGAATGCCCTGGATGCCATGCAGGGATCCATAAATCTTCTTGATGTTAGATTGCTTCTTGGCTTCGAGGATGGCACCGACGAGGCTTTGATTAATGACGGCGGTGGGCCCGCCGCTTTGGGCGATTAACATGTTCCCGACAGGTTTCTGTTTGGCCATGGTGTTGTTTCTCCTTCTACTGTGAATGATTTGACGCGCGTTCTATAACAATTCCTTGGAGCGGTGACAAGCATCTCTGCGAGAATCGACCTTGAACTTCCGGCTTGATGAAGTAAGCTCACCGCGATTGGAGTTCATTATGTCGAGTTCATTTGGAAATATTTTCAAGGTTAGTACA
Source organism: Kiritimatiellia bacterium (assembly GCA_007126515.1). Classification (GTDB taxonomy): domain Bacteria; phylum Verrucomicrobiota; class Kiritimatiellia; order SLAD01; family SLAD01; genus SLAD01. The sequence goes on from SLBD01000040.1 coordinate 3,690, forward strand.
TTTGGGGAATCGCATTGCTATGGAGTCGGTGCCATCGTGGATGGGTGTCCGCCGGGGATGGCCTTGACTGAGTCCGATATTCAGCCGCAGTTGACACGTCGGCGGCCGGGGCAAAGTAAGATCTCCACTCCGCGCAACGAGGCGGATCAGGTGATGATCCTGTCGGGGACAGAGCAAGGTGTGACGCTGGGGACACCGATTGGCTTGTTGGTCCGCAACAAGGATCAGCGGCCCGGCGACTATAAGGAAATGAGTCAGATCCCGCGACCGTCCCATGCGGATTACTCCTATCAAATGAAATATGGCGTGCGGGCCTCCAGTGGCGGTGGACGCTCCAGCGCTCGAGAAACGATTGGCCGGGTGGCGTCGGGGGCGATTGCCGAGAAGGTTTTGCGGGAACGATATGGCGTAGAGATCGTGGCGTGGGTGAGCGCCGTTGGCGATGTGGTGAGTCGAGATTTGACCTTGGCCCCACTGACTCGAGATCAAGTAGATGAAACCATTATTCGTTGTCCGGATGCGGACGCGTCCCCTCGCATGGAAGAGTTGATTGCGGCGGCGCGGGCGGAAGGAGATTCGATTGGTGGTGTCGTTACTTGTGTATGTCGCCATGTTTCTCCGGGCTGGGGGGAGCCTGTGTTCGATAAAATGGAGGCGATGTTGGCACATGCGATGATGTCTATTCCTGCCACCAAAGGATTTGAGATTGGTTCGGGATTCGTAGGGGCGCAAATGCGGGGATCCCGACATAATGATGCCTTTGTGATGAAAGACCACGGTCTTGGAACTGCGACCAATCATAGTGGTGGCATTCAAGGGGGCATCAGTAATGGCGAGCCGATTGTATTCCGAGTGGCATTCAAACCTCCGGCCACCATCAGCAAGGCTCAGCATACGGTTGATTTCGACGGCAAATCGGTTCAACTTGAAGCAGCCGGTCGACATGATCCGTGTGTGGTCAATCGCGCTGTACCGATCGTCGAGGCGATGGCGGCTCTGGTGCTGGTTGACTTGGCCTTGCGGCAAGAGTATCGCCACCCCAAGAGTTGATTCTGATCAATCTCGGAATTGTGTCGGCGTCGCGGAGCTCCGCCCTCCAAAAACGGGTCACGGCTTGGCTCTCTTCTGGAGGGTCGAGCTCCGCGAGACCGGCATGATATTGGCATAAAAGAAGAAGCAGCCGGGGGCAACAGGAAAACCCCCGGCTACTTTGTTTCCCGTCAATGATGCTCTTACATATCGGGAAAATCTAACATCGGCTGTTCTGCTGGCGCTTGGCGCTGCTGCTGTTGCTCAAGCTCGAGATACCGCTGAATCAACTGATCACGCTGGTCCATCATGTCGGAGGCCTCTGGAGACACATCGTCCATGGCCTGTGTGACAATCACTTCAAGTTCTTGTTGAGCGGCTTGGATCTCGGGATCTTGGCTGGCTTGCTGTTCTAGCGGTTGTAATCTTTGTACGGTTTGCTGAAAGACCATATATTTCTCTTGAAACTCTTCTGCTTCCTCAGGAGATAAGAGGTTTGGGTCTTGAACAGCCCGAAGTTCCTCTACTAATTCCTCGGCCGTCTCAATATCGTCAGCAGCATCGGGCGACAAATCTACCATTTTGGCGCGTAGCTGTTGCTCATAGGCCGCAAACGCATCCATGACTTCCTGCAGTTGAAACGCCTGCTGTTGCACTTGGGATAGTTGAGCAGAGATCTGCTGAAGCTGCATTTGAATTTGCTGCATTTCTGCCATGGGATCTGGCTCTGTTGCAGGTTGCGCTCCCCACGGGTCCGCTTGTTGACCTTGTTGAGCTCCGGTTGGGGGCGCAGGTTCAGCTTCAACCGCCCACTCTTGAGCCGTCGCTGCCGTGATCCCAAATAGTGCGCTGATTATGAATATACTTGTTTGCCTCATGTTCTGTCCTTTCTGTTCGTCATTACTTTCGCTAATTGTGCCGTTATTCACCGGTTTCAGGGCAAAACAACACATGAGTCTGTTAAGGGTACGACATAAGGAGTCGGGGAATGCTCAAATTTTCCTGAATTGAACGGACTTACTTCTTTTCCTTGCGCAGTTGTGCGCGGGGTATATGATGACCTTGGATTTCTTAGAATCTCGGGCATATTGCCATCTACCTGTCTTGGGTCGCGAGAAGAAGGTCGGTCCATGAAGTGGCGGTATGGAGCAAGGAGAGAATAAAATGGATGAATTGCTAAAGATTTTGAAACAAAATGCACTAGAGAGTGCAGAGAATATCGGCAAGATGTTAGATATATCCCCCGACGAGGTGAGGCGTCGGATTGGTGATTATGAAAAACAGGGCGTGATTAAGGGATATCAAGCCATCGTCAATGAGGACATCCTGAAAATGGAGGCGGTGACGGCTGTTATTGAGGTGCGGGTAAGCCCCGAGCGCGAGGGTGGATTTAATGAAGTGGCTTCGCGGATCAGTAAGTTTCCCGAAGTTCAGTCGGTGTACTTGATGTCGGGAGATTTTGATCTTTTGCTGTTTGTGTCCGGCAAGGATCTTAAAGATGTGGCGTTCTTTGTGAGCGAGAAATTGGCGACCATTGATGGCGTGAATGGGACAGCCACTCATTTCATGCTCAAAACATATAAGCGTCATGGTGTTCTAATGGAGTCTCAGGATGAGTATGAACGACTCAAAGTCTCTCCCTGATATAATTGCTCGAAACTTGGTCGACGTGCCTCGATCGGGGATTCGCGATTTCTTCGAAATCGTCAGCGCCATGGATGATGTGATCAGCCTGGGTATTGGCGAGCCGGATTTTGACGCCCCTTGGCATATTCGCGAAGCTTCTGTGTATGCACTGGAGCGCGGGGCGACTAGTTACACGTCGAATTTGGGGCTGCTGAAGTTGCGGCAAGCGATCTCACTCTATTTGCGTCGAACCATGCAGTTAGACTATGATCCCGCCACCGAGATACTGATTGCGGTGGGGGTCAGTGAGGCCTTGGATTTGGCAGTTCGCGCCATTTGCGATCCGGGTGATGAAATCATGTATCATGAGCCCTGTTATGTTTCATATGGCCCGTTGATCCAGTTTGCCCATGGTGTTCCAGTCGCGGTGCCCACCTGTGTTGATAATGAATTTCGGCTGACGCGGGCTGCATTGGAAGAGCGAGTGACTTCGAAAACCAAGGCTTTGCTGTTGAATTATCCTAACAATCCGACGGGGGCTGGTTTAACAGTAGAAGATGCCCGAGAGATTGCGGAATTTGTGATTGCCCATGATCTGATATTGATTACGGATGAGATCTATGCGGAGTTGACCTATGAGGGAGCGCATCAGAGTGTGGCGGCGTTTCCGGGAATGCGAGAGCGGACGATTTTTCTACATGGTTTTTCCAAGGCGTGGGCGATGACCGGCTTTCGGCTTGGCTACGCTTGTGCCCCCGCACCGCTTACGGATGCAATGATGAAGATTCATCAGTACACGATGTTGTGTGCGCCGATCTTGAGTCAGGAGGCCGCCATGGAGGCGCTCAAGGATCCGGAAAGTGATATCGCAGAGATGAAGTCCGCATACGAAAAGCGCCGAAATTTCTTGTTGAGTTC
>SLBD01000133.1 GCA_007126515.1 Kiritimatiellia bacterium
CAGAATGTGCATGTCGACACAGCGCCGGGCTGAGTCACGGCAAAATTTGTGATCCGGCCAGCGGTCACACGGATTGTGCGGGGACCGCGTTCAGGATCCACCCAGCACGCCGCCAGAATGTCAGGATCCGAATGAAGCGCCTGCCACAGAGGGACCGGATTCAGATTGGCAACCACCACATCAGCATTCAACAGCCAGAAGGGGTGGTCATCAAAGAACCATGCAGCCTTTTGCAGCGCGCCGCCGGTGCCCAGAATGGCCGATTCGTACGAGATCGAGATGCGACAACTGGACGAGGAAAGAGATATCGACTCGCGGATGATATCGGCCGCGCCAAAGTGGGTGTTCACGAGAATTTCTCGCACCCCCCAGCTTTTCATCAAATCCACATGACGAGCCAGTAGCGACCGATTCCATAATGGCATCAGCGGCTTTGGCAGGTCGAAACTTAGCGGCCGCATGCGTGTGCCGAAGCCGGCAGCCAGAATCATCGCTCGTTTTGGGAGCGATTCGGGATTCGGATGAGCATTCTGACCAATCAACTGTCTTTTCATAGATGCCATTGTTAGCGGATTGAGGGTTTGGCTGCAATGCTGTGGGTGGGGAACAACAAGTCCTTTTATGGCCCCATTCCGGCTGAAGCCGGTCTGCGGCTATGATGATAATTGTTGAGAGAGGATGCCTTCCTCTCGACGGGGGGCACGAGTCTGAGGTAGTCTGATACAAGTGAAGAAAGGGATCGGATCGAATTGCGAATGAGAATGAATCAAGCAGAATGGATCAATCTGAATTGCATGCGCATCATCTTGATAGGCTTGCTGGCGTGTATATTCACGGTCAGCGCATTGGGGAAGCAGCCGCAGCCGTTCTGTCAGATACTCGATCAACAAGATGATCTGATTTGGCATGTTCGCGGCGGATATGCTGAGGGCGGTAAAGTGGCGGGCGGCGCAAACTTGCGAATGCTCGAGTCCGGCGGCGGCGCAGGATTGTTCTACTCTCGCACAGCGGTGGGGGAATTCGATCTCCGTTTCAAGGCGGATGCGACTACATTTGTCGAGCGGGGTGATCTACGCATGCCCGACCAAGTTGCCGCCGTCCGATTGGATCTGGATTATGTCGCTCGACTTCAAGATGGCTATGCTTTGCGGGTGGGCATTGCTCCCGGCTTCTATTCCCAGATCACTCATGTCAATATGGATCACTTTTACTATCCTTTTCTATTGCACGGCTTGTATGCGTTCAATCCCGAAGTAACAGGAGTCTTTGGCTTCAATGTCTATCCAGGGTTTGATCGAGTGCTGGAGCCGCGCGTTGGAGTCCGTTGGGGGATTAGCGATTTTCTGCTGTTGGATTTGTTTTACCCAGCAACCGAAGTGGTATTTCGTCCAACTGTGGGCTGGGCGTTGCGCGCGGGCGTGGATTTTAAGAGGAAAACCCAATATCGTTTGAAGCGGTCAGATGATCGACACTCGTTGATTATGAAAGAGACCCGGATGTATCTGGGATTGGACCATATGATATCTCCTCAAATGCGATTCATGTTTCGCATCGGACGAATCGTCGATCGCGATCTTGATTTTCGCCGCGGCACGCCTGCTCGCGGGATTGATGATTCGGGGTATATCCAAATCGGTATTGGCGGCGTCATTTAGCGTTGAGGCGGGAGTGATTGATGCGATTGGCGGTCATATCGGATATCCATGTGTTGGGCCCTGGCGAGCACGAGCGTGATCGTGAAGTCGAGGCTAGTTTGGGGGCCGGACGCGGCTGGATGCGCACTGGGTGGCGCCACTTTTTGCACCGGGCCCGGCGTCGCTTTTGGAATTGGCATCCTGAGTCGCGGCGATCCTGTTTTCTGAAGGCATTGGAAGACATGCATGCGTATGATCCCGACTGGGTGATTGCCAACGGCGATTATGGGGGCGATGCCCTGGGAGTTGGATTGAGCGACGAGGCCACTTATGAAAGTGCGGCGGGTGTCATCACGTTAATTCGAGAAATTTTTCCGGATCAATGCCATTTTATTTTTGGCGATCACGACATTGGTAAATACAGCACCGGTTTGCGGCAAGGGGGCATTCGCTTGGCCAGCTTAGACTTGGGCGAACAACAGTTGGGGATTCGCTCATTCTGGCAGGAGCAAGTGGAGGATATTGTGATTATCGGTGTCAATTCCAGCCTGATTACCTTGGACCATTTCTTGCCCGAAGCATTGAAGGAAGAAATCCCAGAATGGCAGCGCCGGAAAGCTGCGCACGAAGAACGGTTGACGGGGGCATTTGAAAATCTGAGCGCGGAGGATCGCGTGATTCTATTTTGCCATGACCCCAGTGCCTTAGGGATCCTGATCCAGAATCCTGTCATCGAGCAGCGCTTATCTCAGGTTGAAATGACGGTCTTAGGGCACCTGCACGAACCACGCTTGTTGACCTTGGTGCAACGTTTGCCCGTTGTCCCTTCCTGGAAGCCGAAGTATCCCGTTGCCCGGATTATTTCAGAAGGCATCAAAAGCTCGCGGACATGGGCTCGATTCAATCCGATTGTCTGTCCTTCCCCATTTGGAACCGGCCATCATCTGTCCGGCGGAGTCCTGTTCATCGAAGAAAACGAGTCGAAACGACTGATCGTGCGAAGGCATCGGATTAAGGTGTAGTCTGCAGCCAGACTTGCGGATGAAGAAAAGACTCTCTACTCTTCTGTCAATGGCTACACCTTATTTATCACAGACTCAACAGCAGCGCCTGCAAATGGTGCTGGCGCCACAGTTGCGTCAATCGCTGGAGTTCTTGCAGGTTCCTTTGTTGGAATTGCGTACGCTGGTCCAGCAGGAGTTGGAGAAAAATCCCATGCTGGAAGAGCGGCCGATGGAGGCAGAGCCGCTCGAAGTCGAAACCCCTTCGGTGGAACCCAAAGAGGAAGCGGAAGCGGTCAAAGATTTTGGCGAAGAATACGAAGTGCTGGCGCAAATCGATGACGACTGGAAAGAATACTTTCGCGAAAGTTCGAGCCGCTCAGGCGTTTCCGCTGAAGAAGATGAGCGCCGTAAACATTTCTTGGATTCTATTTCGCAACCAGAATCGTTGCAGGAACATTTGTTACACCAACTGGGGTTGTCGGAACTTAAAGATCAAGAATCCCACATTGGCGAGCTATTGATCGGGCATATCAATGAGGATGGCTATTTAGCGGTCACACTTGAAGACATTGCCTTCGCGCAGCAAGTGGACATCGAACTTGTCCAGCGGGTGCATGCAGTGATCCGTGATTTCGATCCGATTGGGGTCGGCTCTTTTGACCTGATTGATTGTTTGCTCTATCAGATTGAGCGCGACGGCAAGAAGGGCACTCCGGTAGAGGATATGGTGCGCGAGCATTTGGAGGAGCTGGCCGGGCACAAATACGCCTTGATTGCTCGTTCCCTCCGCATTTCGCTTGGCGAGGTGCAACAGATTGCCCACTACATTGCTACGCTCGATCCGCGGCCGGGCCGACGTTTTTCCTTGGATACAGCGGCCATTGTGGTTCCTGAGGTAGTGGTGCAAAAAATCAATGGCGAATATGTCATCATTTTGAATAACGAGCAGTTGCCGCATCTGCGGATCAGTAAGCAATACCGAACGCTCATGGAAGCGGCGGGAACCGATCCAGATGTGAAGGGCTACATCATGGAGAAGATCAAGTCGGGCGCATTCTTGATCAAAAGTATCCATCAGCGACAACAGACCATTCGCAACATTGCGACGGAAATTGTCAAGGTGCAGGAATCGTTCATGGAGGAAGGTGTCAAAGGATTGAAGCCGTTGACGATGTCGCAAGTTGCCGAAATTGTCGGCATTCACGAGACCACAGTCAGTCGCGCAGTATCCGGCAAGTATATGCAAACACCGCAAGGCGTGTATGAGATGAAGTACTTCTTTACGCCAGGCTATCAGACCAGTAGTGGCGAGACCGTATCGAATAAAAGCATCAAGGATCGAATTGATCAGTTGATCGGTGACGAAGAGCCAAGCGCGCCCTTATCGGATCAAGCCATTGCCAATGCGCTCAAAAGTGAAGGGGTCAACGTTGCCCGTCGCACTGTAGCCAAGTACCGCGAGGAATTGAGAATCCTACCATCGCACATGCGCAAGGGATATTAATCCGATTTCCTGTTGACGCAGCGGAATCGGTATCGGATGCTTCTGCACCAATCATAAAGGAGTTCAATCATGGCACGAATCGTAAAAGGCGGATTAATTCAAACATCGGTGACCCACGAAGGCACGGCGGATATCCCTGCCATCAAGCAGGCAATGATCGAGAAGCATATGCAGCTGATCGAAGCGGCGGCCAAGCAGGGCGTGAACGTCATCTGCTTGCAGGAAATCTTTTACGGTCCCTATTTTTGTGCGGAGCAAAATACGCGTTGGTACGATAGCACCGAATCGATTCCGAACGGGCCCACGACACAGTTGATGTGCGAGACAGCCAAACGATTGAATATGGTCATCGTTCTGCCGATTTATGAAGAGGACTTGCCGGGGGTCTATTACAACACAGCTGCCGTCATCGATGCCGATGGCCAGTATGTAGGTAAATATCGCAAGCATCACATTCCACATTGTGCGCCCGGTTTCTGGGAGAAATTCTATTTCCGTCCGGGCAATACGGGCTATCCCGTGTTTGAGACAGCGGCGGGTCGCATTGGTGTTTACATTTGCTATGACCGACATTTTCCGGAAGGCGCACGGGCGCTGGGGTTGAACGGTGCCGAAATCGTCTTTAATCCGTCAGCGACCGTGGCTGGGTTGAGCGAATATCTGTGGAAGTTGGAACAGCCTGCACACGCAGTTGCGAATCAGTATTATGTCGGTGCCATCAACCGTGTCGGCCATGAACAACCCTGGGACATTGGCGAGTTTTACGGCCAGTCCTACTTCTGTGATCCGCGCGGCCAGATGCTGGCCGTTGGCAGTCGAGACCAAGATGAGCTCGTGGTGGCAGATCTTGACCTCGACCTCATCCGCGAAGTCCGCAACACGTGGCAATTCTTCCGCGATCGCCGTCCGGAAAGCTACGAGACACTGGTGGAGCTGTAAGCACACCAGCCCCGCTCGATTTCTGATTGTCATTCCGACCGAAGTCGCGGCGTGAAACGACGCGACGGAGTGGAGGAATCTCACGCCTATTTCAGCGCTGGAGATTTCTCGACTTCGCTCGAAATGACCTCTTCGAAAATGAGTGCTTTGCACCCTGCCGCTGGCTGACCTCAAACCAACCCGGCATGATCGCGGTGTGCGTCGTGGGGTGAAATCTTATGCAGCTCAATCTTGTCGTGGTTGCGAGCAAAGTAATCTAGCTTCCACGTATCAGGGAAGAGGATGACCAGTTGGCCGCGCAGGTCTTCGGCCAGCCGTACCCCGTCCCCGAGGAATTTGTTCAACAGCGGTGTGCGGTCGAAGTCTGGATCAAACCAGCGAATTTGCTGGAATGGGGCGGGCTCCAATCGCGCATCGGCACCGTATTCATTTTCCAGCCGGTACATGACGACTTCAAATTGCAATTGTCCCACTGCCCCCAACAAGGGAACCCCGCTGATGCCTGCATCTCCCAGCAAGGTGAACGACTGAATCACGCCCTCGTCCAGCAGTTGACTTAACCCGGACTGGAATTGCTTATACTTGGCCGTGCCCACGCTTCGTACAAAGGCAAAGGCCTCGGGCGGGAAGCGGGGAATTTCGTCATAGACGATGTCTGGATTGGTGGTGAGTGTGTCGCCGATCCGGAAAGAGCGATGCATCACGAGGCCAACAATATCGCCCGGATACGCCTCATCCACTGATTCGCGCTCCTGGCCAAATAGCTTTTGTGTGTAGGAAAGCCGGATGGGCTTGCCGCCCGCCGGGTCATTGACAACCATGTCCTTCTTAAAGATGCCGGAGCAGACTCGTACAAAGGTGAGCCGATCGCGATGGCGAGGATTCATGTTGGCCTGCACCTTGAAGACAAAGCCGGAGAAGTCGGGATGAGTCGAAGGGATCAATGTTTCTCCCGACATGCGCTCGCGCGGCGGCGCGCCGTGTTCGACAAAATAGTCGAGAAGCAATTGCACGCCAAAGTTGGTGATCCCGCTGCCAAAGAATACAGGCGTAATCAAGCCTGCCATGACTTGGTCTTCATCCCATTCCTCGCCGGCGCCAGACAGCATCTCAAGCTCCTCCAGCCAAGGATCGTAGATACGAGCGGGAACCTGTTCGCGGAATTGTTCGTCATGGATGTCGCTGACGCGCGTGGGAGCGCGGTACGCGCCATGGGCAGTGCGTTCATACGAATGCAATTGATGCTTGAGCCGATCATAAACACCAAGGAATTCATCGCCACTACCTAGCGGCCAGGTGACGGGGAAAGCACCGATGCCCAACACCCGCTCCAGCTCGTCGATTAATTGCAAGGAGTTCTGGGCGGGCCGATCCATCTTGTTCATGAAGGTGAAAATGGGGATGCCGCGTAGTCGACAAATCTCGAACAGTTTTCGGGTTCGTTCCTCGATGCCCTTGGCCGCATCGATGACCATGATGACACTGTCGACCGCTGTTAGTACGCGATAGGTATCTTCACTGAAATCCTTGTGGCCCGGGGTGTCGAGCAGGTTGATGACGCAGTCGCGATAATCAAACTGCAAGAGCGTGGAGGACACAGAAATGCCGCGCTCTTTTTCCAGCTCCATCCAGTCGGAGGTGGTGGTGCGTTGGTTGCGTCGGGCTCGCACTGAGCCCGCCAATTGAATGGCGCCACCGTACAGAAGAAGCTTTTCGGTCAGTGTGGTTTTGCCGGCATCCGGATGCGAAATAATCGCGAACGTCCGGCGGCGGTTGATTTCTCGTTGTAGTTGTGATGAATCCATACTGAAGTGCTCCAATCAATGGCATCTCGGATGCAGCGGGCTGGGACCGGGGGGCATTACAACAGCGGTGCCAGTTTTTGTTTCAGTTCCGCCCGTAGATCGCGGCTCTCGTAGCGTTCGATCCGTTGGCGTTGTTGAGTCAGGACTGCTTCCCGCAGGGCTTCATCATGGATGAGGCGGCCCATCATTTCAGCGATCTGATCGAATCGTTTTTGATGAAAAAGTACGCCAGCGCCGTCCATCGTGTCAGGCACGGCGGCTGCAGCATAGGCAAGCACGGGCACATCCATGACCATGCTTTCCAGGACAGGAATACAGAATCCTTCGTGCTCACTCATGCACACGAAGACATC
>SLBD01000068.1 GCA_007126515.1 Kiritimatiellia bacterium
ACTCTCCCTACGCGAACGAGAGAAACGGCTACTGACCGCGTGCATCGAGAACATCGCCCCCTGCTCATTTCCGGTTCAGCACTTTTTTCATTTTGACTTCCTGTTCCGAATCTCGCCTCGGCAGGGATGCCTCACCCTTCTTCTCCCCTAAATCTGGAGGGCAAATGGTAGGGCGGCTCGCCTCGGTGAACCACAGGGGCGGATTGAGAACGGCTGTTTCCAGTTGACCGGTTCCTGCCCCTTGTGTAGTGTTCTGCCATAAATAGTTGCACAGCCGTGTATTGGACTGCGCAAGCAAGGTGCGTGTCCGGGGTGCAACAGCGCTCGTCCGGCAATCCATATAACGTATAGAAGGAGAGGTATATAGTATGTCAGTCAAAATTGGTATTAACGGCTTCGGTCGTATCGGTCGCTTGGTCTTCCGGGCAGCTGCCCAAAACGACCAAATCGAAGTCACGGGCATTAATGATCCGTTCATTGATTTGGATTACATGGTCTACATGCTGAAGTACGACACGGTGCACGGCACGTTTGCTGGCACAGTCGAAGTCAACGGCAGCGATCTCGTTGTCGACGGCAAGGCCATCAAGGTGTTCGGCGAAATGGATCCGACCCAGATTCAGTGGGGTTCCTGTGGCGCTGATTACGTGGTTGAGTCCACCGGTGTCTTCACGACGACTGAAAAGGCCAGCGCCCACTTCAAGGGTGGAGCCAAGAAAGTCGTCATTTCCGCCCCATCCGCCGATGCGCCGATGTTTGTCATGGGCGTCAATCAAGACAACTACAAGAGCGACATGAACGTTGTCTCGAACGCCTCCTGCACGACGAACTGCTTGGCTCCGCTGGCCAAGGTGGTGCATGACAAGTATGGCATTGTCGAAGGTTTGATGACGACCGTGCATGCGATGACCGCGACGCAGAAAACGGTCGACGGCCCGTCCAAGAAGGATTGGCGTGGTGGCCGTGCGGCAGCGCACAACATTATCCCGTCCAGCACGGGTGCTGCGAAGGCTGTGGGCAAAGTCATTCCGGACCTGAACGGCAAATTGACGGGGATGGCGTTCCGCGTCCCGACGATCAATGTGTCGGTTGTGGACCTGACCTGCCGCTTGGACAAGCCGGCCTCCTACGAAGATATCAAGGCGGCCATGAAGGAAGCGTCCGAAGGCTCGCTGAAAGGCATTCTCAAATACACCGAAGACTTGGTGGTCTCGTCCGATTTCATCGGCGAAACCTGCACGTCCGTATTTGATGCCGATGCGGGCATTGCCTTGAACGATAATTTCGTCAAGCTGGTCTCCTGGTACGACAACGAGTGGGGCTACTCCAACAAGTTGCTCGACTTGATCAGCCACATGGCGGCTGTCGACGCAGGCTAAGTTCAGCCTGATTGAATCTGGCGAGGGGGCGGCTGTGCGAGCAGTCGCCCCCGGCCGCCAATCAACTGACCACCTTTAACCCCGTTCCCTCCTATGAATAAGCTGACTATCCGCGATTTGGATTTGACTGGCAAACGTGTCCTGATGCGCGTCGATTTCAATGTCCCTCTCAAAGACGGACAAGTGACCGACGATACCCGGATCATGAAGGCTCTGCCCACGATCGAACACGCCCTCTCCAATGGTGCTCGCTCAGTGGTCTTGATGAGCCATCTGGGCCGCCCCAAGGGCAAGCCCAATCCAGAGTTTTCTTTGAAACACGTGGCGGACTATCTGGCTACACAGACAACCGCCCCTGTTTCGTTCGCCAGTGACTGCGTAGGAGAGGATGTCAAAGCTCAGATCGAAGCCCTTCCTCCTGGCGGCGTATTGCTGCTCGAAAATGTGCGTTTTTATGCCGAAGAAGAAGGTAAAGCCAAATTGGGCGATGATGCCACCGACGAGGAAAAAGCGGCGGCCAAGGCTGAGATGAAGGAAAAGCAGCTTACCTTTGCGAAACAATTGGCCGAATTGGGCGATGTCTATGTCAATGATGCCTTTGGCGCGGCGCACCGTTCCCACGCATCCACGGCTGTCGTCACGAAGTTTTTTGATCAAAACGCTGCCGGACTGCTGTTGGAAAAGGAAATTGCGTATCTGGGCGGCGCTTTGGCCAATCCGGATCGTCCTTTTGTGGCGATTCTGGGCGGAGCCAAGATCAGCGGCAAGATCGATGTGATCACCAACTTGATTGGTAAAGTAGATGCTTTATTGATCGGCGGCGGTATGACCTATACCTTTTTTGCTGCCAAGGGGTTGCCCGTGGGGAAATCCCTGGTGGAAGAAGACAAGATTGAATTGGCCAAGGAAATTATGGACCAAGCCGCAGCGGCGGGCGCGAAATTATTGTTGCCGGTCGATCACGTGATTGCAGATGCGTTCAGCGCCGATGCCAACCATGAAGTGGTTGGCGAAGACGGCATCAAGGATGGCTGGCTGGCGTTGGATATTGGTCCGGAGAGCGTCAAGCTGTACGCAGCGGAAATCGCCGGTGCCAAGACAGTGGTCTGGAATGGCCCGATGGGTTGTTTTGAAATGGCGCCGTTTGCGGCCGGTACGCTGGGTGTAGCCCAAGCGGTGGCCGATGCCGACTGCGTCAGCATCATTGGTGGCGGCGACAGTGTCAGCGCTGTCAATAAATCCGGTTTGGCCGACAAAATGACCCACATTAGCACCGGCGGTGGCGCGAGTCTTGAATTTCTCGAGGGCAAAGCCTTGCCAGGAGTCACGTCCTTAACAGATAAATAGGCAGTGACTACATTGAATCTAAACATCATCAAGAATGGAGCATTATGAGAAAACCTATTGTTGCCGGTAATTGGAAAATGAACAAGACCGTCGCCGAAGCCAACACGTTGGTCGAAGAGGTCAAGCGTGATCTGGCCAATTGCAGCGGTGTCGATGTCGTCTTTTGCCCGCCGTTTACGGCCCTCAAAGCGGTCAGTGATGCGGTCACGGGGACTCATCTGGATGTTGGCGCTCAAAACATGCACTGGGAAGCGTCCGGCGCGTACACAGGCGAGGTATCTGCGGGCATGTTGCGCGAATTGTTCTGCCATTATGTGATTCTTGGCCATAGCGAACGTCGCGCTTATTTCCACGAGACTGACGAGATCGTCAACAAGAAGGTGAAAGCGGCCTTGGCTGCCAACCTGCGTCCGATCGTTTGCGTCGGCGAATTACTGGAAGATCGGGATGCCGGTCGAACCGAGGAAGTGGTTGAGGCGCAAGTGCGCGGCAGCCTGGCCAACCTCTCTGCCCGAGAATGGGCGGATGTCGTGATTGCGTATGAGCCGGTTTGGGCGATTGGCACGGGCCGAACCGCCTCACCCGAACAAGCGCAAGAAGTGCATGCCTTCATTCGCAAGATCATTGCCTCGATGGCCGATGAATCACTGGCACAATCCGTTCGGATCCAGTATGGTGGAAGCATGAAGCCCAGCAATGCGCCCGAATTAATGGCGCAGCCGGACATTGATGGCGGGTTGATTGGCGGGGCGGCACTGGATGCCAAATCGTTTGTAGAAATTGTTCAGGCGGCGATGTAACGCAGCCTGTAGGAAAAGGACAGTACCATGATTGTTTTGCGAACCATTTTGCTTTCTTTAGAAGCGATCATCAGCATTTTGCTGATTGGCATCATCTTGATTCAAAAAGCGAAGGGCGGTGGCTTGGGACTTGCGTTTGGCGGTGGCGGTGAATCTCTTTTTGGATCTCGAGCCGGCAACGTCCTCACCAAAGGTACAATCATTCTGGCCATTGCGTTTATGATTAACACCGTGGCCTTGGCCATTTTGTATGCGCGCAGTCATGATCGTACGCTGATGGATGATCATATGGGAGCGGCGCCGACTCAGGTACAGCCGACACCACAGCCGGCACCAATGACTGCGGAAACACCCACGGCTCCTGCGGCTGAAATTCCGGTGGCGCCCGCCAGAGAAGTGCCGCCAGCGGATGCGACTCCCACACCCACAGTAGAAATTCCAGTGGCTCCAGACGCTTCTGTAGACATGACACCCCCGGTGATCGAGCAGGACTTTGATATCGGTTCGCCGACTCCGACACCGACGATGGAAGTCGAACGTCCTGTTGTCGAAGAATAGGTTCGACGAATTTCGGAGCAGCCGACGATGGAGCAAGTGGTTATTTTGGGAACCGGACCTGCGGGCTTGACCGCTGCCCTCTACACAGCACGGGCAGATTTAAATCCGTTGGTGATCGAAGGATTGGAGCCCGGCGGCCAACTGACCACAACCACCGAGGTCGAAAACTTCCCCGGATTTGTCGATGGCATCATGGGGCCGGAACTGATGGATATCATGCGTCGCCAAGCCGAGCGCTTTGGGGCTCGATACCAGTTTGGCCTGGTGGAGTCTGTTGAGTTCAAACCCGGCGCCCACACGTTGGTGCTGGAAGGCGGCGAGACGATTACGGCAGCCACTGTGATTATTTCGACGGGAGCCAGCGCCAAGTACATCGGACTCGAATCCGAGCAAAAGCTGATTGGCCGGGGAGTCACCTCCTGTGCCACTTGCGATGGGGCCTTTTATCGCAATCAACCCATTGCCGTGGTCGGTGGTGGCGATAGCGCTATGGAAGAAGCTCTATTTCTGACCCGATTCACCAGCGACATCACATTGATTCATCGCCGTGACCAATTCCGCGCCTCCAAAATTATGGCAGACCGCGTCATGAATCACGATAAGATCAAGATCCGCTGGGACACCGTGGTCGAAGAGGTGCTCGGTGTCGATCAGAACGAAGTGACTGGACTACGGCTTCGCAATGTAAAGACCGACGCAGTCGATGAGATCGAGATCAAAGGTTTATTTGTCGCCATCGGACATCAACCCAATACGAAACCGTTTGTGGGGCAGATTGACATGGATGATGTCGGCTATATCAAAGCCACCAACACCCGCACCAATGTAGAAGGTGTGTTTGCCGCAGGCGACGTGCAAGACGCTGTTTATCGGCAAGCGATTACAGCGGCCGGCTCCGGTTGTATGGCCGCGTTGGAAGCAGAACGCTACCTGGAATCCCACGGGTGATGAGCGCTGCGGCTGCCAAGAAGAAAAAGCTGACGGAAAAAGATTGGGTCGTTTACAAGCGCCTGCTCACCTATGCATGGCCGTACAAGACGCGCCTCATTCTCGGAACACTGTTTGGGATTATTTTCGCTGGATCGACGGCCGGAATGCTGGGCGCCCTGCCCAATACCTTGAATAAATTCTTTAACCCCGAAGACATTGGCGGAGTTGCCATTCTTAGCATCGCGATTGTCTTGCCCATCCTGGGCTTAATTCGTGGAATCGGTTACTTCCTCAGCATGTACTATATCAAGTGGGTAGGGCACAAGGTGGTCAATGATCTGAGGATCTCCCTCTTTGAGCGTATTCAGGCTCTCTCCGTTTACTACTTCAGTCGGCAAAAAGCGGGGGAACTTATCTCGCGCACCGCCAATGACACCATGCTCGTTGAAAGCGCGGTCTCGAATGTGATTGGCGATTTAGTGCGGCAGCCTTTTGTGTTTGTCTTCATGATTGGTGTGATTATCTGGCTGGATCCGTTGCTTGCGTTTCTAAGTTTGGTTGTCTTTCCGGTCTGTTTGATTCCCGTGGTTCAATTCGGTAAGCGCGTCCGCCGCAATTCCCGCGAAGCTCAATCCAAGCTTGCTGATATCGTGTCCATCTTGCAGGAAAGCATTGCCGGCGTTCGCGTCGTCAAAGCATTTGGGATGGAGCCCTATGAACAGCAACGATTCACGGAGCGGTGTGACCAGGTTTTTGGACGACTCCTGAAGGTGGCCCGGGCTCGCGCCTCTATCGAACCGGTCATTGTGGAAATTTCTATTATCGGGATCTCAATGGTCCTGATTTATGCCTATCTGACGGAAATGCCCATGGAAATTTTCTGGACATTCGCCATTGCCTTGGTGGCCTTGTATGACCCTGTGAAACGGATTAGCAAGATTCATTTGGCGATTCAGCAAAGCTCCGCGGCGGCCGAACGAATTTTTGAAATCCTCGACGAAACCATTACGGTGCCCGATGTGCCGGGTGCGCAACTATTGACCGAGTCGGTGCGGCAAATAGAATTCGAAGCCGTTTCCTTTGCGTACGAATCCGAGCCGGTCCTCGCCGATATCAATTTCTCTGTTCGGCCAGGCGAGTGCATTGCTTTTGTCGGTAGTTCAGGATCCGGGAAGACGACGTTGGTGAGTTTGTTGCCGCGATTCTTTGATCCAT
Organism: Kiritimatiellia bacterium; assembly: GCA_007126515.1. Taxonomy (GTDB): domain Bacteria; phylum Verrucomicrobiota; class Kiritimatiellia; order SLAD01; family SLAD01; genus SLAD01. Next base: position 6,230 of record SLBD01000068.1, read on the forward strand.
CTGCAGGCACCGTCAAAATCAATGGCCGGGACATTCGCGAATTCACCTTGCAGTCCCTCCGCCAGCAGATGGGACTGGTAACGCAGGATACCTTTCTGTTCAACGACACGATTGCCAACAACATTGCCTACGGCCGTAAAGATGCCAGTCAAAAAGAGATCGAAGAAGCGGCTCAGCGGGCCCATGCGCACAACTTCATCACGGCTTTGCCGGAAGGGTACAATACCATTGCCGGTGATCGCGGAGTGCGCTTGTCCGGAGGCCAATGTCAGCGCTTGGCCATCGCCCGCGCCTTATTGCGCAATCCGCCCATCATGATTTTGGATGAAGCCACCAGCGCACTTGACACCGAGTCCGAACGGTTGGTGCAAGCGGCCTTGGATGACTTGATGGCTAACCGCACGGTTTTTGCGATTGCACATCGGCTGTCGACCATTCAGCACGCCGATCGTATCGTTGTGTTGGACAAAGGTCGCATCGCCGAAATCGGCACCCACGCTGAATTGTTAGAGCAAGGTGGTTTGTACAAATACTTGTACGACCTGCAGTTTAATGCGTAGACACGGCGGGAAGGTCTCGCAGACTCAACCATTCCCGCCCTACATTTTTCTTATCACGCGACCGTATTGTAGGGCGCGAACGGTCGCCAGACCTTCGCGCCGAAAGCGCGAGGAGTCTTTATCCCGTCACCGCATGGCGGGCCAGAGGACGAGCAACACTGCCATCAATAGAATTGCAGCGCCCAGCAACCGACGCCACAGGACAGCTGCGGAGACATCTTGTTCGCGGCTGCCCACCCATGGACCCAAAAAGCGGACGACGGCAATACTCAGTATCGCGCGGGTCGCGTAGATGACGTTCACTTCAGGGGCGTGGCCATAGCGCCCTAATGCATATCCCATTAGCAAGGGCGGCAAGGCGCAAAAAAATGCTCCCAATAATAAATGCTTTCGGGCGGGTCGCGATAGATCTTTCCAGGAAGTGCCAAAGAAGGGAATGTAGATGCAGGC
>SLBD01000032.1 GCA_007126515.1 Kiritimatiellia bacterium
GACCTGCCCCTTATGCAGAGCAAGGACATCGGGAATCGGCGCATTACGACGAAATGATGGAGGCACGGTCATGTGAAGTTTGGCCGGCATAAGGTCGGATAGGTCGAAGAGGGACAGCGCCGTCTGGTGAGAGTAGACTCCCTGCGACTCTTCCTTACGGTTTCGGGACCAGAGAGACCAGAGCACATATTGCTCATCGTCCGAGTGCGGATAGCGGACCAGTCGATAGATTCCGCGATGTATACGCTTCCACGAACCGGTCTTTACGTGGTAGACGTGATTTGATGTTGGATATCCGCATGTGCGCGCCTGGGCTGCCGTAAAATATCCCTGCTGCGCATCTGCGACTTCGAATAGACTGCTTGACCCACAATTCATAACTACACAATGGCTATAATAAATATAGCATTCATGCAAAACATTTCGGCCGCTATCCCTGCCGCTTCAAACGTAATAGGCAAGCACAAACTTGGTCGGCCATATTTACAGTTTGCTTTATACCTTGCTTGGTTTCCCAATAATTTCTGTCCGTTGGCTCTGCAGCATCCTCATCCAAGTACCCAAGCCGGACCGTGTCCAGAACCTTGGGTCAGACGCACTGCCGCAGGAGAGTTTCGAATCGTACTCCAGGACGCGGAAAGGAACGTGCGCGGCTGAGTGGAGGCAGGCGGGGCGATCACGGCAATGCGCGTTTTGTGGGTTCCAAGGCCGCACAGGTCAAAACATGGCACAACTATGGCACAGCCAAAAATCAGAGAAAATCATGCGACCGACTCATTCAGCCAATAGGGGCGGGGTTTTGTGCCAGTTTTGTGCCATCGAATGTGCCACTTTTCGACCCTTTTTCGCCCTTTATGGCACAAATGGCAATTTTCTGAAAATTGGGGCCGATTCGCGTTTCGACCAATAAAATCAGGGGTTCTTGTGGAGCCAGCGAGCGGATTCGAACCGCTGACCTGCTCATTACGAGTGAGCTGCTCTACCAACTGAGCTACGCTGGCGAATGGAGTGGGAGTATATGGAGAGGGTGAGGAAAGTCAAGGCTGCGGGGACAGTTGCCTTTTCGGCGGCATTTCGTATACTTCACTTCCATGAATGTACTCTCTCATTATTCTCTCGCACACCGTAGTCTGCTTTTACTGATGGTAGGTATGCTACTTTCGACTGCGCATACCGTAAACTCCGCTCAGCCCGATGACTCTCCAGTGAGTGTGAGCCGAGCGGAGGCGCATCGCTTCATGATTCAAGGCGATCAAGCTCGAGACCGCCGTCAATGGGCTGAGGCAATTCGCTCCTACCAGGCGGCCATGGAAATTTTTCGCGTGGTAGGCGCGGATGCTCCGGCTTGGGATCAGGATTACTATTCCTTTCGAGAGGAATACAGTCGTCGAGAAATCCGCCTGATTGAGCGCCAAACAGGTCGTACCGCTGAGGCGTGGTTGGAAACAGTGGAAACGCTGACGGCTGCTGACGCCGAGCGATATCGACTTTTGTACCACGCAATGCAGCGCGAAAATCAGCAGCTTCGGGAACGGGTCGAGGAATTAGAAGATGATCTTGAACTGATGCTGGAAATGGAAGAACTCGATCGCCAACGACAGAGAACGATTATACAGCGCCGTGAGTCCCTCCCCGGAGAGCCTGAACCGGAGTTCAATCAGCCGCCACAGGTAATCGAGGCGATCCCAACTCAACCAATTCCTGCAACCGACCCTGAACGCAGCATCTTGCGCCGTCGCGCACCAAACGATCCTGTGCCACGACGCTGATCGGTCCCCAAATCTAATCTGTCCGCAGATTACATGGAAATACTGAGGCCCCGACAGGGATCATACTTCGGAAAGTATGATCCCCCGTGAGGGGCTAAAAGCTGATGATTTACGCTCAGCCTCGAGCGGCTGCTGGGCGAGCTTGCCAGCGACGACCATTACCGCCATTGCGTGGATCTGCACGCTTGCAGGGTGTTTTCAGCACATCCAAATAGACACTCTTCTCGCCGAGGACATGCTCAAGCTGTTCAACCAGCTCAGGACGAGGGTCAACGCGATAGAGGCGATCCGTGGAGACAAACACTTTTTTGCCATCCGGATAAATCAAACACAAAGTAATGGGGATATCTCCGGGATGAGACTGAAGCACCTTTTTGAGAGATTCGATAAGGCCATCATTCATGTGAACCGCTGTGAGATGAATACTGACGCGCTGTGTAAAATGCCGGTGAATCTCCCGCAATGGATAGATCTCTGCCGCCTTTAACTTCAGCTGATCGCCTCGATCTAATTCGCCACACACAAAGACGGGGGCGTTCTCCTCCAAGTAGACGCCGCCTTCGCGGTACACGGATGGAAAGGCAACCACTTCAACGGAGCCCTCCAGCGTTTCCAGTTGGAAGATCGCCATGGGCTCTTGTGTTTTTTTCGTGAACCGTTTGTTCATTTGGGTGACAAGGCCGCCAATCCGAGTCAAGCTGCCCGGTGCGAGTTCAGCCAGATCCTTGTAGTGCGCCAAACTAAATTGCTCGATTTCCCACTCGTGCTCGGTGAGTGGATGTCCTGAAATATAAAATCCCAACAACTCTTTTTCAGCGGCTAACATTTCACTGCTTGACCACGGCTCCACTTCGGGCAACTCCTCGACAGGTGCGGCTTCTGGTTCGGCAGCGGGCTCCAACATGTCAAACAGCGAAGACTGCCCCGCCTGCTGATCCTTCAGTTCGGCAGCGGCGCGCTGGAAGGCAAATTCTATTCCATTGAATAACCGGGCCCGGGACATGCCCGTGAAATCAAAGGCCCCGCATTTGACCAAACTTTCAACGACCTTCTTATTGACATTTTGACCGCCCATCCGGGCACAGAAATCGATCAACCCTGTAAATGGGCCATTGGCTCGACGCTCCCGGATCATGGCCTCGACAGCGCCGACACCCACATTCTTGATACCCGCCAATCCAAATCGGATGCCATCCTTCTCGGGCTTAAAGCGCACGTGACTTTCATTCACATTCGGGGGATAAATGGCCAATCCCATCTCCAAGGCTTCAGCAATGAAGATAGGTAGTTTGTCCGCATTATTCATGTCACACGAACAGACAGCCGCCATAAACTCGGCTGGATAGTGCGCCTTCAAGTACGCGGTTTGGAAGGACAGGATCGCATAGGCGGCACTGTGTGACTTGTTGAATCCGTACCCGGCAAAATGCTCGATGTTATCAAAAATTTTCTCAGCGACTTTGGCCGGAATGTTATTCGTTTCCTTGCAGCCATCGACAAACGCTTTCCGCTGACCAACCATCTCCTCTTTCTTCTTCTTCCCCATGGCGCGGCGAAGAATATCCCCCTGCCCTAATGAAAAGCCGGCGAGGACGTTGGCGGCAAATTGGACCTGTTCTTGGTACAGCATAACACCGTATGTTTCTTTCAGGATCGGTTCCAATAGCGGATGGTCATATTGAATCTCCACTTGGCCACGTTTGCGAGCAACGAAGTCGTCCAACATGTTCATGGGACCCGGTCGATACAAGGCAATCATGGCAATCAGGTCCTCAAATCGAGATAGGCCGATTCGACGCAGGAGATCCCGCATGCCTTTACTTTCAACCTGGAACACGGCAACGGTGTCGCCGCGATTCAACAATTCGAATGTTTTGGGGTCGTCCATGGGCAGATCCATCATGTCCAACTCGATGCCCTGCGTTTCTTTGACGTTGTCAACGGCTTCCTGAATCACCGTCAGGGTTTTCAATCCGAGGAAATCCATTTTCAGCAGACCGATTTCCTCCAACGGCTTCATTTCGTATTGAGTAACGACTTGTCCTTCTTTATCCAGGGCCAGTGGGATCAAATTGATCAGCGGCTCATCCCCCATGATCACGCCAGCAGCATGGGTTCCCGGATTCCGCGGATTGCCTTCCAGAACCCGCGCGTATTTCATGATCAATTGGGCCTGCTCTTCCGTTTCCGTAGCCGTTTTGAATTCAGGATTGTTTTGGAGGGCGATTTCCAAGGTCATCTTGGGATCTTCTGGTACCATCTTGGCCAGTCGATCGCAGTACGCAAAGGGCACTTCCAACACCCGCCCCAAATCTCGGAGTACCGTTTTGGCTCCCAAAGTGCCAAAAGTTGTAATCTGAGCAACGGTGTCGCGGCCGTACTTATCCTTCACATATTCGATCACTTCCTCGCGACGGGATTGACAAAAATCGATGTCGAAGTCGGGAGGCGAGACACGCTCGGGATTCAAAAACCGCTCAAAAATCAGGTTATACTGCAATGGATCAATGCCCGTAATGCCCAAGACATAGGCAACGATGCTGCCTGCGCCCGAACCGCGGCCCGGCCCCACAGGGATCTTGTGCTCTTTGGCATAGTTGATGAAATCCCATACCACGAGGAAATAGTTAATGAACCCGGTTGTTTCAATGACTGAGAGCTCGTGGTGCCAGCGTTTCTGGATGATTTGCTCGCGCTCATCGGCTGGCGCATCGGGATCCTTGACGTCATATCGTTCTTGAATCCCTATCTTGATCAATTTCGTCAAATACTCCTTCGGCGTCAGTTGATCAGGAACTTCATACAAGGGAAAATGTAATTCCTTATCTAGCTGAAACTCCACATTGCATCGCTCAGCGATCGCCAACGTATTCGTGAGTGATTCAGGATAGTCTTTGAACAGCTCCCACATTTCATCAGCGCTCTTCATATAGAATTCGTTCGAGGTGTAGCGCATCCGTTTTGGATCACTCATCACTGTGGAGGTCTGCATGCACAACATCACTTCATGGGCCTCTGCATGTTCCTTGCGGAGATAATGCACATCATTCGTTGCCACGAGCGGAATGTTGGTTCGCTTGTGAATTTCAATCAACCCTTGCAGAATTTTACGTTGCTCTGGAATGCCATGATCTTGCAGCTCCAGGAAGAAATTATCCTTCCCCATGATTTCCTGATACAAACCAGCCAATTGAAACGCCCCCTCCATATCATCGGCCAATATACGTTGAGGTATTTCACCCTTAAAACAAGTCGAAGTGGCAATCAAGCCTTTGCTATGCTTGGCCAGCAATTCGCGATCAATCCGAGGTTTATAATAGAAACCTTCCAAATGTGCGCGGCTGATCAAATGGGTTAAATTGCGGTAGCCTTCCATGTCTTCTGCCAACAACAGCTGGTGGAAGGTCTGGCCTTTTTGGCCCTGCACACGATGCTTGTCATGCATACTCCCATAGGCCAAATAGGCCTCACAACCAATCAACGGTTTCACCCCTTTTGCTTTGGCCGTCTTATAAAAATCCATCACACCATACATAACGCCGTGATCGGAGATGGCCACTGCCGGCATGTTAAGCTCCAAGGCGCGATCCATCGCCGGTCCCACCTGACACAACCCATCCAACAAGCTATATTCCGTATGAAAATGAAGATGTACGAATGATTTTTTGTTGGGCATCGGATTTGTTTCCTCCAGAAATTGGCTGCTGAATTCGTGGACGACGACTCCGTTCATGCTCTTTCAGGGTGGGCGCGGCAACCCGCCGAGCCGTCATTCGAGCGCAGGTACAGAGACATCTGCTTGCTGATCCAAATACTACTCCCGCAAAGCAAGCTTTGCCAAGTCCGCATTTGACCTTAGCGTGTGGATTGAGGATACTTGTATCAACTAGCAAAGGACCTGCCATGAAACCTTCACTTGTTATTCTAATTGTCCTACTCTTTCTGGCGATGATCGCCAGCGGGATCACTGCGGTTTATTTTCGCTATGAAGCGACTCGTCTTCATGAGCAACTCGAGATGAACGCCGCAGAAGCACTTCCGGTCGAACAAGAAGAATCGAATTCTGTCGATACTGAAGTTTCAATATCATCTATGATTGATTTGGAACCTGTTCATGTGGATGATATTGCATCAACTGAACGGATTCTAGAATTAGAAGAAGCTTTGCGTGAACGAGACGAGGAACTGGAGCGTTTACGGGCAAGATTCCGGCCAATCCGAGAGGCGCAAGAAGAAGCCAGTCAGCCGATCGACCGCCAAACATGGCTCGAAAATCTACAGACAGAGGATCCTGAACGCTACGAAGAAATTATCCGTCGACGGGAGGAAATGCGTCAGCGAGTGAATGATACCTTTGCTCGCAAAGCGGCTCACTTCCTGTATCGAGACACCAGTAACTTGGACGAGATCGAGCGAGAAGAGTATGAACTCATGTTAGGGCTTCTAGCTGAAACCTGGCAGCTGGCCGAGCGGATGCAAGATCCCCTCCTCGAGCGGCACGAGCGCTGGGAAATCGGACGCGAAGTCATGTCGAATGCTCGCGAACTACAGCCCATGCTCGAAGCTGAACGCGATCGCGAATTCTTTGAGCTGGCCGTTCAACTGGGTTACGACGAAGCGACTGCGATCGAGTTTGTCGACTACATCAACGATATGATCGAGATTAGCACGTTCGGGTCCATTTGGCGTGGCATGCGCGGCGGCGGTGGCGGACGGGGATGGTAAATGGACAGAGAACAGTTGGCTCGCGCTTCGCCCGAGCCAACTGTTCTAGATGATCCGCCCCAATTCTTATCAGCTCGGGAGGGGAACGTCCACGCGAGCCAATGATTGGATTGGCCTATTAATACCAAACACATATACATAACGGTATTAATCAGGAAGGGCGAGCTCACCCGCCTTCGCAGCGCTTCGGCGTGGCAGGCCGAGCGAGCCACGGCGGGCGAGGGACCGCCCGCCCTAACCATTAGGTTTACACCGAAAAGTTTATGTAAATCATACAACGAATTTCTGTAGGGCGGGAATGGTTGAGCGAAGCGATACCTTCCCGCCGATTTCGAAGATCAGATTATCAAGTTTCATGTTCTTCGTCGCAAACTTTATCGCGAGCTTTGTCGACAAGGATCGCGACAAAGAAATGCGCAGTCACAGTTCGCGGAGGCCGTGAGAGAAGGGTGAACGACTACGGCGACGACTACGAAGGACGATAAGCAATTCTCTGCTCGTAATCCGTCGCCGTCGCCGTCGCCGTAGTCGTCAATCCTCACTAGCTTCTAGCCCCCGAGGCCTATTCGCCCCGCGGTCAAACGGGTCTGCCATCCTTTACCCCCGCATCTTCTTAATCCACACCGACAGAATGGCGATATCGGCCGGATTTACACCCGATATGCGGGCGGCTTGACCAAGATTTTCAGGCAGGATTCTCTTCAACTTCTCACGGGCC
>SLBD01000161.1 GCA_007126515.1 Kiritimatiellia bacterium
CCGTAGGCGATCCCCAGCCGGATGACCGCTTTCCAGCTGTCGCCGCGCCGCCATATAAGCCAGAGTCCCCATGCCGCACAAATCGGCAGGCAGAGCAGTAGGTTGGGGCGCACGAGAATCCCGATCCCTGCCACGACGCCAGCCAACATCGTTCGCCCCCAGCCAATGCCATCCAGCCAGCCAAGGCAAAGCCACAAGCCGCTGGCCATCAGGAAAAAGAGCAGGGGTGGTTCCAAGAGCATGCCTTCGTAATACAGCAAGCCCCAATAGGTCGCGGACATTAAGCCTGCGGCAAAAGCTGTCGTCCGCCCTGCCAAGCGCGCAGCAATCTGAAACAAGAAAAGAGATCCGGCCAGACTGAGCAGCATGTTAAACAGCGCCGGCACTGTGGGGCCGCCCCCAAAGACACGGTAAATAGCGGCCAGAAAAAAGGGGTAGCCCGGCGGGCGGAAATAGGGGTGATCTTGAATCTCGGGATCGGCTGAGCCATGTTCAAATGGCCGCCATTCGTTGAAAGCCAAGCCCCGAGCCCAGTGTTCATGGAAGGCTGCGTCCGGTGGCGGGGATAGGAAAGTCGCCGATTGGGACAATTCTGGCCAGTACAGCATTCGCAGTCCAATACCTGCCAGCAAGATTACCATGACCGCCCACCCCGTACTCTTGGTTGTGCCGTGCATGTCGATCATTCTGCCCCGTCATGCTCAGGCTCCCACTGCATCGTGTAGACAAGCAGAGGCTCCTCGATCGTTTGGTTGTTTTGATACATATATCGCGGGGTAAGGAGCTGCTCTAGTTCTGCGTCCCTTTCAATCCATTCGGGTAATTGGTCGGGGAAGCGCAACATCATGCCGCCTACCGTCCATTCTGCACCTCTGCCGGTTTCGTCACCTGTGTGCTTGTAGTGAAAAGCTTGGACGATGGCAATGGCCGTTGATGCGGGCAGGACGACATGGGTCAATCCGCGTCGCTGGGCAATGTCTCTCGCATGATCAAAGTTCGTTGCCGCAAAGAAGGCGGCCGCATCATGCAGTCCCTCCATATTCTCCCAGTAGAGAGTGGTCACTACGGGGATGTCGCCATAATACTGCAAGTTCGCTCCCATGTCCGGATCGGTCAATATATGCCACGTGGCTTCGTCGCGAGCCTCTTGCATGCGGACAGCGGCTTGCCGTTGAAAAATGGATCGCGCCAAAAGCTGATTATGAACGGCGGGATCCCTCATGCTGTTCAACACGCCTTGACGCAGTGTTCCCCACACCACAGGCTGCATCAGCAACAAAATCATCAATCCAGCAAAGCCCCATTTGCCGATGCGTGTCTGGCCTGCGTGTCGACGAATGACATCCAGCGACGCGACTGCCAGCAGCAGGCTGCTGGTTGTGGCAAGGTCCAGCCAGCGAATCTGGTGATGTGCCAGAACCATGTAGGCAATCGCAGAAATCATCGCTAAGCTTAGGGCCGTCCATTCATACACTCCCGTCGTGAGATTCCGTCCGACAAGGGGCACAAGTAGAAAGAAGATCGGCAGGATGCCAAAATAGCGGAGGTAGGCTTGTCCCGGCTGGTTTCCGTAGTTCGATTGAAAAGCGAAGAACTCCATAATTGTGTCATGGAGGCGCATCATAACCGGATCCCGAATGCTATGCCACTCGGCCGGTCCCAGCGCCAGCATGGCGGGTAGGCTCAACGCTCCCAGCACCCATAGGAAGGGGATACTCAGTTGCCACCACCTACGCTGGCTGGCCATTTGCCAGGTAGCTAATCGCGCAACGGCCTCCGTCGCACAGATCCAAGAGACTGCGTACAATGGGTGATTGATTTCCAGGCGCATGCCGGGAAAATGAGGAGCATACTCAATCAGGTAAAATAAAATAGCCACACCCGCTCCCGTGTAGCCCCAAATGCGCCACAAGACGGGACGATACACCGTCCCTGCAATGGCCTCATGAAAACGCTGAGGCATCATCACCATCAAAAGCATTGCGCTGGCCGTGAATAGGGCGATCCCCGCCAATTGCATGGTGGCGCCGGTCCACAACCCAATCCCGCCCAGAATGCCGGAGAGGACGAAATGCCAGCGCGCTTCCGGCCAGGGCGGCGGGTGGAGTGGTCGCAGCCAAATGGATCCTGTCGCGCCTGAAGGTTTCGTTTGGGTTTCTGTCCAGCCGAGGCCGCCCAGAATCAAGGTCAACAGGCTGCCAATCGAGGCGATTAAGTGCCAGCCATGGTGATCCGGGCGCATGGCATTGAAACACCAATCCAGAGCGCGCATCGTCACCAAGCTGCTCATCCAAATCAGGGCAGGCAATAGCCCGAGGCGTTTCCAAATCAGCCAACCGAACCCAACAACAAACAGGGCATGCTGCAGAGGCCCTGTCCATACGGCAGCATTTTCGATGGCGACGCGAAGACTTTCTCCAGTCAATTGGGCGCGCACCCAGCCTTGCACAACCAGTTGCCACGCGATGGATTGGCTCCAATGGACCGGGCGGCCGAACGGAGCATTATCTGCGTACGTGTGCCGGATACGCCATTGTCCAGTCGACACCATGTCTCGTGCATATCGGATCCAGTACAAGGAATCGTTGTCGCGCCAAATTCGCCCCTGATGATGCCCGGCCAGATGCTCTTCGCCCTCGATCGGCTTGAATCGATGTTCGTGCGCAAGCACCCCGTTTTGCCATTGCTGGGCCGTGGTATAGATGAGGACGCAGGCCAATAAGGACATGGCGGCAAACAGCCAGCGGTTGATTGTCGAAGCAGAAAGAGACAAAATCAAGCCATCCTTTTCGCGTTGTAACGTTGATTGAGTGCAAGTGTGATCATCCGTGTGGCGTAACACAAGAAAGTCCTTAGAGCAATGAGAAAACAGATACGTTTATGATGGTCGCCTCGGCTCGCGAGGACGCTCGCCCTCCCGTGTTGGGTTGTATCGGGGAGGGCGAGACTCCGTCGAGCCGCGAGATTGGAGCGGAGATCGCCATGCGAGTGGCTGCTCCAAACAGTGACTCTTGACAAAGCCGCGTCGAAATTGACATACGAAGATATGAAAATGTGGGCAAAACGAATCGCCTTGCTGGTGATGGCGGTGCTGGTCCCTCTCTTATTGGCCGAGGCGTTGGTGCGGTGGTCGGGTTGGGGGCCGGAGATTTTTGCTGTCGAGCGGGGCATGCTGCGGTTGTCGCCGTTGCCCGGTGTGGTGTACGAGTTATCTCCTGGTTTCGAATCTGCCGACGGCTCGGTACAGATCAATGCTCAGGGTATGCGTCAGGGTCCTGTGGAGCGCGCGTCGGAGCATTCGCATCTGCGCATCGCCGTGATCGGTGATTCCCTTGCCTTTGGCATGGGCGCGGATCCGGCGGGGCATTTCTCTGTGCATCTCGAAGAGTTTTTGAATCGCCCCGAGTTTCCTTTGACCGATCCAGTCGAGGTTCTGAATTTTGGTGTCCCCGGCTACAATATTTCTCAAGTGGCATCTGTCCTGGAGCATCGCGTGTTGAAGTATCAGCCGGATATGGTTGTCTATGTGTATTGCCTTAATGATCCCCAACCGTACAGCCGGGAATTGGCCATCATGTTGCGGGCCAGCGAGGAAACAGCTTCAACGAGCCGCTTTATTCATCACTCTAGAAGCGGTCGACGTCCCTTGTGGATGCGGTCTCGACTGGCTTGGCTGGTGGCAGGCCTCTGGGAAGATCCGGCCACGGAATTGCCTGACGATCCCGGGGAATGGGACGACATGATGCAGCTGATCCAAGGAACGTATCAGTCCTATTATCGCCGTCTTTACCGGGATCCTGCCCCGCTGGATCGATTGTCATCCGGACTCAACCGGATCGCCGCTTGGCAGCGACGCCAGCAGATCCCTGTTTGGATTGTTGTGTTCCCCATCTTCTCAGATCTGGAAAATTATGCGTTTTCATCGGAGCACGCAATAGTGGCTGAGAAAGTGGAAGAGCGGGGCTTGATCCTGCTTGATTTACTCCCTATTTTTCAAGAAGCAGCTCAAACATCAGTCATGCCATTGCATGCAGATCCTTTGCATCCGAATCGGCACGGGTATCGATTGGCCGCTCATGCCTTTACTCTGGCATTTCAGGAATACATCGCGGAGGCAACCCATGTCCCTTAAACGGGAACATCTAGCGTCCCCTCTTGTCTATGGCAGCATCTTCATCGCAGCGTGGTTGGTGCGCTTAGTCTATTTAGCCCAAATGTCGCGCACCCCGGCATTCCTGATTCCTTTGATTGATGCGGGCGAGTATCATGCATTGGCCGTGGCCTGGGCGGAGGGCCAGCGATTGTCTAAACTGGCTTGGCAACCCTGGTTTTACCCGTTGGTGTTGGCGCACTGGTATCGCGTCTTTGGGGTTTCTATTCTGGCGGCCAAACTTTTGCAGATCACGGTGGGGTCCATCACGTGTATGGTTGCTGCTGCCTTGGCGTATGAGATCAGTCCCCGCCGTTCCTCCCGTTGGGTCGCTGGACTGGCAGCGGTATTTTATGGTCCACTGATCTATCATGACGGCGAATTGCTGGCGGAGCCCTGGGCGGCCCTGTGGTTGACGTTGTCCATTTGGTTAGCGCTTCGCTATCGACGAGTTCCACAGGGCGGGGCGGCGATTGCTGTCGGAGCGCTGGGGGCCTTGTGTTTATTTACACGCCCTCCGTTGGTCGCTGGATGGATCGTCTGCGTGGCCATGATTGCCAGTCGAGTCGGGGGCATACTTGTCCTCCGCAGGGGCTGGCGCCTGCCTACGTGGATGATTCGTTTTTCGGGCGCTGTGCCGTCAGACCGTCTTTCGCCGAGCCGCGGGATTGGCCACTTGTTGGCTGCCCTGGTGGTCGGCGGTATCGTTTTCATTCCTTTTCTACTCGCCATCCACTCAGCCACTGGTTCCTTCCGCGCGTTGCCGACCAGCGGGGGCATCAACCTGTTTATTGGGAATAGCCGCTTTCCCTGCGAAACCATCAATATTCGCCCTGGCCATGAATGGGAGAATCTAGTTGCTTGGCCGCTGCTGTATGGTGCCCGAAGCGCCACGCAACAAGATGCCTTTTTTCGTTCCCGTGTCAGGGCAGATATTCGCGCCCACCCCGGCGAGTTTCTTCGCAATCTTGGCGCCAAGACGCTGCAATTTGTCAGCGCCCGGGAGATTCCTCGGAATGTGGAGATCTACGCTGTCAGCGCGGGCTCGTCTCTGCTGCGCACGCTCGTATGGCGAGTCGGCCGGTTCGGTTTCCCGTTCGGTATTCTGGCCGGGTGCGCGGTGCTGGGGATCTGGCATTCCCGGCCGCGATCCGGTTGGGTGGTGGCGGTTGTGGGCATGTATGCGGCCGCCATCATTCTGGTCCATGTGTGTGATCGCTACCGGATTCCGGTCATTCCCTCCCTGATCGCTTTGGCTGGAGTCATAGTGCCAGCCGGGCTGGATGCCCTACGGGCTCGTCGATGGCGCTGGATCGGGGCGCGGGCAGGTTTCGTGCTGCTGATGGCTGGGCTGGTGAGCTGGACGGGGCCGTTTTGCGCAGAAACTTTGAATTACCGGGCCGAACTGTACCGACTGATTGCCACCACCGCCGATCAAATGGGAGAGCCTGGAGTGGCTGCTGTGTACGCGCGGCGCGCCTTGGAAGAGGATCCGTGCGAGGCGCATGCCTGGAATTTGCTGGGCGTGCTGTCGATTCGAAGGGGGGACCGTTTGCTCGCAGCTCAGGCCTTTCAACAGGCGCTGGCCTGCGATCCCGCGCACTCGCCTGCGTGGTTCAATCTTGGCCGTATTGCGGCACAGGAAGGGGATGTTGAAGCCGCCATTGCTCGCTTTCGGCAGGGCTTGCAGTTTGCGCCTACTCATATAGCGGCGTGGTTCGAGCTGGCTATGACTGCGGAGTCCGTCGATCGCGATTTGGCCGTTGATGCATATCGACATGTCTTGCACATCCAGCCCACTCATTCCGTGGCCCGAGAGAGGTTGGCCGCGCTGGCGGAATCGGGAGCGCTAGACTCTGGTGAGCCGTGAGGCGGGAAGCAATTCCTCTCCGATTCCTCCGCGACCTCCAGCGTAGCGCGCGGTAAAATCGGGGAGGGCGAGACTCTGTCGAGCCGCGACGGAGCGAGGAATTCGGCGTGACAATGCGCATGAGAATTGCGTTCAAAAAAATTTCGCTTTGTTAGTATTTTGTTTTGACAGATCGGTCCTGAATGTGATGAACTCAAGCCATGTTGATCGAAGTCCGTGTGTGAGATTTTGGTCAGATCGCTGTTGGCCCGTTGTCAGTGGCGAGAAGCAACGTTGCAAACTGGGGCTGCGGCCCTGAAACACACAAAACAGGAGAGAAACAGATGAAGAAAGTGTTACTAGGAGTAGCCAGCTTCGCATTGGTAGCCGGGATTGCGTCCGCGCAATTGATCGGTATTGCCGATTCGGCGGTCTTCCATGCCGAAGGCGATGGTGGCAATGGCGTATGGTACAATGGTTCTGCCAACTGGGCGGCCTCCAGCTTTGACGGTGCCGATCTCGGTGAAGTCAACCTCGGTGGCAGTGTTACCTTGGCTGCTGAAGCGCAGACCTGGAACCGCACCTTTGGCCAAGAAGTCGATATGGGTTGGTCAATTAATGGTGGCAATGTCAGCTGGCATGAATTGGGCTACCTGTCCAACGTGGGTGACAACAACACGCTTTGGCAGTCGCCTGGCTTCAACGGCGTGAACGTCGCTGATGGCCTCGGTGTGGGCGAATACGATGTCGCGGTCTTCTTCCGCGCCACGCAAGATGGCGATGACGCTGTCTGGGACAGCAACGCTGGCAACAACTACACCGCCAGCTTTGAAGTCATTCCTGAGCCGACGACCATTGGTCTGATCGGTCTGGGCTTGGCTGGCTTGCTGGTTGCCCGTCGTCGTCGTGCCTAATCGCACTCGATAGACGAGACTATATTGAAGCGCCCTTCTTCGGAAGGGCGCTTTTTTTGTAACCACAGAGTCTGTTCGCACCAGGCGCCTTTTGCCCGCCTGAAGGCGGTACTACAAACAGGAGCATTCGTTCGTAGTCCCGGCTTTAGCCGGTCTTCCCGAGCTTGATGTTGGGCCGCCTGAAGGCGGTACTACAAACAAGGAGCATATTGTTCGTAGTCCCGGCTTTAGCCGGTCTTCCTGAGCGCGATGTTGGGCCGCCTGAAGGCGGTACTACAAACCAAGGA
>SLBD01000121.1 GCA_007126515.1 Kiritimatiellia bacterium
TCGCGGGCATTGGAGATGGGCATGATTTCCGACACCTGTTTGCTGCCATCCGGCGCGAACTGGCCAATCAATAATCCGCAGCATTCGTGCGGAAAATCAGCTTCTCCGTGTTGGCGAATTCGGTCTTGGTCGGCACTCGATAGCGTAATCATGATGCTTTACTCCTTTTCCCACATCGGATCGCCCAAATACCGCGAGCCCGCATCGCAGAGGACAGTGACAATTACAGATCCAGGCGGCAGCTCCTTGGCCAGTCGAATCGCGGTAAATACATTGGCACCAGCGGTGACACCAACAAAAATACCTTCGTGCCGAGCCAGCTCGCGGGTCATTGCCAATGCATCCTCAGTCGCCACCTCGGCATGATCATCAGCGACGTCTGGGTTGTAGATCCCCGGGACCATGGCTGTATCCAAATGCTTCATACCCTCCAGCCCGTGCATGGGCGAATCGGGATGCATAGCAATAGCTTTGATCGCCGGATTAAATTCTTTTAACCGTTGCGAGGTCCCGACAAAGGTGCCCGTGGTGCCGATTCCCGCAATAAAATGCGTAATCGTGCCGCTTGTCTGTCGCCATAACTCTGGCCCCGTCGAGTTGTAATGGGCGAGGCGATTGGCGTGGTTGTTGTATTGGTCGGGGTAAAAGAAACGATCAGGAAATTTTTCAGCCAGTGCCAGAGCCTTTTCTTGCGCGCCGTCCGTGGCCGCCAGCGGATCGGTTTCGATGATTTCCGCCCCGTACGCCCGCAGAATTCGTTTGCGTTCCTGGCTGGCGTTGGCGGGCAGGCAGAGCGTGACCGGGTAGCCGAGGGCCGCGCCAATCATGGCATAAGCAATCCCCGTATTACCGCTGGTTGCGTCCAAAATTGTTTTCCCGGGCATCAGTTTGCCTTTGGCCAAGCCGTCCTGAATCATTGACCAGGCGGCTCGGTCTTTCACCGATCCCCCCGGATTCATATATTCGGCCTTGGCCAATACCTGCACGCTATCCGGCACGCCTGCAGTGACGCGCGATAGTTTTAAAAGCGGGGTATTCCCGATCAACTCTGTGATCATTTGCATAATGCGTTCCACTATACGGCATTCGCGTCCGACGAGGAAACCTCTTTTCGAGGCTGATCCGTATACCACGACGTTTGGCGGGCAATCCCCATCATGATCCGGGCATCGACTTCGGTGAGGTTGCCACGCGATAAGATGCGGCGCAACGCCATCATCATATGGTCGGCTTTTTCCGACTCCATGAAACCGATCTTCAGCAGTGTCTCGCGCCACATGCCAAACATCCGCTCCCGCAAGTCGGAATTGGCCAAGGGAACTCCTTCCTCCGGTGGTTCATATTCATCGGCGGCCAGATATAATTCATACGCGCATAGCAGTACCGCTTGCGAGAGATTCAGCGAGGCATATTTGGGCGTGGACGGAATTCGGATCAAGTCGGTGCAAAGAGCGAGGTCTTCATTGCTGAGTCCATTGTTTTCCGGGCCGAACACCAATGCCACCGGACCGCGAGACGCGGCCTCCAAGAAAGACGGAGCCCATTCGCGCGGCGTGCGTGACACCTTCCGATAAAAACCGTCATCCGAAGATGTGCCGGCCACCAGCGTGCAATCCTGAACGGCTTCTGCCAATGTTGCACATTCGCGGCGCGATTCGTAAATGCTGCGGGATTTGAGAGACCAACGAATCACATCAAACTCACTGCAATCCTCGCGGGGCGCCGCAATCGCCAAGTCCGACAAGCCCATGTTCATCATCGCTCGGCAGACTGCGCCCACATTGCCCCCATACATGGGGCTGACCAGCACTATGCGGATGTTGTTGAGTATACTCACTGCTCAAAAGGGAATAAAGTCTGTATCCACTGAAATTCGGGCGCACGTGTGGGCCATCAATTTCGCGGTCGACATCAAGTCATCGAGGCTGACGACTTCGCAGGGCGTGTGCATATAGCGGTTGGGGATATTCAGCAATCCTGTGGCAACACCGCCGCGGGAGACTTGGATCGCGTTCGCATCCGTGCCCGTTGCCCGCGATTCCACATTCAATTGGTAGGGGATCTTTTCTTTCTTGGCCACATCCACCATCAACTCAAACAGCTTCGG
Source organism: Kiritimatiellia bacterium (assembly GCA_007126515.1). GTDB lineage: Bacteria > Verrucomicrobiota > Kiritimatiellia > SLAD01 > SLAD01 > SLAD01. Next base: position 2,108 of record SLBD01000121.1, read on the forward strand.
ATTAATGTTGGGACCGCGCGTGATCACCACTCCGTCGCCGACGTTGATTTTGCCATACTTCTTGGTCGCATCGCCCATGGACGGGTGATCGGTTGCAAAGGTGACATCCACAGCAATCCCAATCTGCGGATCCACTCCATAGGCAGCCGTGCGAGCCCCTCGCAAACCGATTTCTTCCTGCACGGTAGCGACCGCATGGATTTCGGCTTTGGGTTTGAGTTTGGCGAGCATGCGTGCCGCTTCCAGGACAGTGAATGCTCCGGCACGATTATCGAATCCACGACCTGCGACCAGTCCCCCGTCCAGCTCGTGTAGACCCCGATCAATCACCAGGGGGTCGCCGATCGCCACGCGTTTCTCCGCCGCTTTGCGGTTCTTGGCACCAATATCCACCCATTGCTCATCCAGTTTGGTGACCTTGTTGCGTTGGTCGGAGCTGAGTAAATGAATGGCACACTTGCCGATCACGCCATGCACATGGCCTTTGCGTCCCCGGATCACCACATGTTGTCCCTGGGGGATTTGTGGATCCCAGCCCCCCACGGGCTGCACCCAGAGATACCCGTCATCCGTGATGTGTGAGATTACAAATCCGATTTCATCGTAGTGACCGGACAGCATGATGCGCGGCGAGCCACCCGGGTTGATTACCGCATCGCTATTGCCATGGGTGTCCCGGCGAATCTCAGCCGCGAATGTAGAGGCTTCTTTAATCCAAACACGAGCGGCTTCATCCTCGTAGCCGGAAGGACTGATGGCCTCAATTAACTGAGTCAAAAATTTGTACGAATGTTTGTTCATGTCTTGTCTTCCTCCAATAATGCCTTCCAGAGCGCGGGCAGTGAGTCAAAGACTCGTTCCGCAGCGGATAATTCAGTTTGCGAATGAGTGTGCGTCACCCCCCACGCGCGTAATTGAGCACCAGTCGCCGCCTCCACGCCCGCGGGTGTGTCTTCAATGGCTATACACTGGGTGGCGTTTAATGGAGTCTGCAGTAATGCGGCCAGTTTTTCAACGGTGAGGCGGTAGCAGGTGGGATCCGGCTTGCTGGCCGGGACATCTTCCGCCGTCACTTGCACGCCAAATGTTGCCTGGAGCCCCAATTGGTTCAGCAGCGGCTCAATGTCGCTGCGCAACGCCCCCGAACACAATCCCACTGGCCAGCGTTCACTGGCATTGCGGACGATGTCCGGCACACCGGGATACGGATCGACTCCCGCAGCGGCCAGCCGAATAAATTCGTTTGCCTTGGCATTCACCAGCGTCTGCAGATCGGCATCGGCCAACGATTTTTGATGGCGCTGAAACGCAGCCTGAAAGAGGCCGCGGTCATCAAAGCCAATGTATTCGCGGACATACTCCGGCCAATCGCAAGCCAAGCCGTGCGGTGCCACAACTGTGCAGAAGGCTTGGTGATGCAGAGGTTCCGTGTCGACCAGCACCCCGTCGAAATCAAAAATTACGGCATGGATGACAGAGTCAGTCATACAAGCAACGCCGTGAGTGCTTCCAACTCTTCGTTGGAAAACGGGTTAAACGAGCCTGACTTCGAGTGCAGAATCTTGTTGAGATGCGGTGCCAGAGTTTTCCGGTCGGGCTCCAAGATCAGCTCGATCAGCTTCTTCACTCCATGCAGTCCTGTTTCGAGTTTTACTTCATGCAGTGCGTGTAGGCAGAAGTTGTGCAAATGATCTTTTTGTAACGCCCAGCGAAAATGGGAGAGGGCGCGCTGAAAATTCATCCGGCAGAGGCAAACAAGGGCTTCCCCCTCCTGATCCGAATCCATGAACCGCTCCACCGCTTCATACGCCCGTTCGTCGGGTTGATGCGACAACGCGGCCAGAATCGACCGGCTCATGGCCGAGCTGCTACCTTCGCGGTTCAGCAGACTCGCGAGCGATGGAGTGAGAGATGAAAGCCCCAAGCGAGTCGCAATCGTCACATCGGACAGGCTAGCATCTCCGGAAAGTCGCGTTAGCAGGACCGCAGCCATGTGGTCCTGCTCTTCCGGTGCAAGTTGATCAAAATAGTTCTTCGCCGCCCATTCCAGCTCGTAATCTTCGCTGTAATAGTGGCTGCGAACCAATTGGTCCAAGTCTTGCTCAATGTCAGTCATCGTTTTCATTTGAGTCGTGGACCGTACTCTATTGATGAAAACGATTCAAGCACACGGCTCTGCGAGACGCTTTTCCTTACATTTTTATGACACGGCTTTGGCGATATACGTCATGCGCGCCCACAGTGGGCGGCGAGGTGTTTTCAGCTTACAAATCGCCCCGCGACGCAAGCCGTCAGGCGCAGCGTTGCGAGGGGAGTTGCAAGAGCATCTTCATTATGATGAATAATCTTTGTGATTTATCTTGCGAAATTTGTTCGTACCGAGCACTATTCATTTAAATGAATGCAAGAGAAATCGGAACGCTCATCAAAGTAAGACGTGAAAGCCTTGGCATTGATCAGTTGGCATTGAGTGAAATTGCAGGAGTGGCAGTGCATACGTTGAGTAATGTCGAAGCGGGCAACGGTAATCCCACGGTAAAATCTTTGAACAAGGTCCTTGATGCTCTGGGCTTGGAGCTTCGTGTTGACGTGCTGAAATAGGGGCGAGTATGAATCGTCGAGGAAAGGTCTATTGTCAGGGAAGGTTTGCGGGGCGGATCATGGAGTGTCCGCATGGGTACCGCTTTATCTACGAGCCAGCGTATCTTTCATCAGGGGATGCCACAGCGGTCAGCCTGACACTGCCCTTGCGAGCTGAACCGTATGATTCTGTTGAGCTGTTTCCATTCTTTTATGGTCTCCTCGCGGAGGGCATTCTGAAGGAAACGCAGTGTCGTGTCTTGAATCTGGATGAGGATGACCACTTTGGGCGCCTCCTCAAGACCGCCGACAGCGACACGATCGGTGATGTGACCGTGGAGGATGATCTGGATGCATAGGTGCATGTCCACTCTTCGTGAAACGCGAAAAGAAGGGTTTACACCTGCGGGCGCCCGACAGCTTTCCGGCGGGTACCGTGCGTTCCCGCACCGACTTGCGTTTTGCCGTGAGGATGTCGTCGCGTTCCGCGTTCGAGCCGCGGCACACATGTCCATTTCGGGTGTTCAAGACAAGATCTCATTGAAGCTGGTACGAGGAGAATTGGAGCCAACTGAAACCGACGGCGAATACATTCTTAAGCCGGTGCCGACCGCGGACATCCCGCAATTTAAAAATGACGTGCCAGCAAACGAGCATGTCATCATGCAGATTGCGTCTCAGGTTTTCGGTATTGTGGTCCCGCCGAACGCTGTCATTTTCTTCGCCGACGGAGAATTGGCGTATATTGTGAAACGGTTTGACCGTCGAGATGGGCAGCGGGTTGCCCAAGAAGATTTTTGTCAATTGTCCAACCGGTCTGAGGAGACTGCGGGCAGGAACTACAAGTACGACAGTTCATACGAAGAGGTCGGGCGCATCCTCCGGCAGTTCTGTAAAGCTTACCCGGTTGAGGTAGAGAAGCTCTTTGCGCAGATCTTGTTTAGTTACGTGTTTTCAAATGGCGATGCGCACTTGAAGAATTTCTCTCTACTCAAAAGCAATTTTGGCGACTACGTGTTGTCGCCCGCTTACGACCTGCTGTGCACATCAATGCACTTTCCGAACGAGCCCAGGACCGCTTTGGAGCTGTTTGAGACGTTTGAGACCGAAAGCTTTCAACGGAACGGCTTCTATAAACGGCCCGATTTCGTGAAACTTGCGGAGTTCTACGGTATGAGAGATCAGCGGGTTGACAAGGTGCTTCAGAGATTCACGGATTGTCAGGATCCCGCCGTTGATTTGATCGAGCGATCCTTCCTGTCTGTTGATGCGAAAAAAGAAGTTGTGCAGCGGCTCCGCGATCGCCTCAGGGCCATCGCGGACTGAATTCTGTTCTACACGGAAGATTTGAATGATGGACAATGGTTCGATGGCGTTCAGGTCAAGAATCCGTTTTGAATAAAGCCTGTTCGGAAAGATAAATCCTGTAGCCTGACGTGTCCATCCGCCTGTGCCGCATCGTCCCATTCCGAATCCCGGCTCGGCAAGGATGCCTCGCCCTTTTCTCTTTAAATTGAAGATATCATACCAAACACATATACGTATCGGTAGTAATCAGGAAGGTAGGGCGAGCTCATCCGCCTTCGCAAAGCTTCGGCGTGACAGGCCGAGCGAGCCGTGGCGGGCGAGGATCGCCCGCCTTCCCCACAAGGTTTACACGGACAAGTTTCTGTAAGTGGTATCAGTGGTAGAGCCGTCTCGGTGAGCCGCAGAGGCCATAATGAGAACTGCAAGATCCGACGGCTTCCTGCTTCGTTCCTCCCTAGGTTCTGTGCTATATTCCACTGTGAGGAGGGAACCTGCGGATGACGAAGAACAAGAAACTCGTGGCTTGGGTCGGTGAAGTCGTTGCACTGTGTCAGCCCGACCAAGTCCACTGGTGCGATGGGTCGGCACAAGAATACGATCATTTGACCGATCAACTGGTCAAGAGTGGTACCTTTATTCGCCTCAATGACTCGCTGCGCCCAAACAGTTTCTTCTGTCGATCCGATCCCGCCGATGTTGCCCGCGTGGAGGAGCACACATTCATTTGCTCGGAGCGGGAAGAAGACGCCGGGCCTACGAATAACTGGGCCGATCCTGAAGCCATGAAGTCCAAGTTGCGCCGCCTCTTTGCTGGCTGCATGCGCGGGCGGACGCTTTTTGTGATCCCTTATTCGATGGGGCCGATCGGCAGCCCGATCGCAAAAATCGGTGTGGAAATCACCGATTCAGCCTATGTAGCGGTCAGCATGCACATCATGACTCGGGTCGGTTCAGCGGTGTTGGACGCCTTGGGGGAGAGCGATGACTTTGTTCGTGGGGTACACTCTGTGGGAGCCCCGCTTGCTGAGCCTGCACAGCCGGACGTGCCGTGGCCCTGCAACGCCGAAAACAAATATATCACTCATTATCCAGAAACCCTCGAAATTTGGTCCTATGGATCTGGGTATGGCGGCAATGCCTTGCTGGGCAA
>SLBD01000146.1 GCA_007126515.1 Kiritimatiellia bacterium
CCGACCACTACCGCAACATCTTGATTGCCATCAAAGAACGGGTCCCGGATATCCATATTCATGCATTTTCCCCCTTCGAAATTTGGTTTGGAGCCAAAAAGAATCGTTGCACGCCCGCCGATTTTATCCGTGACTTGAAGGTACATGGATTAGGTTCCATGCCAGGCACAGCTGCAGAAATTCTGGATGTCGAGGTTCGTCGCAAATTGACACAAGACAAACTCTCTACAGCCGATTGGGTTGAGATCGTCAAGTCAGCTCATCATGAAGGAATTCCCACAACGGCAACCATCATGTATGGTCATGTTGATGAGCCGCGGCATTGGGCTCATCACATCGACTTAATCCGCTCCATTCAAAAGGAAACCGGCGGATTCACAGAGTTTGTGCCATTGGGCTTCATTCATTATGAGTCTCCGATCTACTTAGATGGCGAAGCCCGCCCAGGTCCGACCTATAGTGAAAATATCCGTATGCATGCAGTGGCGCGTCTGATGCTGGCCGGCTGGATCGATAACATCCAAGTATCCTGGGTTAAAATGGGACCTCGCCTAGCCCAAGAAATGCTTTCCTACGGAGTTAATGATCTTGGCGGAACACTCATGAACGAGAGTATTTCGCGAGCTGCAGGCGCCTATCATGGGCAGGAAATTACTCCGCGTGAAATGGTTGAGATCATTCGCGCAGCAGGTCGAACGCCAATCCGGCGTAGCACCACTTACGCGGTGCTGGAACGCTATAATGACCATTCGCCACTCGATTTGGCCCCGCTGGTGAACCGGAATACAAATCAAGAACAGCAACTTCAGGAAACCATCTGCTGTCCGTGCGCAGAAGTCTAAACATGAATCCATTGACCCATACGAATCGGATGAAACGACGTACTAGTCAGCTCCAAAGAGAAAGGAAAACACATGAGTGACACACCCCAAAAACGAATGGCCCTGTATCTACAGGATAAACATTCCCTGCAAGACGGCATGGCCTACTGCCAATATGCCGAGGAAAAAGGCTTCGAAGCCGTTTGGCAGGCCGAATCCCGCCTTGTGCGTGATGCCATTGTGCCGATGGCCGCATTTGCCGCAGTCACCAAGAAATTAAAGGTCGGCTCCGGCGTCTTAAACAACTGGACCCGAAATATTGGTCTGCTGGCTTCCACATTTTTGACATTGGACGATCTTGCTCCCAACCGTGTCATTTGTGGCATTGGTGCGTGGTGGGATCCGTTGGCCAAAAATGTGGGAATTGATCGTAGTCGTCCCCTCAAAGCCATGCGGGAAACCATCGAAGTCATGCGACGCCTATTGAACATGGAAACGGTGACCTATGAAGGCGACTTCCACAAGGTCAACGGAATTAAGTTGGACGTGGTCCACGGGAATACCAATCCCCGCAATGTCCCGCTCATGATTGGTGCCACAGGCCCCAAAATGATGGAATTGACGGGTAAGATTGCTGATGGCGCTGTCCTCAATTACTGCGTAGCACCCGAGTACAACGATCAAGCGCTGGAATTACTTGAAAGAGGAGCGAAAGAGTCCGGTCGTACGCTGGATGATATCGATCGCCCGCAGTTGATTGTTTGCTCAGTCGACCACGACGAGAACAAAGCGCGCTACGCGGCCAAATGGCTATTGACCCAATACTTAGCGCAACAGCCACATATCGCCAAGGCCAGTAACACACCTCTCGAAATTGTCGAGAAGGTTCAGAGTCTTCTGGGATGGCCCTGCACAAAAGAACAGGTCGAGCAGGCTATGCAATTCGTGCCCGATGAAATTGTCGACAAGATTTCTGCCAGCGGCACGCCAGAACAGGTCAAGAAGAAGGTTCAGCAGTACATCGATCACGGTTGTACGTGTCCCATCCTTTATCCGATGGCCGACGACGTGAAGCTGATGATCGACACCTTCGCCGTCAATTAAATTGACCTCAATCAACGGGCCGGTCGAGAAACTCGATCGGCCCGCAGGGGCAATACGTTTTCCGCTTGCATTGTTTTGCGAAGAATCCCTTGCACATAAATTTTATTCATTTGGAGGGGCGAGCTCCGCGAGCCCGGATCTGGAGTGGAAGACCGGCTAAAGCCGGGACTACATACGAGTTTTCAGAGGTAAATGGGCTGTTTGTAGTACCGGCGTCAGCTGGGAAACGCCATAATTAGAATTGCTGATAGATTGAGAACCCTGTATCGGCTCCTCCTGTAGCAAAGTAGTTCGTATTAATGAATCAAATCGAGCGGATAGTCATTTTTTCAGGTGGAGTTGGCGGAGCCAAACTTGTGGAAGGCTTCGCAACAATCTCACCTGCCCTTCACATAACGGTGATTGGCAATGTCGGGGATGATATTGAGCAGCATGGGCTGTGGGTGTCTCCGGACCTGGATATTGTCACGTACACGTTGGCCAACTGGGTCGATCGCGAAAAAGGTTGGGGAATCGCGGGCGATACCTTCGAAACATTGCGTCAGTTAAAGAAATTCGGAATCGATACCTGGATGAACCTCGGCGATCGCGACCTGGCGACCCATATAGTGCGTACCCAACTGCGCCGCGAGGGAAAACGGCCGACCGAGATTGCACGTTTGATCGCAGCTCAGGCAGGAGTCTGTGTCGACATCATCCCCCCAACAGATGATTATCTGCAAACGCAGGTGGACGTTGATGGAGGAACGGTGAGTTTTCAAGAGTATTATGTTCGCCTACGCTGCGAGCCTGAGCCGCTGCGTGTCCATTATGCTGGAGCAGCGGATGCGCGGGCTACGCCCGAAGCATTGGAGGCGATCAAAACAGCTGATTTGATCTTGATCGCACCCAGCAATCCGCTCGCGAGCATTGGTCCGATTCTGGCTGTGAGCGACATCCGCACAGCGCTGGCTCAGGCAAGTGCCAAGCGATGCGCAGTATCGCCCTTGATTGGCGGAAAAACACTCAAAGGCCCCGCTGACAGGATGCTGAAGAATGCGGGGTTCAGAGCCGATCCCGCGGGCATTGCCGACTATTACCAAGGTCTGATCGATCATTTGTGGGTCGACAAGATTGATTGCGATTTCGCAGATTCCGTACTGAAGCGTGGCATCTGTCCACGAATGACTTCAACGGTAATGAATGATGCCGAAGATCGGCGGCGACTGGCACAACAGATTTTGGACGATGGCAGATGAGAAAACATGTAAATATCCTCTTACCAATCAAAAATCCAGATGCCGCCAAAGAACGGCTCGGCGAGTTATTGACGATTCAGCAGCGAAAGGAGCTCGCAGAATTTCTGATCGAACAAACGTTCCAATTCTTTAGCGCATTTCTAGATATCGCAGATGTCCTTGTGGTGACCGATTCTCCTGTCATTGCCCAGCGGGCGAGCGAACGAGGCTTCGCGGCACTGGTAGAGGAACAGGCCGAGGGCGAAACCAAGGCCGTGGAACGCGGCACTGAATGGAGCGTTGCGAACGGATACGAGTCGCAAATCGTTATCCCTGGTGACATGGTGGCGTTGGACCCGTCTGAATTACGCCAACTGCTGCAGATGCACCGCCCCTCTCCCGTCGTCATTCTCTGTCCCGCCACGGGCGAAGATGGAACCAATGCAATTTTGACTTCCCCCCCAAATATCATTGCCTTCCGATTTGGCGAGCGGTCCTTCCCTGACTATTGCGAGCGCGCTCGCAAAGCAGGCGTTCCTTGTCAGATTGTTCGCCTGCGAAGCCTCCTACTTGACTTGGACACCCCAGAAGATGTCCGATCTGCAATAGGATCTTACCCCGACTCCGCCCTCTCTCAGAAGTTGATCGCATGGGACATTCAACGTCTATAAGTTTGCACACGATTCGAGGCATCCCCGAAATTCAGTCGGGAGATGATTTATCTGAACGGATTACCCATGCGATCCAAGAGTCAGATATGTGTCTCGAAGCAGGAGATATCCTTGTAGTCGCCCATAAGATTGTTTCCAAAGCTGAAGGCCGAGTCGTTTCACTGTCCGACATCCAACCGTCTGCACAAGCATACAAACTGGCTGAGGAAACCGGAAAACCAGCGGCCAAAATTGAATGCATTTTGCGGGAAAGCAGCAAGATCTTGCGGATCAAACCGAAAACAGAGGAACGGGAAGCAGTCATCATTTGCGAACATCGCCTCGGACTCATCATGGCCAATGCCGGCATCGACGAATCCAATGTCCCCGGCGAAGATCGGGTTGTATTGCTTCCCGAGAATCCCGATCATAGCGCCCGGCGTTTACGAGATGGAATGGCTTCACGAAATGACGGTATTCGGCCAGGTGTGATCATCAGCGACACATTCGGTCGCCCATGGCGAATGGGGCTTGTCAATGTCGCCATTGGCCTGGCAGGCGTGCCGGGAGCCATCAATTTAGCGGGTCAAGCTGATTCACAAGGCAGAATGATGCGAGCCACTGTGCCTGCCTTTGCCGATGAAGTCGCTGCGGCCGCAGGTTTGCTGATGGATAAAACTGCGGGCACGCCAGTCATCCTTTTCCGAGGCCTACAATGGGCTGAAAGTAATGATGATCTCTCTGTTCTTTTGCGCCCAGCTGCCGAAGACTTATTCCGCTAACCTGTTCACAGAGATTGTTTTATTCGAAATTTGTTTGACAACCAAAGGTAAACTTGGCACTCTTTCAGCCGAATGCGATGTAGTCACCAGCACGCCGATGCGGGGCTTGAATTTCGGAACTGCAACAAAGATTGGCAGGTAGCATGATACAAACTCATAGTGCGTGGGCGTTGGTAATAGCGTGTGGGAAATCGGAGCAAATATCACCCGATGTTGATACAGCGTTCCTTCAGATGGGCGATCAGCCTATACTCTCTCATTCTTTGATTGCTCTTGAGAGATGCTTAGAAATTGATGGCATTGTAGTCATAGCCGCCAAGGATCGAATGGATCATGTGGTTGGCATGGCGCGGATGTATGGAACGCCCAAACTTAAAAAAATTGCTGTCGGGGCTGTCCAAAAGACAACATCTATTCGGGCAGGTCTGAAGGCCTTAGAGGATGTTGGGGCATCGCTGGTCGTCCTTCACGAGGCTTCTCAGCCTTGTATTTCTCCTGCCACCATTTCTGAAACCATCAAAAATGCCAAACGGTACGGTGTGTCAGCTGCCGGAAACCGCATTGAGGCACCAGCAACAGTTGTACCCAAAGGCTTAAAGGCGACCAAATGTATTGCGGACAATTCCATTTGGGAAATTCATTCGCCTGTAGCCGCCAAGCTAGATGTTTTGCAGAAAGCCCTTGCCAGCAAGGCTGGCAGTAGTAAGAACGAAGAAGCCAACTTCATGGAACGCCTCTGCAAGACCGCACATATGGTCCAAGTGGATACCTTCGCGCGGCGGATTCGAACGCTTTCTGACATTCAAATCATTGCTGGAGCAATGCGCGTAAAGGAATAACAGGCAGCGTCTATTCCTCCGCTCTTCCCAAGATTACTTGGACATTCTTCAGCATGCCGAGGATTTGCAGCACACTGCTCTTCTGGACCGGCTTGATGATATATTGCGAGGCCCCCAACGAGCGCACCAATTCCATATCCTTTTCATAGTCTGAATTGGAACTGACGACAACGTGGACGCCCGACAATGAATCCACTTGATGAATCTTTGCCAACAGATCTCGACCATCCATTCCGGGCATATTTAGATCGATCAATACAGCGACAGGCGTTGGGTATCTCGCTTTATCGCTGTAGGGACCAGAATTGGTCAGGTATTGCCACGCTTCATCCGCGTTTTGCGCCACATCAATTCGATTCCAGACATGCGCTTTTTCGAACGCCCGACGTGTTAACAACGCATCATCTGGATCATCTTCTACCAAGAGAATGCTCGCAGTCTGAACAGTAATTCTTTCCATGTTCTACTCCTTATTCTGGCTCACCTAATTGAATAATCTGCTTGTCATCTACTATTTCTTGCTTCTTTTCCTTCGGGAACTGAATCCAAAAAGTTGATCCTTTGCCCAATTCAGACTCAATATCTATCGTTCCTTCATGCTGACGGACAATCTTGCGACACAAAGCAAGTCCGATTCCCGTACCTTCAAATTCCTGGTCACTATGAAGTCGTTTGAAGGGAAGAAAGACACGTTCACGATCCTGTTCGGTCATGCCGATCCCGTTATCTTTTACATAGACCCACTGATTCCCAAAGGAATCCTCTTCAGCGCCGATGTCGATAATCGGAGGTGATGAACGATTAAACTTTAACGCATTTCCGATCAGATTTTGAAATAGTTGCCCCAATCGCGTCGGTTCTCCGCGAACATGAGGCAATGGGCTGATGTTGATGACGGCTCCTCTGTCTAATAATAAGCGGGACATCAGATCCTTCACGTCAGACATGATTTCGTTAAGATCCACCGTTTGATGAGGGACCTTGTCGGCATCCAGCCGCGACAACGACAAAATATCCCGTATAAGGCGTCTCATTCTAGAAGCTGATGAGCCAATTATCTCAAGATAATGCGCCCCCGCCGTATCAAGTCGTTCACCGTAGTCTTCCATTAAGAGAGTGGCGAAGCTTTCAATTTTTTGAAGGGGTGCCTGTAAGTCATGAGACGCAACCGAGGCATATTCCTCCAGTTCGGCATTGGACTCTCGCAATCGTTGTTCGGTATTCCAAAAATCGATAAAACTGCCAATCCGATCAGCCACGGCGACCATCAAGTCGCGCTCCAAATCTGACAAAGCCGTTCGGCACCGATCTTTATCCATCTCTGATTGTCGGAATCGTATTTCCAAAAAGCCAATTCGCCTCCCGCGAGCAGAAATCCGGAACCGCTCTTGTCGGATTGAATCGAATACTTGACTGGATGCATACTCCTCTTTACCAATGTGAATCACTACACAAGCTTCATCATCCTTCTCTGAAGGATTAATGATATCAGCAGCAGCCACCAAGGCACTTCGAGGAGAGGATTCCACGTTTTCGAATAGCTTCTCCAAGGCATACAAACAACCGAGTTCAGCAATCTGCTGCTGCAATTCTTCGATCTTCTTTTGCCGCTGCCGCTCATTTTCGAATCGCCA
>SLBD01000168.1 GCA_007126515.1 Kiritimatiellia bacterium
GCAGTGTCTCAGTCCCAGTGTGGCTGACCATCCTCTCAGACCAGCTACCCGTAAGCCTTGGTAAGCCGTTACCTTACCAACAAGCTGATGGGACGCGGGCTCATCCTAAAGCGGCAGGTCCTTGCGGATCCCCACCTTTAGATAGTCTTCCATGCGGAAGATGACCACATTCGGTATTATCCAACCTTTCGGCTGGCTATCCCCAACTTTAGGGCAAATTACCCACGCGTTACTCACCCGTTCGCCACTCTCATCAAAGAATTCTCGTCCGAAAACTTGAACTCAATGAATCCCGTTCGACTTGCATGCCTAATCCACGCCGCCAGCGTTCGTTCTGAGCCAGGATCAAACTCTCCATAAGAAAAGTTTCAAACCGACCCGATCCGAAGACCGGACCGACTTATCCTGATTTACTTGATTAAGTATTAATTGTTGCTCTCATTGCTGAGAGCCCATACACAAGCTCCAACAAATCGCACCGCTTCAGCTTCGAAGCAGTGCATTCATCGTGAGTTATTCCGTTTTCAAAGATCAAAAAAGAGCGCAAAGAGCCGTGCCGAATCGGTTCGGATTTCTTTTGCACACACCACTGCCGGGCTAAGAAGCACGAACAATGTGAGGGAGACTATCTCGCAAATGCCGATTTTCGTCAACCCCTTTTTTAAAAAAAAGTTAGCGAAGGGGACAAATCAGATGGAACTCACTACAAATAAGGCAGGTAAGAAAGGAACTTTTTTGCAAAAAGATGGCTCTTCATAGAATTTCAGTGTGATGGTTGAAGGTCTAGGCGTATCAGTCAGTCATTTTTCACCACAGAGAGCACTGAGTCACAGAGGAGCGGGGAACTAGGGAATACCTACCTAAATGCGGATTAACGCGCACAAAGTTGGATTATTGATCAATTTTCCAACAAAACGAAATGAATCGATAGAGTACAATACTCGGCTCTTTGAATCTCTGTGTCTCTGTGTCTCTGCGTTCTCTGTGGTTAAAATCCACAGCAATAGGTCAATTAAATTTAGGATTCATTGCTTTTTGTTCGAGACGGCAATATGTGCATACCCGCTACTGTGCGCATCACTTGAATCGGGATTTCGTAGACATCTGACAGCAAGGATTCTGATAACACATCCGCAGGATTTCCCTGTAAGGCAATTTTGCCTTTCGACATCAGCACTACGCGAGAAGCAAAGGCCGCCGCGATGTTCAAGTCGTGCGTGGCTTGCACAAGAGTCAATCCACACTCACGATGCAAGTCATCGACCAACTCCATGGTCCGCCAGGCATGCCGCAGATCCAAATGCGCCGTCGGCTCGTCCAATAGTAGAATTTTGGGTTCCTGCGTGAGCGCCAAGGCAATCATCGCGCGGTGGCGTTCACCTTCGCTCAAGGTATGCACCCAGCGCTCCGCAAAGTCCGACAACTGCATTTGTTCTATGGCCCAAGCAACGGCCCGATGGTCAGCATCCCGTAACCGCTGCCACGGCCCCGCGTGCGGTGTTCGCCCTAACGCCACAAAATCCCACACGGAAAGCGACGCGGACAAATCCAGGGTGGGCGGCACATAAGCGATCCGTTGGGCCCGCTGGCGCGGTGCCAAATCGTCTAGCGGTTGCCCCTGCCATTCGACTTGCCCTGCTGCTGCTTGCAGATCGCCAGCCATCAATCGCAACAGCGTGGTCTTGCCTGCCCCATTGGGCCCGATTAATGCCACATGACTGCACGCCGCGACCTGCAAATCAACATCATGCACAACATGCACCTTGCCATACCCCGCGGAAACAGCCCTCAGCGTGATCAGATCATTTCCAGCGCTCATGTCCACACCCCGCGCTGATGTCGCCGCAACAACAACAGGAAGAAAGGCCCTCCCACTAAGGCCGTAAACACGCCAACAGGGATTTCAACGGGAAACAAAATCATCCGGCCAATCCCATCCGCCCAAACCAGAAACACGGCCCCCAGCATCGCCGAGGCAGGCAGAAGTCGATGATGGTCCGCGCCAACCAAGGATCGAGCTGTATGTGGCGCAATCAAACCAACAAACGAGATGATCCCGCAGACGCTGACGGTCGCCGCTGCCAGTAACGTGGCCAAGCCCAATACGATGACTTTTGTTCGCTCCACAGCCACCCCCACGTGAGCTGCGCCTTCGTCGCCCAACAACATAGCGTTCAGCCGCCGCGAATAGCCAAACAAGATCACAGCAGCACTGCCATTGACCACCGCCACCCCAATTACCAATCGCGTGTCGAACACTTGCAGGTCACCCAGCAACCACCACAGCAACGCGTGCAATCCGGCCGCGCTGGATTGGCTGACTAAAAACATCAGCAGACTGCCCGTCATCGCCCCCCAAACCACACCGGCTAATATCAGGGTATGCGGCGTAGTGCCTCTTGCCGTGCGAGCCAACTGATACACCACCGCCAAACTAAGCACCGCCCCGAGAAATCCAGCCGCCGGCAGCAGCAACAAACTCACGGCCAAGCCGCCCGCAATGATGGCAAGCGCCGTACCCAAGCCTGCACCGGCCGACAACCCCAGCACATAAGGCTCGGCCAGCGGATTGCGCAAGACCGCCTGCAAGATGGATCCCGATATGGCCAACGAAGCGCCGGCCAAGGCACCGACGGCCACGCGCCAAAGACGAATTTCCAGAACGGCAGCCCACTCTTCTGTTAATAATACCCAAGGGGTCCGCCACATATTTCCCAAGGCAACACCAGTAATCAGCAGGCATACGCCAAGCAGGAGAATGATGCCAAGGCGGCGCGAATACAGTTGGCCGGGACGGCTCACACGACAAGGCCTATGCGGAGGGGGAACTCTGCTGCACCCGAGGTTGCGAAGAACGCGAAGCAGTCGAACGAAACGGAGATCGGAAGGCCTCTTGAAAATCATAGCCGCCTTCAAAATCCTGACGAGTATCGTTCTCGGTCTTGCCCAGGATACCCTTGTCGACCAAATTGAAGACCATTTCCCCAAAATCTTCGCAGCTATGAATTCCCCAGTGAGCCAACACGCGCATGGCCATTGGACCAAATTCTTGAATGGCGTAATCGCGGATTCCATTCAGGAGCTCCGCGCCGCTCACATGACGCCCAGGACCTTCTGTTGGCTTTTCCAGCTTTTGGATCGTGTAATCCAACGCTTCGCGAATAAACAGATAGGCCTGCTCATCATACCGGGGATCGTCCCGGACAATCTGTGCTAATGCTTCTGTGTAGCTGATCTTCTTCACTGTTCAACTCGATCTATTTGCCTTGCAGTAATTTACCCAAAGATCAAAATTTGTCTATCCTAGATCTGCGAAAAGTGCGGAGGTGCAGCGCATATTCATCTACTTGCGGAACCGGTCTTCACCACATCTCGCAAAACCGATTCCAAACTCTTCATGCTCAAGTCCCAGTTAAATCTCTCCCGAACCATGCGGTGGGCTTGTTCCGCCATTCGTTTTGCAAACAGGGGATCACTGATCAACAAGTCCACCGCCTCCGCTAACATCTGCGGTTCGTCGGCCAGCATGGCATTGACGCCGGACTGCACCGGAATCCCTTCAGCGCCAATGGAGGTGGTGACAACCGGAACTCCAGCCGACATCGCTTCCAAAATCTTCATCTTCAGCCCCGACCCCATACGCACCGGGCAGACAAAGGCCTTGGCCTTCGCCAAGTACGGGCGGATATCCGCCATCTCCCCCGGTAGCCGCACTCCGGGATGCCGTCGGGCCAACGCATAGGTGTGCGGGGGCAGATTCGGACCCAGCACGTAGAAGATCAATTGCGGATGCAATTGCCGCAATTTAGGCCACGAATGTTCCAAGAACCATTCGATCCCATCCCGATTGGCCGGGTCGGAAAATTGCCCAGTAAAGACAATGCTAGACTCCGAAGACCCCACGCCTTCCAGCGAAAAATAATCGTGATCCACCCCCGGCGGCACAACCGACACCCGCAGCTCCGGCGCATACATCTGCAACGTAAACTTGTCAGCCCGGGTCAAGGTCAGGACGCGATCGACACTCCGATAAAGATCAAATTCAAATCGCCGCAAATCCCGCTGGATCAAATGTTCCGCCACAGAGCGGGCCCAAGTTCGCTGCGGCAAAAACAACGGTGTACGCGTCGATATACTCGCACATTCGTGAGCGGAAATGATCGTGCGCACAGCTGGCAGCCAGGGGTTTTCATACAGATACTGTCCCATTTGGCTAAACTCGGCCAGAACCACATCATAGTCCGCTTCATGAACCATATCGCCCACTGCCCGATACATCGCTGGTGAGTGATAGGGCCAATAGGGCGGAGGAATTCGAGACAGCGTATAATCGCGCACGCGCCGTGCCAAACTCGCTCGGGCAGGCGCCGGCAGCACCCGCAAATCCGACAGCTGATCATACAAAGGATCGTTACCCGTCCCTTCGGCCGTGCCCCTCAACGAACACAACCCCACCTGATGGCCGGCATCCATTAACCGCCGGATGCGTTGATAAACAATTTGATGCCCCGAAATCGATCGCCGATGCGGCAAGTGGCTGGTGATCACAAGAATCTTCATGGCAACTGCGTGCCGTCCAGGCTGGACACAATCTCGAGAAATTCCTGCTCCGTCAGATCCTGCAACACCCGGCCCTGCTCACGGACCACAGCCTCGATCCGCGCACACCACTGCACCAACTCCGCATGTGTCGCCTCCGATCCCGCCCAGACGCGAAATGCTTCGCCAACCCCTACGCGCCGTTGACCGTCATCGGTGTCTCCCGCCAGCCCCACCATTCCCAGCATCCGTTCTTCCGCACCTTTTCTCATACGAACAATGTACTCGCTCCCACCACAAAGAGCCAACCTTCTTTCCCGCGGCCAGAGCATTTTAGTGAATGTCGCAGGTGCCAATTGCATCTCAATTCAATGAGTCATGTCGAGCGGAGTTCCGATCGCGCCGCAAGGCGGCGATCGGAACGACTGCTTGGGCAACAGAATGACTTGCACGATTGAGATTGAATACGCTGTCGACGATGCCGAAGAGCTTCTTGATCATCACTTTGGGCGAAAAACAA
The DNA here is from genome assembly GCA_007126515.1 of Kiritimatiellia bacterium. Taxonomy (GTDB): domain Bacteria; phylum Verrucomicrobiota; class Kiritimatiellia; order SLAD01; family SLAD01; genus SLAD01. Next base: position 5,060 of record SLBD01000168.1, read on the forward strand.
AATAGACCACTTAGATGCCTTCGCCTTATTGCTCGCTTAACACTTCTTCTCATTTCCATTACACTCTTTGCGCATGCATTTTCAGCGATATCCCTTTGGCCTTATTCTCTCCGCCTTGGCAGGCGCACTCCTCGCCTTCTGGACGCTTCTGAATGTACAGCGCTTTTGCGAAAGACGGGCTGAGGAAGCAGCGCGGATTGCGCAAGCTGAATCCGCAGCGCTGCGGCGCAGCATGGCCTTTCAGATATCGAGTATTGAGCGGCTGGCGAACGGCCATATTCAATTGACGGTGACGAATGCTGTGGACCTGGTCGAGATCTACGCGACCACGGCTTGGCACACATCCTCAGTAGCCGTTGTCACATGGACCAATGATCTGGACGAAGTTGTTACCGGGACGAACAAGCTCTGGCATTCAGTTTCCCCGCCCTTTAATGGGATCGAGAGCGACTGGGTTTCATTGACATCCAATCTGGGCACGACGAATGGAGTCGGCATATTTGTGGACACAAACATGCCGGCTGCAGGCCGGATTCGCATATATACTGCAGCGCAGCGTGTGGATACCGACGGGGACGGTATTTCAGATGGCGAGGAGATATTCTTGCATCGCACCGATCCGACAGATCCAACCGATTTTCCTGTGATCCCCGAATTGGAGGCGGCGCTTGCCGAGGTGAACGTATTGCAGCTTTGGTATCTGTCTCATTTGGCGGGAATCGATTTCGACCCATCCCCGGAGTCGCAAAATTATGCCGAAAGGATTGCCGATTTGCGACGTCAGATCGAACAGCTTCTCCCCCACTTCCTGGATACAAAGGCGAATTCCGGCATCGTGGTTGAGAAGGATGCTTACTGATGAATCTCAGGTGCACCAAGGCAAGCCCTTAAACAATCATTCAACGCAATGATCTTCGTGTGCGAAATCTGTTTCCGCAACCCTACGGAATCAACGCAACGGCTTCAATTTCTACTCGCGCATCTTTGGGTAGACGCGCCACTTCAATCGTAGAGCGGGCGGGCGGATCAGGTTGCGAGAAGTACTGGCTATAGATCTCGTTCATGGCCCCAAAGTCATTCATATCCTGCAAAAAGACCGTGGTCTTGACGACTTGTTCCAGCCCCGTCCCCGCTTCCTTTAAGATGGCGACCAGATTTGAAAAAACGGCATGTGTTTGCTCAGCAATACCTCCCGCCACCATCTGCCCATCGGCATCCAGCGGAATTTGCCCGGACGTGAAAAGGAGGGTACCCGACGCTCTCACGGCTTGGCTGTAGGGTCCAATCGGTGGTGATGCTTGTTTTGATAAAATGCTGCTACGATCCATAATGACTCCTGCTTCAATTACGCAATTCTATTGCGAACAAAGGCGCAATTCAAGATCGGATACGAGTGCGCTTCAAAGCCAGCGACTGGCAATGGCGTTGAACCGGCCATCTTCCATCATGTCGAGCAACGAGCGATTGAGTGTCTCTCGCAGCGGCGACATTTCGGGCACGGCAAATCCGTACTGGACTTCACCAAAAACCGGGCCAGCGAGCACAAATTCGCCCGCTCCTTGATGGTGGGCATAATGCTGCAAAAAAGGCGCGTGATGTACAATGGCATCCACCTCCCCGTTTCCTAAATCCGTAAGAAGTTGTTCGATGGTGGGCCGCTGTTGAGGTCGAATGCCGCGACGGCGCAGTTCATCCAGAGCCACGCTATCTTGAACCACTCCGACTCGCACGCGATGAAGATCTTCCGGGCCATCAATCGCATAGCGCATCCGCGAGACCGTCACCGAGGAGGTGACGGCAGCTGTAAAATAAGCAAAGACAAAATAGCCAGCCAACACCCAAAATATAGCAA
>SLBD01000067.1 GCA_007126515.1 Kiritimatiellia bacterium
GAAGCAATGGCCATCGCGCATCACGCTCGGTATTTGCAAGGAACGCAGACCGACCATGTGCGAGAGTTGACCTATGCGGACAAGAAAGCTCTGCATAACTTCAAGTACTTTACCTGGGTGGAGCAACAAGGTCGCTCATCCGAAGAACTCAACCAGTTGTGGGATGAAGACTTCTGGAAGGAACTGTTTGCGCCCGAGCAGGTTCAGGAATGGGACGAGCTGATCAATCAATTCAATGCAGCAACTGGATTGCTGAAAGACATAGCATAAGGAAACGACTCAGATGAAAAACGAATTCTACGCCGCTGCACAAGCAATTGAACCGCAACTCACGCAATTTCTGCGTGATATCGTCGCAATCCCCTCGTTAAGCAGTCAAGAAGGCGATGTTGCCAAGCGGATTCAAGCGGAAATGGAAAAACTGGGGTACGACGAAGTCTTCATTGATCCCCAAGGCAATGTCATCGGCCGGATTGGCAATGGCAGCAAAATTGTGGCGCTGGACGGGCATATCGATGTCGTGGATGTGGGCGAATTATCTAACTGGAACACCGATCCATTCGATCCGGTTCTCAAAGATGGCGTCATCTATGGTCGGGGCACCACAGACATGAAGGGCGGAGTTGCTGCCTCTGTGTATGCGGGCGTGTTGTTAAAGAAAGCGGGATTTCCTGAAGATGTCACCTTGTATGTAACCGGAACGGTCCAAGAGGAAGACTGCGACGGCCTCTGTTGGCAATACATCTTCAACGAAGACAAGATCCGTCCAGATGTCGTGGTCATTACTGAACCCACCAGTTTGAAGATTTATCGCGGTCAGCGGGGCCGCATGGAAATGGAAGTCGCCACGACCGGAATTAGTTGCCACGGCTCAGCCCCAGAGCGCGGAGTGAACGCGGTCTACAAGATGGCCGATATCATCAAGGACATCGAGGCCCTGAACGAGCGCTTGGAACCTGTCGATCCCCTCGGCAAAGGCACCGTCACCATCAGTCATATCCGTTCCCAGTCCCCCAGCCTCTGCGCCGTTGCCGATGGCTGCGCCATTCACCTGGATCGCCGTTTGACCTTGGGCGAGTCCGAACAAACCGCCGTCCAGGAAATCTTGGATCTGCCCTCGGTCAAGAAGGCCGGAGCAACCGTCACAGTTCTGGAATATGATGTTCCCAGCTACACGGGCCTGGTGTATCCCACCAAGAAATACTTTCCTTGCTGGCAGACCGGCGAAGAAGAATTGCCGGTTCAAAAGGCCGTGGAGGCGTATCAATCCACCTTTGACGGTGAGCCCGAAGTGAGTCACTGGACCTTTAGCACCAATGGTGTAGCCACAGCCGGCTTGTGTGGCATACCGACGGTTGGGTTCGGTCCTGGCCACGAAAAATTTGCTCATGCCCCCAACGAAGAAGTCGAAGTCGAACATTTAGTGCGGTCGGCTGCCTTTTATGCTGGATTTGTCGAGGCATACAGCAAATAGTTCCGTGTATGAAAACACGTGTTATTGCCATAGCCAATCAAAAGGGCGGTGTCGGCAAGACCACGACGGCTATTAATCTTGCTACCTGTTTGGCGGAACTCCGCCAAAAAGTGCTGCTCATCGATATTGATCCGCAAGCCAACGCAACCAGTGGTTTGGGAGTAGACAAAGTCGAAGGACGCAGCATTTATGGTGCGTTGCTGGGGGAAGAGTCGCTGGATCCACATATCCAGCCCACCCGCGTCAAACGGCTGGATTTGATCCCCGCCGAAGTGGACTTGGCCGGCGTCGAAGTCAACATCGCCCGCACAGACAATTTTCTCTATCCGCTCAAAGGGGCACTGACCCCTTTGATTGAAGCGGAAAGATATGACCTCATCGTCATCGATTGTCCGCCGTCCTTAAGCATTCTGACCATGAATGCCCTGACCGTGGCCAACTCGCTGATCATTCCCATGCAATGCGAATATTACGCCCTCGAAGGGTTGAGTGTGATGCTAAACTTGGTGGATCGGCTGCGGGATGGAGGGGCGAACCCGGATTTGATCATTGAAGGCATCGTGATGACGATGTATGACATGCGCACTAATTTGTCGCAACAAGTTGTCCAGGAAGTAGCAGCGCATTTTGATGACAAAGTATACGAGACCTTGATTCCCCGCAGTATTCGATTGGGTGAGGCCCCCAGCCATGGCCTACCCATTATCGAATACGCCGGCAGTTCCGTTGCCGCCGCCGCCTATCGCAGCCTTGCGAAGGAAGTTATTCAACGAATCAAGGCTCGAACTCAAGAGGAAGTCCCACCCCCTACTCCGTCCGCTGCTGTAAAAAGTGAATTGGATAGTAATATCTTCACACAACATCCGGGCGCAGAGTAAAGACCAGTAAGGCACTGAAGCATAACTTCGGTTGTGATTGCGCCGGACACGGAGGTCCGGCCTACAATCATGCATTTTGTAGGCCAGCCCTCTGTGGCTGGCGGATGTTCCAGTAATAATTGCGGCATGTGTAACAAACCGGAGTTATACCAAACAAATGTGCATGGTTGACATGACCAGTACCGCGTCATACATTGTATGACATGAAAACGGCCACGATCACTATTCGTTTAGATAAAGATCTCGAGGAGCTCCTTGCTAAGGCGAGCAAGGCTGCTCATACAACCCGCAGTGAAGTTGCTCGTGAGGCATTGCGGCGACAGCTACGGCTAAATCAATTTGAGTCACTTCGGCGAAGAATCATGCCTTTTGCAGAAGCCCGGGGCTTTCTGACTGATGAGGATGTATTCGCCGAGGTGTCATGAGGATATTTCTGGATACAAACGTTCTGGCAAGTGCACTGGGTACTCGTGGTTTGTGTGCTGACCTATTGCGTCGTGTCATAACGTCTGAAGAATTAATCGTAACGGACCCCTTGCTTCTTGAATTGAGGCGTATTCTCGCCGCGAAGTTTGCCTTGCCGGATCACATCTCGAATGAATTGATCGAGTTTCTTGTTCGAGATTCTATACGTGGAGTAACAGGAGAACTTCACACCATCCATATTGTCGATAAAGATGACATTGTCATCCTAGCTTCTGCGCTGAATAGCCAGGTCGATATGTTTGTGACCGGCGATAAGGAAATACTTGCGCTCAAGAGCATCGATGCCATGAAGATAGCATCACCCAGAGAGTATTGGGATCTATTAATTGAGTCAGAGGGATTTTGATGTCCATCACTCAAAATGATACCATAGCCGCCATCGCAACTGCATTGGGCGAGGCAGGGATCTCCGTCGTCCGCGTCTCGGGTCCCGATGCTTTACCGATTGCAGACCGAGTCGTTCGTCAACGCAAGGAATTGCCATCGCAGCGACCCGCCGGCATGTTCACGTTGGAGCAAGTAATTGATGGTGAGCGAGTTGTAGACCAGGCATTGGTCTTGATCATGCGCGGGCCTCATAGCTACACGGGTGAAGATGTGGTCGAATTCCAAGGCCACGGGGGCAGTCAATGTGCGAAATCCATTCTCCGTGTCGTTTGCAATGCGGGAGCGCGATTGGCAGAACCCGGCGAATTTACGCAGCGAGCCTTTTTGAATGGTAGGATGGACTTGGTTCAGGCAGAGGCCGTTTTGGATTTGATTCACGCTCGATCGAATCGGGCGGCTGCTGCTGCCTTGGATCAGTTGCAAGGGCAACTGAGTCAGGCCATGAACGGAATTTATGACGATCTGATTGCGTTAGCAGCCGATCTCGAAGCCACGCTTGATTTCCCGGAGGACGAATTACCCGATGCCGTGTTGCCGGAGATTATCGATCGCGGACAGGCAAGCGCGAGCCAGATTCAAAGATGGTTGGATACCTGGGAAGAAGGACATCTATTGAGGGACGGTGCCTTAGTCGTCATAGCTGGACGTCCCAATGCCGGAAAATCAACCTTGTTGAACGCGCTGTTAGGTCGCGAGCGAGCTATCGTCTCCGGCATTCCGGGAACGACGCGGGATACCATCGAGGAAGATATCGTCCTGAAAGGAATTCCGATTCGTTTGATTGATACCGCTGGATTGCGAGAAACCGAATGCGAAATAGAGCAAGTCGGGATAGCCCGCACCCATCAAAAGCGCCTTCAAGCCGATCTGGAAATCTACCTGATTGACGCAACCCTGCCACCCGATTCACACGAGATTAACAACTTATCAACAGATTTTCAAAAGCGGCGCCTCGTCATCTTGAACAAAATAGATCAGGCAAACCCCGAATGGAAATCGCATCAAAACACAATTGATATACAATTATCATTAATAAAATCTGTTGATATTGAACGAGTTAAGGATCTAATTAGTGGTAAATTAGTCTCTGGACTGGACTTGGAGGCGCGCCCGCATGCCGTGATTTCGGAAAGGCATTACCAGCTCTTATCTCAGGCAAAGCATGAGTTGGAGGCGGTACTGGCAATGTTGTTGACAAGCCATGAAGACGAGGTCGCATTGGCATCCACCCGGATGCGTGACGTCTTGGATCTGCTGGGTACCATCACCGGCCGCACCTATCACGACGAACTTCTTAACACCATCTTCTCCCGCTTCTGCATCGGGAAGTAGATGTTCACACTCTTAACCGCCACCCTTAGTCGGATACACTTAACTGACTTCACTTGCACCCTCCGCCGGCTGACGATAGCGGGCATCGAGAACAGTGAACGATTCAGATCATCTACTCGTAAACCGCTCTCGTCGTCCGTTATCGTTAACCGATTTCCAGTTTCCTAATCGTCTGCCGTAGTCGTAAACCGTTCTCTCGCCACCCCCGTAAACTGTGACTGCTGTCACAGGCCATCCTGAACACTGAACACGTGTGCCACCCAGAACGTTGAAACATTCACAAACGCCTGATGCCACCTATCAATTTCAAATACCTTTGGCTAGTTTTTGGATGGATTACGATTACGAGTAGGAGTATGATTACAAAAAGTCCCATCTTTCTTTCTGAGCTCAATTCGTAGATCAAATCATTATGTCTCATCCAGTTTTTGATATTATTGTGGTCGGCGCAGGTCATGCCGGCTATGAAGCTGCCCTGGCCGCGGCTCGCATGGGAGCGATTACTGCTTTGGTGACAATGGACCGTCGGGCAATCGGCCGCATGTCATGTAATCCCTCTATTGGTGGTATGGCTAAGTCGCATATCGTTTTTGAGCTCGATGCGCTGGGTGGTGAATTGGCCCGGAACGCTGATTATACAGGTATCCAATTCCGGACGCTGAATACCCGCAAGGGACCGGCAGTGAGGGCGAATCGATTGCAATCTGAGAAAAGCGCCTTTCCCGAGCGAATTCAGGCAGTGATCGCTGAAAACAAGCGGATTCATATTGTCGAGGCCATTGTTGGCGATTTACACATTGAGAATGGGAGTCTCAGCGGTGTCGTCACTGAAGATGGTTCCATTCTCGAGGCTCGCGCGGTTGTTCTGGCCACAGGTACTTTTTTGGGCGGAACTATTCATATCGGTGATCAAAAACTGTCCGGTGGCCGATTGGGAGAACCTGGAGCCTACCAATTAGGGAAACGATTCAGTCAATTGGGCTTCCGCACGGGTCGGCTCAAGACAGGGACACCGCCACGCTTGCATCGTGATAGCATTGATTATCATCGGATGGAGCTACAGCCAGGGTTATTTCCGCCCCCTGTGTTTTCTCGCGCGGCCCGATTAGATCTAGCAGAGAAATATGGCCAGGATTGTTCCACGTGGAACAATGACGATCTACATCAGGTAGAGCCATGCCCAGTGTTCCACGTGGAACAATTGGGGACACCGCTCAAACCTTGGCTGCCCGGAGATCGCCAAATTGATTGCTATCTGACCCATACGACTGACCAAACACATGAAATTATCGAAAGGAATCTGGGGCGTAGTGCCATGTATGGTGGCCACATTGAAAGCACGGGGGTTCGATATTGTCCCTCGATTGAGGACAAGATCGTCAAGTTCCGAGACAAACCTCAACATCATGTCTTTATTGAGCCGGAAGGTCGAACATGCGTAGAAATCTACCCGAATGGCACCTCCAATAGTTTGCCGGAAGATGTGCAGGTGGAAATGATTCGTTCGATTCCAGGTATGGAGCGGGCTGAATTTCTCAAGCCTGGTTATGCGATTGAGTACGATTATTTTGACCCCACGCAGCTTTATCACTCGCTCGAATCGAAGATTGTGGAGAATTTATTTTTTGCGGGACAGATCAATGGGACGACAGGATATGAGGAAGCGGCAGGACAGGGATTTGTGGCGGGTGTGAATGCGGTACGCAAGATTAGAGGTCAGTCTCCATTTGTGATGAGTCGGCATGAAGGCTATATTGGAGTACTGATCGATGACTTGGTCACAAAAGGCACAGATGAGCCGTACCGGATGTTTACTTCCAGGGCAGAGCACCGGCTGACTCTAAGGCAGGACAACGCGAAGATCCGGTTACGACATCATGCTGTGGATATTGGTATCGTCGCTGAAGATGAAACCCTGGTTATTCAGAGGATGGCCGATCGCGTACAAGCGGAAATCGAGCGGCTCCGGTCCATTTATGCCGATGGCTCATCTCTGGCTCAACTGCTGCGGCGGCCAGAGATGACCTATGCAGATCTCCCGAATCAGGATTTCTCACTGACAGCAGAGGAAATTGAGCAGGTGGAAATCGATCTCAAATATGAAGGCTATATCGCGCGCGAGCGGACTCAAATTGAAAAGGCCGGACAGTTAGAGCGGATTCGCGTTCCTGCCGAGCTAGATTATGACCAAATCAGGGCCTTGAGATACGAGGCCCGTGAGAAGTTGAAGAGAATCCTGCCTGAAAATCTTGGTCAAGCCGCCCGCATATCGGGTGTAAATCCGGCCGATATCGCCATTCTGTCGGTGTGGATTAAGAAGATGCGGGGGTAA
>SLBD01000125.1 GCA_007126515.1 Kiritimatiellia bacterium
CCGGTGGACAGCTTGCCGCGTTGTTCTTTGAACAGCCGCTCACAAATCGCGCGATTGTTTTTGAGGAGGATTTCAGCGGCCTCGGCAAAGGCGACGCGGGGATCGCGGCGGTAGGTGCGCTGCAAGAGGTACATCGCCCGCGCTTGCGAGATCATGTGCGACGACATGCCATCGGTGCCGATACCGACCAAAACTCCGCGGGACAACATTTCCAGAATGGGCGTGACGCTGAGACCGTTGTTCATGTTCGATTCAGGGTTGTTGACGAGAATCGAGTCGGTCGTCTTGAGCAGGTCCATTTCCCGGGCTTCAAAGTGAATCCCATGTGCAAAGATCGTCTGTGGACTAGGAATGCCAAAATCGAGAAAGCGGTCCATGATTCGGCGTTGGTAGCGTTCGAATGTCACGTTGACATCCACTTCTGCTTCGGCGGCATGAACGTGAAAGCCGACACCGAGTTGGTGGGCGATGTCGGCGGATTTTTCCAGTGTCGGTGTGCTCAGGGTGAGTAGCGCATGCAACCCGAATAGGGCGCTAATTTGGTCGTCATCCGTTGCTTTACATTTCTTGATGAAGCGTTCGTTTTCGGCAATGCCTTCGCCTTTTTCGTTGCGGTCGGACACTTCGTAGCACAAGCAGCCGTTGAGTCCGACTTCGCGGAATGCTTTTTCAATCAAGTCGAGACTGCCCTCGGAGCAGGAGGGGGAGGCGTGATGATCAATGATGGTTGTACAGCCGGCGCGGGCCGCATGCATGACCGCGATCAAGGCAGAATAATAGACATCTTCGGAATCGAGTGCGAGGTCCAGTTTCCACCACAGTCGTTCAAGAATCTCTTGAAAATTTCGGGCGGGTTCACCGGGAGGGGAGAAGCCACGCGCAAATGTGGAATACAAGTGGTGATGAGCATTGATCAACCCGGGCATCACAATATTGCCGTTGGCATCAATGACACGATCGGCTTGATACTTGTCGTCGGGGAATGTGCCTACCTCAGCAATCTTGTCATCGACGATATACACGCTCCCTTTGTCGAGCATGTCGCCGTCGTTGTTGAGGGTGACGACAAAACCATTTTTAATCAGCAATGAGCCCATAACGTGTCCTCCATGTTCGTATCCTGTCTCAAGTAGCTCTCTACCAAGCACTATGAACCAACCGGGTCTGCATCGTCACGCAAAATCGGGAGTTGCGAGGGACGTTACTGGTCATTCATGAATTTATCCTCTAGCCAGCTGGGGAATCTGATGTCCTTTGGTGAATCCGCCGGACGCAGAGGTCCGGCCTACAATCAGGTCTTTTGTAGTCCAGCCCTCTGTGGCTGGCGTATGTTCCGGTGAGGATCACCGCCGGACATGCTTCCTTTTCAGATGAAGCAGCATTCGCTGACTTGATCAGGACGGGCGACGCATACGGCGACCTGAGAATAACCAACCTCACTGAGGGCGGTCCTCGCGCTTTCCAACGCCAGATCGTGACGGTTGCAGTCTTCGCTCAAATGGGCCAGAAAGACATGGCGCAAACTGGGATTGGCAATTTCGCGCAGCAAGCTGGCTGCGCCTTGATTGGAGAGGTGTCCTTGGCGTCCACTGATGCGTTGTTTGAGTGACCACGGTCGAGGGGCATTTTGCAGTAACTGGACATCGTGATTGGACTCGATAACCAGCGCCTGACAACGTCGAAGCCGTTCGCGGATGAGCGAGGTCACCATCCCCATGTCCGTCACCACTCCCACGCGCGAAGTTCCATTGGAAATGATAAAGCCGACTGGATCCAAGGCATCATGCGGCACTGAAAACGGCTCGACGGCGAGATCTCCGATGGTGAAGGCATAGCCAGTGCTGAATAATTTCCATGGCAAGGCTGCGAAAGTGAGGTCGCGCGACAATGCATCGACCGTGCCGGCGTTGGCATACAGGGGGATGCCGTGTCGACGATGCAGAACGCGCAATCCAACCGTGTGATCGCCATGCTCATGGCTGACGCAAATGGCTTGCACCTGATCGATCTGGCCCCCGGCTTCGGAAAGTCGAGTGGCAGTTTGTCGCGCGCTAAGGCCGGCATCGATCAGAATTGCAGTCGTGTCGGAGGCGACCCACGAACAATTCCCGGAGCTGCCGCTGGCCAAAACGCAAAGCCGTAAAGATCCCATGATTACGGCTCCTTCCGCTTCAGGATGGAGCGAATTTTTTTTAAGGATTCGTCTTCAATTTGTTTGATTCGGGCCCGGGTCAGATTGAGCAATGAGCCCGTTTCTTCGAGTGTGCGACCTTCGATGAAACGTAACTTCATAATATATTTCGAGCGTTCGCCTAGTCGTTCGATGGCTTGCCAGACTTCGCTGCGCTCGGCGGCATTGGCGGCTTCATTTTCGCTGCCACTGTCGATGTAATCATACAAGTTGGCATCTGATTCGCCGAGCAAGGCATCCAAAGAGACGGGTGGTGTGGGGGTGTTTTCCCATTGCTTTACAAATGGGCGAATCTTGGCGATCCGATCTTCGGGAACTCCAGACAGCTTGGACAGTTTCTCGTTGTCGGGCTCTTCGTGTCCATCTTCCCGGATACGGGCCAAGACTTCCATAATCGATTTCATTTCCCCTGTGGGTCGGATGGCCAGACTGCCGGAGCGCACATGATCGCGGAAGAAGTTGCGCAGCCGATTTTGAATGGCGCGCTGGGCATAGGCGTAGAAGGGGGTGCCGCGGGTGAAGTCAAATTTGCGGATGGCATTGGACAGAGCTCGGGACCCTTCCTGAAGGAAGTCGCCGATCCAGACTTGTCCAATCCAGAAGAAGGGCTTGACGCAACTGACGACGAGGCGGCGATTGGCGATAAACAATTCCTCTTCGGCGGATTCGATCTGGGACACCAGGCCGCGGACTCGGACCACTGCATCATGCGCAGTGGTGGCACGCAGATAGCGTTTGCGAGCCAGTAGCTGGATCTGGTACCCGCACCAATGCATCTCCGTGAATAAGGCTTCGACTTGGGAGGGCTCTAGCAAGTCAACCATGCCGCGCTCCATCAGGAATCGGCTAATGGCTTGCAGACTTCCTTCTGGAGCGGTGTAAGAGCGAGGTTGGCGGATGATTGTGGGAGCAAACTTGGTTTGCTTGAAGGTCGGCAGTTCAATCACCTTAAATGGAATCGCCTCCGCGATTGCGCGGAGTTCCTGTTGATGTCGATTGGTTGCTTTTGCCGTAGCTGCCATGCGCCGGTGTAATTCCTTTTCTCTTACATCATCCTTGTCCGCATGGCTTTGTCAATCCTTCGACCCCGCGTGCGCAGTAAGGGCATCGCTAATCAAGGCCAACATAGCGACGCAGGCCGTGTCGGTGCGCAATGTGCGTGGTCCCATGCCTACGGCATGAAAGCCATGGGCCTGGAATAGATCCAATTCATAGGCGGACCATCCGCCCTCTGGACCAACCGCAACAAGCACCCTGTTTTCAATGTGGGGGGGGATCACATCGCTAACGCGCTGCTGGGCCGACGGATCGGAAACGAGGCGTACCGCATCTGGAATCCAAGTGGTCAGTTCGTCTTCCACCAACGGTTTCAATTGGCGACAAATATGCACTTCGGGGATCCGCGTGTCGGCCGCCTGTTCAAGGCCTTCCCGCAAAAGCGGTTCATAAAAAGACGATTCTAAGACATGGGAATCAAAATAATAGCGCTCCACTTTTTGAGCATTGGTGATGACCAGTCGACCGATGCCCATAGCGGCTAGAGATGCCCATAATCGTTTCATTACTTTGGGTCGTGGCATCGCTAGCAGCAAGTCAACGCGGGGCAGGGCCGGCACTTCGCCGCCGAACACGCAACGCAGTTGAACGCCGCTTTCGTCGACCTGCTTGATCATGCCGGTTCCCAGAGGGCCATTCACTTTGCCCACCCACAGCGATTGACCCGATCGTCCTTGCAAGACGGTGCGAATATGTTCTGCTCGGCGTCCCGTCAATCGGACTTCTCCGCGTTCGTTCAGTTCCTGCTCATCTAATAAAATCAAGTTCACGATTCGTTTCCTGGTTGCCCGATCTTGCCTTCATTCAGGCTGCCGGATCGATACCCTTGCAGGTCAAGCGTGACATGTTGATATCCGATGTCACGCAGTTTCGACACAATCGACTGCCGTAGTTCGGGATCCACCATGCGCGGAATCTCGGCGGGCGGCAATTCAATCCGGGCGATGTCTTCATGTACCCGCACGCGGACTTGGCGGAAGCCGTAATCATGCAAGATGTCTTCTGCCTGTTCCACTTGACGCAAGGCCTCTGCCGTGATCGCTTGGCCATAGGGGAATCGAGATGCAAGACAGGCGAAGGCCGGTTTGTCAGCAGTTTTGAGGTTCAGTTTCGCGGAGGCCTGTCGGATATCTGCCTTGGTTAAGCCCGCTTCTTGTAGGATGCTGACCACTCTATGCTCCCGAGCTGCATCGCGTCCCGGTCGATAATCGCCAAGATCATCCAGGTTGGCGCCATCCACAATATGTTGATAGCCTGTTGCGTCCGCTAACTGGCGGAGTTCACCGTACAATTCCGTTTTGCAGTGATAACACCGCCGCACAGGATTGGCGGCGTAGTCAGGATTGGCGAGTTCGTTAGAACGAATAATCCGATGCTGTAAGCCAAGTGTCTCGGCCAGTTGCTTCGCCTCCTGCAATTCCCGTTCGGGGAAGGAGGGCGATGTCGCTGTCACCGCCAAGGCGCGTGAGCCCAGTTCTTCTGCTGCCAATGCCGCTACGAACGTGCTATCCACCCCCGCACTAAAGGCCACAATCACCGATTCTAATTCCCGCAAGCGCTGCCGCGCCCACTGGACTTTGAGGTCGACATCGGCCCCCGAGGCAGTTTGCGGTCGCCCTACCTGTTCCCCTTGAGAGTGGCAGGGCGAACCGTCTCGGTGAGCCGTAGAGGCTAGAATGGAGCCTGCGTTGGATTGGGTGTCGGGCGGGTTCATAGCGGAGCGATCCAGCCTCCGCCCAGGACTTCGTCTTCGTCATAAAAGACCGCAGCCTGGCCAGGAGCCACAGCAAATTGCGGTTCGTCAAATGTTAGCTCCAAGGTCGCATCATCAATCGCCGAAAAGCGGGACACCACGCCTGCATGGCGATATCGCAGGCGCACCGTATAGTCGCGGTCCGGATCTGGGGCCTGCCCCGAAATCCAGTGCACATCCTCAATACGGCATCCAGCGCACTGCACACGGGAACGCACATCGACGAAGACGGTGTTGGTGACAGGGTCGATCTCTTTCACATACAGGGGCTCTCCGGCAGCAATCCCCAAGCCTTTTCGTTGACCCACCGTGTAGCGATGAATACCCGCATGTGTGCCCAGCGCTTCGCCGTCCGACCGCTTGATGTCTCCCTGTCGTCGAACGTCAGGGCGATATTTTTCGACGAATGGCGCCGGACCCGCTTCGGTAATGAAACACAGGTCCTGACTTTCCGACTGCTGTGATACCGAGACGGGTAGATTGTTTTCTGTCGCATAGGCACGCACTCGGTCTTTGTCCCAGCCTTCCAGCGGGAAGACACTGCGTGCCAATTGCTCCTGGGAGAGACGATGGAGAAAATACGACTGATCCTTTTTCGCATCACGGCCTTTGAATAGGTGCCAACCATCTGGTTGTTGTTCAATGCGGACGTAATGGCCCGTGCCGACATGGCTGCATCCTAATTGCTGAGCGCGTGTGTGCAGGATGCCAAACTTGATATGCTGATTGCAAAGGACACAAGGAGAGGGCGTGCGGCCTCGAGCATATTCGTCCACAAACGGTTTGATAATGGTGTCCTCAAAGAGGTCGACCGCATTCAATGTGTAATGGCGGATTCCTAAGCCGTCGCAGACTCGCTGGGCACGTTGCACGTCTTCAAGTGAACAACAGCGCGAGCCTTCCTTGAACATGTGCAGTGTCAGTCCAATCACATCCATGCCCTGTTCTTTGAGCATCGCCGCCACAACGGAACTATCCAGTCCGCCGCTCATGCCTACGGCCACCCGCGGCCGATCTTGCTGTTCAATCTTGCTATCCACTGATCCTCCTTTACACACGAAACCAGAGGGTACTCGCTGCGCCCTTGAAATCAAGTCAGCAGAGGTCTGCGAGAGTAAGCTGTCGGCTGATTGGCAAAAACAGGCGATTGGGTTGGCAGAGCTTCAAAGAGCCGTCACGCCAACGAGACGCGCGATACAGCGTGGCAAAATCATACGCAGGCGCACGTTGGCCGCGTCCGCCGATCAGTTCGCTGCCGCGGCGAACATTATCCATCATCCACGCCGGGAGGAGGCGATGGAAGGGGTTTCGTTCGACTTCTTTGATATGAAAAGAAGTCGCTGCGACCAAGTCCGCCACGGAGGCAACGTCTCCTTCGATCATCACATTCGGATTCGACATGGGGTGCCAAAATTCAGTTTCAATCACTCCGCATTCAAAATCAGAGGGCATGTCCTGCAGGGCTGTCATTACCAACTGATGTGTTTGCGTGTGACGGATATTCCAGTCGTCTGCATGAGGGACAAACAGAGCGGCGGGTCGGACTTGGTCCAGGACATCGACGACGGCCGCTACATCCATGGACTCGAAGCTCACTGTTTCTTTGCTGCTCATCGAAGAGTTGGCTTTGCAGTCTGTCATTTCCTGTGTTCCGTTTTGGAATCGCTGCAGCAGATTCCAGCCGAGATAGGCGCAGGCCCCAAGCAATTCTTGATGACGTTCGGCCCGTCGATCCGTTGAGCTGCCATAGGTGACGGGAACATTAACAATACGCAGCTTTGCTTCGCGCTGCAGGCGAAGTGGTAGCAGCCCAGTGATGCACTCGTCATCTGGATGAGGTGAAAAAAGTAAGATTGTCGGGGCG
>SLBD01000218.1 GCA_007126515.1 Kiritimatiellia bacterium
AATGCAGGCAAGTCGACATTGCTGAATGCACTGACGGATGCCAATGTCAAAGCCTACGACCAGTTGTTTGCCACTCTGGATCCCACCACGCGCCAAGTCGAGTTGCCCAATAATCAGTCCATGCTACTGACAGATACCGTGGGTTTTATTCGGAAATTGCCGCACGGTTTGGTGGAGTCGTTCAAGGCGACGCTGGAAGAGGTGGTGGAAGCGGATTTGTTGATTCATGTCATTGATGCGTCGCATCCGAATGTCGACGCTCAAATCAACGCGGTGCACGATGTCCTTGAAGAGATTGGAGCGGGTGACAAACCCGTTGTGAATGTATTCAACAAACTCGACGTGCCCGGCGGAGTCGAGGCGGCACAGCGGTTGGCGAGGCAGCTGGGGGATGGTTTGGCCGTGTCGGCGCGGACAGGATCTGGCTTGGAGAAATTTCTGGATGAATTATGTGATCGATTGCGCGAGCGGAATCGCCGCATGCGGCTGCAGATTCCCTTGCATGAAGGTAAGAAAATTGCCACGTTGCGAGCCAACGCCAATATTGTGCGGGAAGAATATGAATCGGGCGTGGCTCAAATTGATGCCGATGTGCCAATTCGTTTGAGCGGATCCTTTGACGAATACGACTTGGACGCGAAGGAAAGGGAGGTATTTGAATGAGCGGCATGCGGGAGCGGGCAGGAGATAAAGGAGAGTATCGGATTGCATCGCGCCCCATGCGGGAGGTTCCGGACCGGCTGCGACCACGAGAGCAGTTCGATTTACTCGGCGCCGAACATGTCCCCGATGCAACCTTGCTGGCTTTGATCCTGAGGACTGGTTTGCAGGGCATGAACGTGGCTGACTTGTCTGAACATATTCTGCAAAAATACGGTACCTTGACATCTCTCGCTCGCTGTTCGGTTGCTGAATTGGTCGCGATTGAAGGCGTGGGGCCCGTAAAGGCGCAGATGCTGAAGGCGGCGCTGGAATTGGGGAGAAGACTATCGATGGAAGCGATTCCGGAAGAAATGAAAATTGTCTCACCCGATGATGTTTTGCTGGTGTTGCGCGAGCGTGTTCGCCTGGCCGAGGAAGAGAAGTTCTGGGCACTGCTGTTGGATTCAAAGAATCGTCTGACGCGCCCGCCCTTGATGATCTCGCAAGGGACATTGAATGCGAGCCTGGCACATCCCCGCGAAGTCTTTCGGGAGGCCATCCGAGCCGCCTGTGCGTCGATTGTGATTGCTCACAATCATCCTTCTGGAGATCCGACGCCCTCGGCAGAGGATATTCGGGTCACCCGTCAGTTGGTGGAAGCGGGACGAATTGTCGAAATTCAGGTCTTGGACCACATCGTCATTGGTCATCGCCGCGCCGACGGCCGTCTGGACTTCATTAGTTTGCGGGAAACTGGATTAGTAAAATTTAGTGAGTAAGCATCTGGTACGCCTGGCGGGGTTCGAACCCACAACCTCTGCCTCCGGAGGGCAGCGCTCTGTCCAGTTGAGCTACAGGCGCGGAGTGAGATGAAGATAGCGAATTGGCTGTCGATAGGCAACAGCTCTTTCTCCATTCAGCAGGGCCAATAAGTTCTCCGCGATAACTCTCATGACCCAAACCACGTGCACATAAAGTCGAACGTTGTGGAGGGGGGAGCTCCGCGAACCCGTCTTTGCGATCTTTGTGCGCTTTGCGGTTTGAAGAGGTATTAACCACAGAGAGCGCAGAGAACACAGAGAAACAGACCCCGGCACCGACCGCTGCGGCTCGCTCGCCCTACCTTCCTGATTAATACCCATCCGTATATCTGTTTGGTATGAGAAGGACGATCCCTTTCCTTCAAGACCTTGATTTCTGCATCAATTTGTGAGACCGATCTGAAGGGGGTAATTTCTCGGGCCATTGTGCCGATGCCCAGAGAGAGTCAACGATTTCTAAAGAGCAGGTAATTCTGAATGCCAACATTTTGCGACTTATTGAAAGATCATTGCAGCGCCGAGACCCAGCAACGTGGTATGGGGTTTTTTCAGGGCGGCCGGGTGCGCTCCGTTGTCTTCGAGGAAGATTCTATTACAGCGCAAGTCCGTGGCGATCAGATTGAGGCCACGGAATTTGAGTTTTACCACGAGAGCGGGCACATGTGTGCCGATTGCACCTGTCTGGATGAGGTGCCGATCGGACATGTGTGTCGGCATGTCTGGGCACTGGCCTGCTACTTGGATGCACATGAACATCCTGTGCCCGAAACCATCACCGCCTTCGCGGGCTTTTACAATCAGGGGCAGACGTTCGATCCGGATTGGGAAGAAGAAGAAGATGAAGAAATCGATGAGTCTGCGTATGTGCCCCTGCACGTTGTAGGGCAGGGGAAAGCCGACGGAGAAATCCCTCCCTGGCAAAAGTTGGCGAACCAAATTCAGTTATCGGTGTCGAGGCATCGGCAACAAGCCGAGCCGCCGCCAAAGCCAGCGCCGGAACGGGAGTTGCGCTATGAAATCCCTGTGGACGGGCGAGTCTGGTCAGAGGAAATCCCCATGATGGTTCGGGTTCGACAGCGCTTGAAGAGCGGGGACTGGGGTAAGTGGAAAGAGTTGAAGTCCAATGATGATGGCACCGGTGTTGATCCGGCCGAATGGCTGTTGGCGATGACCGTGAAGGGCTTTGGCAGCTTGCGTGGGACCTATTACTACAACGATCTGATTCAGTTGACGCCGCAGCAGGCAAGTGCGGTGATGCCGCGTCTGTGCGCCACCCAAAAGTTATTTTATCGCGAAGGGGATCAACTGACGGGTCCCTTGGAGTGGGACGAGGGGGGGGCATGGCAATTTCGGATTGCGGTTGTTCCTGAAGGCTCGGAGTACGAGATCCGAGGCGAATTTGTGCGGGGAGCCGAAACGCGTTTGTTGTCGGAATCACTCAGCGTGGCAGGCGGTATGATATTGGGGACGAATTCGATTTCGGGCTATGAGGCGGGCGCAGATCAGGAGGCTTGGCTGGCAGCCTTTGTCCAGCGCCCTCCTTTGGTGCTACCTGAACCGGAAATCGCTCAGTTTCTAGAATCGGTTGGCCATGCCAATGCGCTGCCGCCACTGTCCCTGCCGCCGGGAATGGATGCCCTGCAACCGCTACAAGTGACTGCGTTTAAGTTGGGCTTACTGCAATCCACTTTAAAAGATGGACGTCATGTCCCGGCTCGGTTTTTGATCATGTATGGGGATCAAGAGGTCCCTTTCTTGCCGCAAGGGGCGGTGCTCCGATTCGACGCAGGCAATATGGGCCTGCGCGATTCATGGGCAGAAAATAAGGCATGGCAGCGCCTGTGGCAATTGGGGGCCAAGGAGTTGACCTACTTCGATCGGAATGATGCCCATTTATTGATTCCCGCAAAGATGTTGGGCGAATTTGTACAGACCTTGTCTGCGGAGGGCTGGGAAGTCTATGCGCAAGAAAAATTGTATCGCACGGCTGGCGCGTTTTCTGTTGCCGTAAAGTCGGGGATCGACTGGTTTGACTTGGAGGCCGAATGTGATTTTGGCGGTCAAACTGCGAGTTTGCCTGCGTTGCTGAAGGCGGTTCGCAATAAAGAGCGTTGGGTTGAGCTCAGCGATGGCACACTGGGCATGTTACCCGATGAGTGGTTGGCGAAGTGGGCGCCGATTGCCTCGCTGGGTGAAATTGAAGGCGATGCTGTACGATTCAAAACCGCCCAAGCCGGATTATTGGATGCGTGGCTGATGGATCAACCCGATGTCGATGTAGACGAGGCATTTGATCAACTTCGCCAGCGATTAGGAACATTTACAGGCCTCCAAAACGTGCCGGTTCCCCGTGGCTTTCAAGGCACATTGCGCCCCTATCAAAAAGATGGGTTGGGCTGGTTCGATTTCCTGCGGGAATTTGATTTTGGCGGATGCTTGGCGGATGACATGGGGTTGGGTAAAACGGTGCAGGTGCTGGCCCTTCTGGAGAGCCGCCGCACCCAACGCAAAAAACAGAAATGGCCGCCCTCGCTGATTGTGGTGCCTCGCTCATTGATGTTTAACTGGATCGAAGAATCGCACCGATTCACTCCCCGTCTGCGAATCCTCGACCACACAGGGACGGATCGTGATCTGGAAGAGGGATGGCAAAAGACCTATGACGCTGTGTTGACGACCTACGGTACCTTACGTCGGGACATTGGTCTGCTGAAGGAATTCGAGTTCGACTATATCATTCTGGATGAGTCACAAGCCATCAAGAACACGGTAGCGCAGACCACCAAGGCCGTGCGGCTCCTGAAAGGACGGCATCGCCTGGCCATGAGCGGCACGCCCATTGAAAATCATCTAGGCGAACTGTGGAGTCTGATGCAATTTCTCAATCCGGGCGTACTGGGGAGCTCGTCCCGATTCACGCAGCAGTGGGGCGCCGATCCAGAACCGAAGCAAAGGGAAGCCTTGGCGCGGGCGATGCGGCCGTTTATTTTGCGGCGCACGAAGAAGCAGGTGGCAACGGATCTCCCCGATCGCCAAGAAGATACCTTGCACTGCGAGTTGCCCCCAGAGCAGCAGCGTAACTACGAAGAGCTGCTAGCGCATTATCGAAGCACGCTGCTCAAGAAGGTCGATGCAAGCGGATTTAATCGCAACAAAATCCATGTGCTCGAAGCTCTGCTGAGACTACGCCAAGCCGCCTGTCATCCGGCGCTGGTGTCGAAAGCTCAAGACGAAGAACAGGCATGCGGAAAATTTGATGTCTTGTTGCCTCGTATTGATGAACTTCTTGAGGAGGGTCACAAAGCCTTGGTCTTTTCGCAGTTTACCTCGTTTTTGGCCTTGCTTCGCAAACGCCTGGATAAGCGCAAGATCGCCTATGAATATCTTGACGGCAAAACCAGGGATCGCCAATCGTGCGTAAGTCGTTTTCAAGAAGACCCGAAGATATCCCTATTCCTAATCAGCTTGAAAGCGGGGGGGCTGGGATTGAATTTGACCGCAGCCGATTACGTGTTCTTGCTCGATCCTTGGTGGAACCCTGCGGTCGAAGCGCAGGCCATTGACCGCGCTCATCGGATTGGGCAGGAAAATAAGGTCATGGCCTATCGATTGATTGCAGCGGGGACTGTGGAAGACAAAGTGTTGGAGCTGCAACGCACCAAACGCGAACTCGCCGATGCCATTCTCAGCGAAGACAAAGCCTTGATTAAGAATCTGACGCGAGAGGACTTGGAGCTGCTGCTATCGAATTGATGCCCTCCCTCCGCTCAACATGACAATAAGTTGCGTAATTCGGGTTCATGCCTACGAGCCAATCAGCTCTGCGCTGATTGCGGCCCTTGAAATGACAGCACTCTTAATCGTCTCTCTTACTCGGATACCCTTACTCGAGAACTGAATGCACCAGCACGTGGCTCTAGGTGATTCTCCTATAACATTGTATTTGTCGGGATCGTGTCTTATGCTGCGCGCATGCTTTCCTCGGACATCCAATCTGTGGCCGGAATATTTCGCCAAAGCGCTGAGCGCTTTGGCGATTTGCCTGCTTTTGCGACTCGACTGCGGGGAGGGCGCTGGCAGCCGCTGTCGTTTCGCGATTTGTATGAGCGGGGGCGAGCGCTGGCTGTGGGGTTGATGGAGTTGGGTCTTCGCAAAGGGGATGCGGTGGGAATCATCAGTGATAACCGCGTCGAGTGGATTCTGGCTGAGGCTGGGATCCAATTGTGCGGTGGTGTCAGTACTCCGCGGGGTACGGATGTGACCGATGCTGATTTGGCCTATATGCTTGAGCATGCCGAGATTCAAGTGTGCCTGGTTGAATCACCGCGCGAATTAGAGCGTGTGGATTCGCTGGCCGATCAGTTGCCCCGTTTGAAGCATGTTGTGCTTTTGAGCGGAGAGGTAGATGGTGTCTTGTCTTTGGCAGAGCTGGAGTTGAATGGGCGGGAGCGGCTCGCTGAACGAGAATCGGAATTAGAGGAACGCCTGGCCTCAATGACGTCCGATGATTTGTTTACTCTGATCTATACGTCCGGCACGACGGGTAAACCCAAAGGAGTCATGCTGACGCATTCGAATATGTTGTCTCAAATTCGCAATGTCCCGCTCGAACTCACCTGTACAGACCGCGTCCTATCCATCCTGCCAATTTGGCATGTCTTTGAGCGCATGTTTGAGATGTACACACTCAGTCGGGGTGTTTGCTCCTACTACACCAGTGCGCGAACGTTGGGGCAGGATCTGTTGGACGTTGAGCCAACATTTATGGGATCGGCTCCACGGCTCTGGGAAAGCTTGCACGACCGCATTCTTGAGGGTGTCCGCCAAGCCCATCCGATGCGCCGCCTGTTGTTCAAAATGGCTCGTTTTCTGGCTCGGCGCCATCACGCATCGATGGCTTTCTTGAGGAGCGAGATCCCCCAAAAGCCGCGTGGCCCTCGTATCTGTATTTGGACGAGAAAAGGGGTACACCTGGTACGCGTTTCATTGTTGCTGCCATTCTACGGATTCTTTAACGCATCGGTCCTGGAAGCAGTCCGACAAAAAGCCGGTGGTTCCCTGAAGGCCACGATTTCTGGGGGTGGCGCGCTGCCATCGCATATCGACGAATTTTTCACCACACTGGGTATTCAGGTACTCGAGGGCTACGGGTTAACGGAAACGTCTCCGGTGTTGGCCGTCCGTGTCTCCGGGAAACGGGTGCGTGGCACGGTAGGACCGGTGATTCCCAACACGGAGTGTCGTATTGTGGACATGGAATCGAATCGGGTTGTCTGGCCTGATCCAGAGCATCCAGAACAAGGGTGCGACCAGCGCGGCGAGATTCAAGTGCGAGGACCCCAAGTCATGAAAGGATACCGGCGGGATCCAGAGCTGACTCACACTGTTTTATCTGAGGATGGCTGGTTTCGCACAGGCGATCTCGGGTGTGTGACGTGGAATGGCTGTCTGAAGATCTTAGGACGTGCTAAATCCACGATTGTTCTATCCAATGGCGAGAACGTAGAGCCGGAACCCATTGAAGCGCGACTGACTCAATGTCTTCACATTGACCGTGTGTATCTATGTGGGCAAGATCGCCGCCACTTAACCGCTCTTGTGGTCCCGGACTTGCAGGTGTTTCGATCGGATCAACCGGACATCCATTCTCTTTCAGACCTCGCTGAAGACGAGCAGGCGCGTCGGTTGATTCTGAAAGAGATCAAGCACGTCCAAGCTCAATCAGGTGATCCCCGCTTTGCCCGTGTCCAGGCAATCTCTTTGTTATCCAGTCCGTTTACAGTCGGCGAGGAGCTTACCAACTTGCAGAAAATGAAGCGGCACGTCATCGAGAAGAAATATGCAGAACAAATTCGCCTCCTGTATCAATCTTCAGCGGAGGTCCCTTCATGAATTTCGGTGATACTGTGATATTGCATGCGGTGGACCAAGCGTTGCTGGCGGTGATGATTGTAGTGATTATGTTCGGCATGGGAGCCGGTCTGACTCTGGCAGACTTCCGGGCTGTGTTCCGTCGCCGCCGCTTAGTGGCAATTGGATTTGTCTCGCAATTCGGCTTCATGCCCTTGTTAGCGTTCGGCTTGGCGCATGTCCTATCCTTGGAGCCATATTTGGCGATTGCCTTGATTTTGATAGGAACGTTGCCTGGCGGGTCGACCTCGAACATGTTCACATACTTTGCCCGTGGCAATGTCGCGTTGAGCATCTCTATGACAACCGCATCGACGCTGGCTGCCTTGGTGATGATCCCACTGCTGTTGAATCTGTACACGCCTTACTTCGTGAAGCAAATTGGGGTGGAACTCGAAAATGGACCGGAGTTTGTTATTCCAACTGCCAATATCTTGGTTTCACTATTGCTGGTATTGGTTCCTGTGGCAGCGGGTATGATCTTGCGGCATCGCTCGCGGGGTTGGGCCAAGGCCGCTGAGGACACCGCCGGTTTCATGGCTATGATCGTTATTTTGTTTTTAATTTCTACCACCATGATCCGTCATCATGCGTTGGTGGCGGCGACTCCGCCGAGCGTATTTTTGGCTGCCATCACACTGGGCTTGTTTGGGTTTGGCTTCGGCTATCACGCCTCCTATTTCCTCGGAGCGCCCCCCATGGATCAGCGCGCCATTTCGTTGGAAACCGGTATTCAAAATGGACCGGTGGCGTTTGCGATTTTGTTGCTGACATTCCCTGATGCTGCGGTTGTGAATCCGATGCTATGGATGACCATCTTATACTCGACTTTCATCGTTTGCAGCTCGTCCATCGTCACCCTCTGCTTGCGCAAGCGAGGCCAGTTCGATGCGGAAGTCGCCAAGAATACCGTGGTCCACCGCCGCTTATTTGGTCCTGATTACACAACCCGATACCCCGACGGCTTCCTACCTGCCCGCATCCGAAAAGATCCTGCGCAGGGCGCGTTTAAAGACGGGTAGTGCCAGCGCGATGAAATTCTAAGAGCCGATTCGCCAATGTAGAATCGGTCGAGTTTGGCGCTGTAGAGAATATAAACGAAGTGCATGTGAAAAATTGGTCGGGGCGGAGGGATTTGAACCCCCGACCTATAGCTCCCAAAGCTACCGCGCTACCAGACTGCGCTACGCCCCGCCAAAAATACTTATTCAGCTCCCAATCCAGACACCCGCCGCAGGCGGTGTGGTCGGGAACGCCCCGACAAAGAATACTTAATCAGCTCCCAATCCCAATTTGCAAGAGGGCCTGTTTTTCGCAGTAATGGCGAAGAATGTCAAGGCAGCTTCGTTTTTGCTTTGCGGGTTCCCGGGAGGGTGCTAGGCTATCACCAGTTCTTTGGAAAAAGATTGCTGAGCAAGCAAACGGAAGTTCCGTGAAAATCGGACGCGGTCGCGCCGCTGTAACCGGTCACGAAGCCCAAGTGCCACTGTCAAAAAATGACGGGAAGGTGGGTGGTAGGATGATGCCGGGAGCCAGAAGACGTGCTTGCTTATCTTGTCTGGTCAGCTTTTCGCGGTTGAAAGCTTCCGGGACTCGGGTCATCCGAACCGGACGATGTCTTCCATCTGCGAAGGCATCGTTTTTTGTTTCCGCCCGGTTCGGAGTATGCAGACGTTACCCTATATCTTGAAGGCGTGTTTCCTCAGATTCGCGCCAAGAATAAATCGACTCCTTATGTGCGGATCGGCGAGAGGCATCGCCCTGCCTGATTTGTGTAATTTCGCACAAAGAATAATCCGGCTAAGATTTCTTGCTGCATCTATTTCCTTGCTCCGGCGAGTGGGAACATGGGCATTCCTGCCCATGTCTTGCAAGGGCTCTCTTTTCCTTGCAACCCTGCTGGCAATTCTTCTTGCCGTCTTCTTGGCTCCAGTGAGTCGAGCGGATGATTTGCCGCCTAATTTTGCATTAGAGGTGATCGAGTATATCCCGGGAACAGGGGTTGGTTCGGATTGGTTGACTGGTCAACCCTATAGCGATCCCAGTGTTGCCCTGGGGCGGCCGACAGTGGATACGACGGGGAATCCCATATTCGTGAACCCATTGGAGCCAGTGCCTGTTGTTCCGGTGGCTCCTGCCTCTCGATCCTTTGAAATCGTGACGATTGGTGCCGGAGGGGCTTTGACGCTGAAGTTTGAGCACCCTGTTTTTGACCATCCTCAAAACCCTTTTGGCATCGATTTTATTGTTTTTGGTAATGTGTTGCAATCAGCGGACCGTGTCTGGAGTAATCGATCACCGGATGTTGTTACTCTGGAAGGGACTTTGTTTGAAGAACCGGGCATCGTTTCGGTCAGCCAAGATGGTGAAACGTGGCTGACCTTCACGAACGGACCTTTTGCGGACACGTTTGCTCCGACATTGGGCCGGATGTGGCAGCCTGAAGCGCCGGATGCGTCACTTGGCGAATGGAATGACTGGTGGGGAGAGGCTACTGATCCCACCTGGCCGCTTGATCCTTCTATCACCTCCACAGACTTTGTCGGTAGAACAGTCGCTGACGTGGCCCGCATTTATGGCCGATCTGCCGGAGGGACTGGGTTTGATCTGAGCTCTTTGGACCTGCCAATGCATCCTGAAAGGGACATGAAGTGGATGCAGTACATTCGGATTGAAGCTCCTTCATCACCGGGGGGGACACCGGAAATTGATGCGGTGGCTGCGGTGCGTCCGGTTTCTGATTATGAGCTCTGGAAATTGGAACAATTCGATTGGGAACAACGCGCCGATCCGATGATCAGTGGTGATGCCGCCGATGGGGTAATCGCCGGAGTACCGAATCGCTTGGTCTATGCCATGGGATTGGAGGTGGCCGATGAGGGGCTGCGTGTAACACGCGATCCTGACGGACTTGTTGTGTCGTATCCTCGCCGTGTTGGGCAAGAGGCGTTGCAGCTGCATCTCGAACACTCGACTGATATGTTTGCCTGGCAGGCGCTGGGAATCGGGCCGCAGCTATCTGCTGTTGATCAAGGAAATGGCACAGAGATTATGACGTATCGCCTGGATCCACCAGCTGAAGTCGGCGCGGTCCGGTTGAGAGGGGTTTGGCCGTGAAGCGGGGAGGCTTTTCTATTGTCGAATTACTGGTGGTCATAGCCGTGATCGGGATGTTGACAACATTGATTTTTCCGGTTGCCCGGTACGGAATTGAAGAAAGCCGCCGGGCAGGTTGCCTGAGCAATTTGCGTCAAATGGTGTCGGCAGCTCATCTGTATGCGGCGGACCATGATGGGAGATTCCCTCCCGGATCGCAGTTTGAGCAGGATGGGCTGCTTGTGATCATGCATGCGTGGGATTATTCCACGATTCGTGATTGGGGAGCCGGCGGGCAGGTCACCGTAAAGCCCGGTCTATTATGGCAAAGCACGGATCCAGGGCGGGTACAGCAATGTCCCTCGTTTCACGGAGCGGCCAATTGGATGAATGATCCCTATACCGGCTACAATTACAACGTCAGCTACGTCGGGCATGGGGCGGGAGAAACGATTACCACACCCATTCGTGTCTCTCAAATTATCAATCCTTCCCGCTGCGCCTTGTTCGGCGACGGCGAATGGGAGGGTGGTGCGAATAAGTTTATGCGTTCGCCGCTAACGGCCCCGGGCGATGCGGCCTTTTCGGGGCGCTACGCGGGCGCACAAGGATTCCGGCATCGCGGCATGTCGAATGTTGCCTTCGCCGATGGCCGCGCGGAAAGCTGGAAACAGCGGCATACGGGGCCTTACCCGCAGATGCCCGCCCATATCGGTTTTCTATCTGATGACAACACTATGTACGACCTCCACTAAAAGGAAAGGAAAGAAGAAACGCAATGATAAGAATGAAACAAATGGCCCTGATCGCGATCATCGGCATGCTGAGCTTCGCACGACCGTCAAATGCATTTTTGACGCAAATCGGAGTAGGTGATTATCTCGCTCACACCGTTATCAATTTTGGTAATGGGGCAATCTATGAGTTCGATGTTTCGTTTGATGACTTGACGTGGACAGGTCGCGATCTGTTGGGCTTCATCGTAGATGAGACGGATCTCGAATGGGAGATTCAAGAGTTTTCGTTCGGCACTTTACTCGATGGCTTAACATTTGACGGCAACAGCAATATCGGTTTTGGCGGAGGTGACAATTGGTGGCAGTATTGGGTTCGTGATGATGCTGCTGATTCATGGGAATCTTCACCCGTTGGTTTTTCTGATCGGACGATTGCTGACGGATCATGGGATGGTTGGGTTTATGGCAATGCCAATCCGCCGGTGCTGATTCCCGAGCCGGGAACGCTGATTTTGTTCGGTGTGGGGATGGTGGCGTTGGGCATCGGTCGGCGACGTTGCCGCTGGGGAGAGTGAGTTCCAGCTTACCGCTCAATGCCAACGAGCGGCGGGAAGGTCTTGCTGCGCTCAACCGTTCCCGCCCTACAACCAATCGTCAGAGATGCTGGAATTGTAGGGCGAGAATGTGCGGGACCTTCGCGCCGCAAGTTTGTGCCATCGACTTTTCTCTTTCCGGCCCCACGACCGAGTCTTCTCGGCTATATCGCTCCGGATTTCCGCAGTTCGGCGATCGCATCTGTATCGCAGCCGAGTAATTCGCTGAGAATCGCATCGCTATGTTCGCCGACAGCGGGAACGGCTCCGCGTTTGCCCGTTTCGGGGACATGCGTCATCTTGATCGGATTGCCCGCTACTTTGACACCGCCCAGATGTTGATCTTCCAATTCGACGATCATGTCCCGGGCAAGAATTTGCGGATCTTGCATCAAGCGTTCCACATCGTTGATGGGGGCGGAGGGAATGGTCGCTGCATCTAAAATCTGTAACCAAACGGAAGCATCTTGATCTTTGAAAATATCAGCTAGCAGCGTATCGAGTTCGCCCACGTGCCGACAGCGGTCGGGATTGGTTTTGAATCGCGGATCTTCGAGTAGCTCCGGATGGTCGATGGCATGGCAAAATCGTTCCCAGAGAGAGTCGTTGCCAACGGCAATGACGATGTACGCGTCTCTCGCTTTCACGGCTTGGAACGGAGTGATGGTGGGATGGCGATGCCCGAGCGGTTTCGGCGATTCTCCGTCGACTTGATAGCGGACGAGGGCATTTTCGAGCAAGGCCACTTGACAGTCGAGCATGGAGACATCGATTTTCTGGCCTTTACCCGTCTTTTCTCGTTCATACAAAGCGGCATTGATGCCGGTTGCCGTGAATAAGGCTGCTGCCAAATCGCCGAACGACAGACCAACACGCGTCGGTTGGCCGTCGGGCCAGCCCGTGATACTCATCACTCCGCCCCGAGCTTGGGCGAGGATGTCATAGGCCGGTTTACGACTATCTGGGCCCGTATGTCCAAAGCCGGATGCTGCTGCATAGATGAGGCGCGGGTTGATTTCAGCTAATCGATCGTAGCCGAGTCCCAACTTTTCCATAGTTCCCGGGCGATAGTTCTCCACCAGGACATCGGCCTTGGCCACAAGCTTTTCAAGGATGGCTTTGCCCTCTGGGGACTTTAGGTTCAAGGAAAGACTCTCTTTGCCGCGATTGATGCTGGCAAAGTAGAGGCTGATATCTTTGAGAAACGGACCGAACGTACGCGAATCGTCACCGCTTCCCGGCATCTCAATTTTAATGATACGAGCCCCTAAATCTTGCATCATCATGGTGCAATAGGGCCCAACCAGGACGCGGGTTAAATCCAGCACCACGACGCCTTCGAGAGGGAGGGGCTGGCCGCTCATGGCTCGATTGCAATGAGTCGACACATGGAGGATTCCAGCTCAATTCCTCGCAGCGGGAAGAGGCCGATCCACAGACGCTTGTTGCTGACTTCGTTGATTTGACCGCCAATGTTTTCGGCGTGGACGAGCCCTTTGGGAAATAATTTCAAGTGCATGACTTGATAGAACTCTTCGAGCGGGAACATCTCGTCCCAATTTTTCCCATACGTGGCTTGTAACTTTTTCTCTGCAGCTTCGAAGTCCCGGGGATGCCAGCTCCGAATAATGGTGTTCATGGGGTGGTCGGCGCTACCACAATCGACACCGATCCACTTGATCTTCATGTCCAATGCCCATTCATGGAAATCAGGGCTGGGGCCAGGATGCTTGACAAAATATCGCAATTCATCGGAGTCGGGTTGATCCCAGCCAAACCGGTTGTACCCAGTGTTAATAATGAGGATATCGCCGGATTGAATATCGGCCCGCTTCATTAACATCTCAGGAGAGTAGAGATCGTAATCGCCGACATCCTGCGAAATATCTACCACCACGCCTGGCCCGTACCAGTGGGAGAGGGGCATATCACCAATAGATCGTCCGGAGGCATGAAAATGGATTTCACCGTCAATGTGTGTGCCCACATGATTGCTGGTTGTGATGATTTGTCCGTTGGCACCTTGACCCTGATGTGCGCCAGCTAGGCGTTTGAAATATTGAATGCCCAGCGGCATATAGCTTGGCCACGGCGGAGTATGAACGCTCAAGCGCTGCGTGAGATCATAAATCTTTGCTGAAGACATGAGGTCAAAAAAATCATTCATATTCATTGCGTTCTCCTTTGCTTTTGAACACGCGAATATAGTCAATCGCGAGTGGGGTGTCGAGACTTGATCCTGGCTAAATCGGCTCTCGCAGAATCTGAATCCATGTTCGCATGTCTGCGGGTAGTGGAGCCGTGAATTCCAAGGGTAGGCCCGTGCGTGGATGGAGCAGGGCGAGGCACGCCGCATGCAGCATCTGGCGTTCTACCCGGCTGTTGCCTGCTGGCGCGCGAGCCCGTCCGTACTCGCTATCGCCGAGGATAGGGTGGCCGATGTGGGCCATATGGACGCGGATTTGATGCGTTCGTCCCGTTTCGATTTCGATATCTAAGAGTGTTGCCTCGGTAAATGATTCTCTGATTCGATAATTCGTAATCGCCTTGCGGCCCCGCTGGACTTTTGCACTCATTCGTTTGCGATGATGAGGATCTCGACCAATTAAGGTCTCAATGCGGCCAGTTTCGGGAGTCACCTGGCCGCGGACGAGGGCAAGATAGTGTTTGTGCACATGGCGACTCTTGAAAGAATGCGAGAGGCCTTGCATCGCCTGTTCGTTCTTCGCAACCACCATCACACCGCTCGTATCTTTGTCGAGTCGGTGCACAATGCCGGGGCGCAACTCGCCGCCAATCCCGGCGAGGTCCTGGCAGTGATGCAGGAGGGCGTTTACCAAGGTGCCGCCTGCATGACCTGGCGCTGGATGTACAACGAGACCGGCTGGCTTATCGAGGACAAGGATGTCATTGTCCTCATAAAGAATGCTAAGCGGAATTTCTTCAGGCGTTAGTTCGACGGGCACAGCGGGTGGAGGCTCGACATGAACCTGATCGCCTTCCCTGATAATGTATCCAGGTTTTTGTCCGGACTGATTGACCTTTACCTGCGCGGTACGAATCCATTGTTGCAAACGAGCTCGGGAAATATCGGGATGGAGGCTGTGCAGCCAGACATCGAGCCGCTGCCCTGCATGATCGGTTTGGACTATGTGGTTGTGTACAGTACTCATGAAGTAATCCGACATTGATCTTCCGTAAGGAATTGAACACTTGGGATCATACAGAAATGCATCATCGCTGACCATCCTAACGCTTGCAACATTGCTTGGACTATTTCCGCCTGCGCGTTGAGAGGCCAAAGGAATCGGAGCTTGATTGTCGGGGCGGGTTTGGGCAAGCATGAGCGGCAAAGGAGAGGGCTTGTGAAGGTGTTGGTGACCGGCGGGGCCGGATTTATAGGCAGTCATGTTGTGGACCGCTGCTTGGCGGACGGGCATGAAGTGGTTGTGCTGGATAATTTCAGTACGGGCCGCCGTGAATTCATTCGCGCCCCCTTGCAGCACCCGCGCACGACGCTGGTGGAAGCGGATGTGTTTATCCAGCCCGACCGCGTAACGGAGGCGATGCAAGGCTGCGACCTGGTATTCCATCTGGCGGCCAATGCCGATGTGCGATTTGGTCTCGAACATCCCCGTCGCGATTTGGAGCAAAATACGATTGCCACTTTTCACGTCCTGGAAGCCATGCGAGCTGCCGGGGTGAACCGGATTGCCTTTGCATCCACAGGATCGGTGTACGGCGAAGCCGCTGTGATCCCGACCCCGGAAGATGCGCCGTTCCCGGTGCAGACGTCCCTCTATGCGACATCCAAGTTGGCTGGTGAAGGGCTGATTTCGTCCTATTGCGAAGGATACGGATTCCAAGGCTATATATTTCGCTTTGTCTCGCTATTGGGCGAGCGGTACAGCCATGGTCATGTCTTTGATTTCCTGCGCAAATTGCGGGCGAACCCGAACCGTCTGGACGTTCTCGGCGACGGACACCAGAAAAAATCGTATTTGTATGTGGGGGATTGCATGGAGGCGATGTTCTGTGCGCTCGAGAACGCGACCGATCCCGTGAATATTTTCAATCTCGGCACGGATGAATATGTGGAAGTGAATGATTCCATCCAATGCATCTGCGATCACCTCAACCTGTCTCCTGAGCTTGTGTATGCGGGCGGCGACCGAGGCTGGGTGGGAGACAATCCATTCATCTTTTTGGATTGCCAGCGGATTCGATCTCTCGGTTGGGCACCGACCCGGTCGATTCGGGAATCGATTGTGTCGACGGTGGAGTATCTGATGTCGGAATCGTGGTTGCTGGAGGCGCGGACATGACACAGCGTCCTGAAAAAGTGCCGCTGTTGTCGGTTGTGGTGCCGGTGTTTCGTGAAGAAGACGGCATCGTTCCCTTTCTGCAACGTATTGAACCCGTGTTGGATCAATGCGCGACGGCGTACGAAATTTTGTTTTGCCTCGATCCCGTGGAAGGGGATCAGACCGATGGCGTGATCGAACGCGAAATCGCCCGCAATCCCCGCATCCGATTGCTTGTGATGAGTCGCCGCTGGGGACAGCCTGCGGCCACACTGGCAGGATTGGAGTATGCCAGAGGCGATGCCTGTGTGGCGATCGATGTGGATTTGCAGGACCCGCCGGAACTGATTGCCGATATGGTCGCGAAGTGGCGCGACGGGTACGACGTGGTCTATGCGCAACGGCGCACGCGGGCCGGCGAATCCTGGCATCATTTGCTGCGGGCGAAGTGGGGCTATCGGATTGCTGCGTGGATGTCCGATGTGGATATGCCAAAGGATACGGGTGACTATCGCTTGATGGATCGGAAAGTGGTGGATGCGATTTGCAATTTGTCGGAGACGCACGGCTATCTGCGCGGGCTGACGCCCTATGTTGGATTCCGGCACACGGCCATCCTCTTCGACCGGGCCGCCCGCGAGGGCGGGGCCTCGAATTACGGTCGATTCTTCGGCAACATGCGCATCAATATCAATGCCTTGGTTGCCTTTTCGATTTTCCCCTTGCAAATTGCCTCGCTACTGGGTTTGGCGTGCGCTGCGGTCGGAGCGCTCCTGCTGGTGCCAGGCGTCGTGATGACGTTGTTCTTGAATCCGCCGGGCTGGGCGTTTTGGTTGTTGGCATTGATGTTGCTGATTGGCGGGGCACAACTGGTGTGTTTGGGTATTTTGGGAGAGTACATGGGGCGGACCTATGAAGAAGCCCGGCGTCGCCCGAAATTTGTTGTGGATCGTACCGTAAATATCGAGACAGATGCTGGCCCGAAAGAAGGATGAGCGAAGATGCGGAAATTGGCGTATGGAGAAAATCGAAAGCTGTCTTGGACAGATAAGTGGGGATCTTATCTGTCGCGGCGGCCGCTGCTGAAATATGTCCAGCAGTCGCGACCGGCTCATGTTGTTGAAATTGGCTGCGGCTATGATGCGCATTTGTTGCAGGACCTGCGCCCCTTCTGTACCTCGGCCATGGGCATCGATATTCGCACGGATAAATCTGTGCCAGACATTGAGATGGTGGATTTCGTGATCGAGCGGGAGTTGCCCATGCTGGCCGATGAGTCTGCGGATTTTATCTTGATGAATAATGTTCTGGAACATTTGTGGCATCCCTTGGAGGTGTTGCAAGAAGCGAATCGGGCACTGAAAGACGGCGGCATGCTGTTTGTCAACGTGCCCAGTTGGTGGGGCAAGCGGTTCCTGGAATGTTCGGCGTTCAAATTGGGATATTCTGCGATCCTCGAAATTGATGATCACAAGATGTATTACGGGGTGCGGGATTTGTGGCCGCTGCTGGTCCGGGCCGGTTTTCGTCCCCAGCATATTCGAGCGGGCAATCACAAGTTCGGTCTCAATACGTATGCGTGGGCCCGGCGAGGACCGCCCGGCGAGTCGACCTGATGGATGAGGAACGGGTATGAGTTTTGTTGAACAACATCTGGATGAAACAGGGCGGATTGTCCAGCAACTGGATGCGGCGGCTATCGAGCAACTGGTTGCGGCCTTGGTGGCGGTGCGCGAGCGGGGCGGTCGGCTTTTCTTCCTGGGGGTGGGGGGCAGCGCTGCCAATGCCAGTCATGCCGTCAATGATTTCCGCAAGCTGTGCGGCTTTGAAGCGAGTGCGCCAACGGATAATGTCTCCGAATTGACGGCGCGAATCAATGACGAGGGATGGGAAAACTGTTTTGCCGACTCGCTGCGAGCCAGTCGCCTGACGGCGGCGGACGCTGTATTTGTATTCTCGGTGGGCGGCGGAGACCGCGAGGCGAATGTCAGCCCGAACCTGGTCCGGGCCTTGGAATTCGCCCGTGAGATGGGGGCGATGATTCTCGGGATTGTGGGCCGCAACGGGGGCTATACAGCTCGTGTAGCAGATGCCTGTGTGATCATCCCCATAGTGAATACCGAATCCATCACGCCACATACCGAGGCGTTTCAGGCCGTGGTGTGGCATTTGCTGGTCAGTCATCCCGCGTTGAAGCAGCACGGTACCAAGTGGGAGACAGTGGCTCGGGAGAATCCGTCATGACCGATAGCGTGCCGCGTTTGGAGGATTTGTCGATCAAGGTGTTTGCTGACGGGGCCGATCTGGACTCGATCTTTGCCGCGTACGAAAACAAGTGGGTTCGCGGGTTCACAACGAATCCAACCTTGATGGCGAAGGCGGGCATCACGAATTATCTGCGGTTTGCCCGCGAAGTGCTGCGAGTGATTACGGACCTGCCGGTATCCTTTGAGGTGTTTGCCGATGACATCGAATCGATGCGTCGTCAGGCGGGGATCCTGGCGGATTTGGCACCGAACGTGTATGTAAAGATTCCTGTGACGAACACACAAAGCGTCCCGTGCGCACCGCTGGTGAAGGATTTGGCGGCGGCAGGGCTAAAACTCAACATCACAGCGTTATTCACGGAAACACAAATTATAGATATAGCTAATGCGTTGCACCCCGATGTGCCCGCCATCGTCTCCGTATTCGCCGGTCGCATTGCGGACTCGGGCCGCGATCCGATTCCTCACATGCAACGGGCGTTGGAAATCCTCCGACCACTGCCACAGGCCGAGTTGCTGTGGGCGAGTCCCCGCGAACCCTTGAATATCCTGCAGGCCGATGCGATCGGTTGTCACATTATCACGGTTACTCCTGAGTTTATCGAAAAAGCGAGGAATTTTGGCAAAACCTTGGAACAATTTTCGCTGGAAACCGTGCAGATGTTTTACCGCGATGCCCAGCGCAGTGGCTTTACCTTGTAGATGAAGGAGCGTCCTCGATGATTATCACATGCACTCCCTTTCGAATCACGCTCGGCGGTGGTGGCACCGATTTGCCCTCCTTTTATGAAGACCACGGCGGCTTCATCTTTTCGATGACGATCAACAAGTACATGTACATCATGCTGCATCCCCTGCCGGTAACGGAGAAAAAGCACATCATTCGCTACAGTCAGGTGGAAACGGTATCGGCGGTGGGTGATATACAGCATCCGCTAGCGCGGGAGGCACTGAAGCTGCATCCGCCGCATCATTTTATTGAGCTGACCAGCCTAGCGGACTTGCCCGCCAAGACCGGGTTGGGTTCGTCAGGTGCCTATCTGGTCGGATTGCTGACGGCGTTGCGGGCGTACAATCGGCAATCGGTCAATCTGCAGGAGGTGGCGGAGGAGGCTTGTCACATTGAAATGAACATCCTCAAAGAGCCGGTTGGGAAGCAGGATCAATACATGGCCGCCTTCGGAGGATTCCGGACCTTGGAGATTGCTCCGGACGGAACCGTAGAAGTCGGATCTGTGCCGGTCGATTTCCTGCTTGCGAACGAATTGGTCAACAAGGCACGCGTCTATTACACGGGCATCCAGCGATCCGCCACGGCGGTATTGATGTCCCAGGATGCCGCAGCGCGTCAGAAAGAGCGTCAGGACCATCGGCGGGTCGTTGGTAGTTTGTGCCGAATCAAGGAAATCGGTCGGGAGATCAAGACGGCTTTTGAACAGCGGGATTTGGATCGATTCGCGCAGTTGATGGACGAACATTGGATGCAAAAGCGGCAACTCTCGGCGCGGGTCAGCTTGTCCACCTTGGACGATCTCTATGAGCACGTAAAAAAGGAATTTGGGGTGTTGGGAGGCAAAATCATCGGTGCTGGCGGCGGCGGGTTTTTGATGCTCTACTGTCCAGATAAAGGCCGTGCCTTGGATGCGTACATGGCGGCCCAGGATATGCCTCCTGTCCCGTATTTCCCCTCCTTGCAAGGATCGCGCGTGGTCGCCGATTTCACTTCCTACGAGGATTTCGATGCCCGGTGCTGGTGACCAGACCTTACCGCAAATGGTGATCCTGGCCGGCGGCCAAGGCACCCGCTTGCGGTCGTTGGCTGGGGACCGGCCCAAAGCCTTGATGCCCGTGGCGGGGAGGCCGTTTATTGATCATCAATTGCACCTGTTGGCGGCCAACGGAGCGCAGCGTATTTTGCTGTGTCTGGGAGTCGGCGCAGGTCAGATTGCGGCTCATGTGGGGGATGGAAAGGCGTGGGGGCTCTCCGTGTCGGTGGCGCAGGAAAATCCGGAGCAACTGGCTGGGACCGGTGGTGCCCTGGCCGATGCCTTGCCTTTGCTCGATGAAGAGTTTGGTGTGCTGTACGGGGATTCCTATTTGACCGCCAACTACCGGGCGGCGTATGCCGCATTTCAAGAGGCAGGGACACGCGGATTGATGACCGTGTTCCGGAACGAAGATGCCTGGGACAAAAGCAATACGCGAGTGGCAGGCAATCGTGTGGTGTTTTATTCCAAGTCCCCACCGCCCGGCGCGGCCGATTCGATCGATTACGGCCTGTCCTTTTATCGCCGGGAAGCCATTGAAGAATTCGCCGGGTGGGAGCGCCCCTTTGATTTGTCGGTGGTCACGCAAGCGTTGGTGGACGCTGGGGACCTTGCGGCTCACGAGGTAACAGAACGGTTTTATGAAATTGGTAAGCCGGAAGGATGGGCGGAGCTGGATGCCCTGCTGACGCGCGCATGAAAACTCTACGAAAAGCACTGTTTCTAGACCGCGATGGGGTACTCAACCGCATGGTCTATGACGAGACGCACGGGATCATGGACTCGCCGCGTCGACCGGAGCAGTTGCAGATCATGCCCGGCGCGCGTGAACTACTGGCCACGGGACGGCGACTGGGGTTGTTATGCGTCATCGTCACCAATCAACCGGGAATCGCCAAGGGGACCTTGACCTTTGCAGAGTTGGATGCGCTGCATGACGAATTGGCGAAACAACTGGGCGACGGGACCTCTGTGCCGTGGGACGGTTGTTACGTTTGTCCCAATCATCCGGAAGGCGGCGCAACCGATGAGCGCCGCCAATACGCCATTGCCTGCGAATGCCGTAAGCCCAAGCCTGGCATGTTGCTTCGCGCCAGCGCAGAGCTGGGCATCGATTTGCAAAAAAGTTGGATGGTTGGGGATGGTATTGTTGATGTGCAAGCAGGGCGCGCGGCAGGCTGTCGGACTGTGCTGGTCTCGAAGTTGAAGCCGGAACTTTTGGAGCGCCTAC
>SLBD01000018.1 GCA_007126515.1 Kiritimatiellia bacterium
CAGTATCCGCTTGATTATGCGTGGATCGGCGTGATCGAAGAATCACCCAACATGATCGTCCGCTTCCAAGGCGCCGAAGTGGCCAGCGCACCGTTGGATCTGCTGGTCGACGGCTGCCCCGTTGAAGATTATTCCTCGCTCACGGACGATGTTTTGCGCGCGGGCAAAGATCGCGCAGTGGACGTGAGCGGCATCGCCGGACTGCAGCAGCAGGAGTCCAACGATGCAGAGCCTTCCGTATCGGATCTGTTGGACACCTTAACCTCCACCTCCCATTACGCTGCCTTGAATGACATCTACGAGCAGTTCGACTACGAAATCAATCAGCGAACGATTGGGGGGCCAGGCGAGGATCATACCTTGTTGTACGAACCCGAAAGCGGACGCAGTGTGGCCTTGACGGTACATTCGCGCAGTCCCTGGACATTGTTGCACGCCTATTGCGGCACGCGCGCCGTGCTGGCTGCCGCGTTCCGTCGCTCCGTCGCCGCCGGCGCCTTCCCCGGCGGAGTCAGCAATTGCCTCAATTTCCCGTCGCCGGATCGCATGGAAACCATGGTCGATTTTGGCGGCACGACACTGGCCATGCGTGAATTCTGCGAGGCCCTGGACGTGCCGGTTACCGGCGGCAACGTCAGTTTTTATAATGAATCTGATGTCGGTGCCATCGCCCCCACGCCTGTCTTTGTGCTGGTGGGCGAAAGCAAACTCCCCGTCGACCGCTACCGCTACCAAGGCGAATGTGGATGCTTCTACACCTTCGGCAACCTGCAAGCAGCGGCCGGCGACCTCTATCATTGTTGGCGGTTGCAACAGTCAGGATGCCTCAGTGGTTGTCGAGTGCCCGACGTTGATTTTGCTGTGGAACGCAAACTGGCGGAGGCACTGCTGCCCTGGTTGGCGGAACACGGCGAACAGGTTTGGCTGCGGGACATTGGCAAAGGCGGAGCCTTCAAGCGGGTTGTGGAACGATTTGCCCGGCCCGATCGCGACTGGGTCATTGATGCAGCGCAAGCGGACTCCGATCATCTCTTTGGCGAAGGTCCGCTGAGTTACTTGTTATTCGTTCCTGATACCGTCCCCGAAGAGTGTTTGTCCCCGCTGCGGAAGTTGGGTCTGCAACCACTCGGACGACTGGAACTCGGGAAGGGGCGACTGCGGGACGGAGCCGGTTTAGAAATCGACTTGATGGCAATCTCTAACAAGCTACGTGCATCTCTAACTGATTATTGGGCCTGATCTTCATGAACACTGAACACTGGAAACCGAACACTTCTACAACGAAAGGTAGGGCGAGCTCACCGAGCGAGCCGCATCTTTAGAGCATTGCTTAAATCTTTAGCCATTCGATTATCCCAATAGTCATTCCGAGCGAAGTCGAAGGAATCTCATGCAATACCGACATCCTTTGCAAGCGGGACGAGCGTTAACAGTGCGCTGCATGTTGAATGCGATTGCTGTTGGTAAATTCGGAGATGTCTCGACTTCGCTCGACATGACTCGTTAAGTTGAGTTGGAAGCGATGGCTGCGACATAGTTGAAGATGGTATAAGAGCGAGCCGCAACCACCAGAGGAACACCACCATGCTACACGATAAATGCGGAGTCATTGGAATTTGGAATGGGCCGGATGCGGCGCACCTGGCGTATGCCGGTCTGTATGCCATCCAGCATCGCGGCCAGGAAAGCGCTGGCATTGCGGTTTCGGATGGCGACCACATTCGACTGCACAAAGGCATGGGACGAGTCGTAGATGTCTTTGATGCCGATACGCTGAAACACAAGTTGATCGGCAACTACGCCATCGGACACACCCGTTACAGTACGTCTGGCGGCAGTCACGACCGCAATGTTCAGCCCTTGCATGCGCATCTGTCTGTGGGCGAAGTATCCGTTGCCCATAACGGCCAATTGACCAACGCCGTCGCCTTGCAAAAAGAATTAGAGGAGCGCGGCGCAATTTTTCAGACATCCTCCGACACCGAAATCATTTTCCACTTGATGGCCACACATGCCCACCAATCCTTCATGGACCGATTGATTCATGCTGTGCAACGCATTGAAGGTGCGTACTCGCTCGTGCTCTTGCACAAGGATCAATTGATTGGCGTTCGCGATCCCGACGGATTCCGGCCCTTGTGCTTGGGACGCAAGGAAGATTCCTATGTGCTTGCTTCTGAGACCTGTGCGCTGGATTTGATCGGTGCCAAGTACGTGCGGGATATCGAGCCCGGTGAAATCGTCGTCATCAGTCGCAACGGCGTCGTTTCCAAGCGCTTTGCCCAAAAAGATCAGCAGCATTTCTGTGTGTTCGAACTGATTTACTTCAGCCGTCCCGACAGTTTATTTCAAGGGCAGTCGATTCTCGATATCCGGCGCGCCTTAGGGCGCAAGCTTGCGGAAGAGGCACCCGCGCTAGGGGCGGATGTGGTCGTCAATGCCCCTGACTCCAGCAACGCCGCGGCGCTGGGTTTCGCCGATGCTGCCGGGATTCCGTATGAGCTAGGCATGATCCGCAATCACTACGTCGGCCGTACCTTCATCGAACCCGCGCAATCGATTCGAGATTGGCGGGCCCGGATCAAGTACAATCCAGTCCGCAGTGTCATCGAAGGTCGATCGATTGTCTTGGTCGACGATTCCATTGTCCGCGGCACCACCAGTCGGCGTCTCATTCGCATGTTGCGCGAGGCCGGCGCGCGCGAGATTCATCTACGGATTAGCAGCCCCGTGTTCGCGCACCCGTGCTATTATGGAATCGACACACCCGACTACGACCAACTCGTGGGGCATCGCATGGGCAGTGTCGAACGCATCCGCGAATACTTGGAAACCGATACCTTGGCCTATCTCAGCCATGATGGACTCCGATCCGTCATGAAAGAATCCGCTGGGTTAGAGAGCTACTGCGACGCTTGCTTCAGCGGCACGTATCCGATCCCTGTTGAGTAAATCGCCTGTTTCCACTCAATGAAAGCCGCATGGTTTTCACTGGGCAAAAGTATGTCTGGCTGCTATTAAATTCTCTCGTTTTGTTGAGTTGGCTTCAAACAACACAAGTATGAAATCATCAATCATAACTCCCACAGAACATGAACTCGCCCTGATTGTTCGCGTATGGTTCTGGTCATGCTGTTTGGATAAATATGTGACAAGTGAGAGGAGCCGAAAACGCAGGGATCTATCTCAAAGACGTAGAAAAACCAGAGGAAGTGTATCAAGCGATGAAGCAATTGTTGTCGCAAAGAAATGCCTGACATCCAGATGCCCAATGACGATAAATATTTGAATTGGACACATGACGAGCAAGCCAAGTCGGCATTTCAGCCGGGCCGCTGGTTCTCCTTCTTCAAGCCTCTGCCCGGCATTCTCATTATTGGACTGACGATTTATGGCTTCCTGATTCATGACCGTTATCCGTTGCCGCCTCCCGTCATTCTTGGCGCGATCATCCTGACATTCGCGCTTTTGATTCCGCTCTACTACTTCCATGAAAAGAGCAAAAAAGCCCCTGTGCTTTGTTCGCGGTGCGGACAGCCAATGAAATATGTGGAGACAAACTATCCACAAAACGAAGCAGGCGGGTGGTACGAATACATCATGGGCGATTCGGGGCGAGTCTACGTGGGGATGGCGCATGGTTCCCGTGGGGGAGTCATATGGTATCGCCTATTACGGGGAATTCGCGAGTGCGACTCCTGTAAGCGTTATCTTGTTGTTGCTCCGAAAGTGATGAAGAGAATTGGCAGTAAACGGTCAGATGTTGACGAAGCGGAGCGCAGAGCGCAAACAATCGATGGTACTCGCCGTAGTTTGAAGGGAAAGAAGATCGTCGTGAAAAAGAATGCCGGCGCGAATTAACGTACCCATGACATACGGGTTGGTAATTGTGGTGAGAAGATGATGAATATAGAAGGGGGAATGATGATTAAGATGTACATACTCTTGGGTGCCCTTTTCCTCGCGGCAAGCTGCGCATCGCTTCCTGCGGGGAACGATTCCGAAGGGTTTTTGGCTGTAGATAGTCTCTCTTCCGAAGATTTGCTAGCGATACGAGAATCAGGTCGACATTCGATTGAAATCATGCTTGGTCAGCCGCATCGAACGCACAGCAGTGATATCGGGACGGCGTATGAATATGTGGGTGAGGAAATGCACCTGCACCTAATTTTTTCTGAGAACGGCGATGTCAAAAGCATGAGCTATACCGCGGCCCCCGAGTACTTGGCTGAAATACTTGGGCTAGACCCAGAAGAAACAGAGGGCGAAGAATCTCTTCAAGATGAGAACGGCGTTGAAGCAGGACGTCGCGATTGAGGTGCTGGCGGGGATCAAGATTGATAAATCCTCCGCGAGAACATAGGTCCCAACAATGCAGGGGTAGGGCGGCGAGTCCCTTCGCCGCCTAGCTTGGTGCGAAAGGGGCGGGATCGGGTAAGTCGGTCGATTACGTGTATCCCGGTAAGGGTGGCAAATCATTGGAGCTAAATGCAGATTGACGCGACGGTGTGACTCCGTATGCTACTGGCTATGAAAACACGTACGGCACGCTTTAATAGGAAGACGACGG
Organism: Kiritimatiellia bacterium; assembly: GCA_007126515.1. GTDB lineage: Bacteria > Verrucomicrobiota > Kiritimatiellia > SLAD01 > SLAD01 > SLAD01. The sequence goes on from SLBD01000018.1 coordinate 4,571, forward strand.
AAACTCAAATTTCCGGCAGCCTGAACCTGGATGGTGGCGGGACATACAAGATTGAGACAGGGATCCCGTTCTTCAATCACATGTTGGAATTGATGACGAAGCATGCCTTGTTTGATTGTACCATCCAGGCGCAGGGCGATTTGGCGGTGGATTATCATCACACGGTGGAGGATGTGGGTATCGTGCTGGGCAAGGCGGTATCCGATGCGCTGGGCGATCGGAAGGGGATTGCGCGCTACGGATTCAGTCTCTTGCCGATGGACGATGCGTTGGCTCAGGTGGCGGTGGATTTGGGTGGGCGGCCCTATCTCGTTTATAAGGTGGCCAACCGCAAACGCAAGATTCGCGATTTTGATTTACACATTCTCGAACACTTCTTCCGCTCATTCTGCGATCAAGCCCGTATGAATCTGCACATTCAGCAACCCTACGGCGAAGATGTGCATCACGCCTATGAAGCGATCTTCAAAGGGGTGGCTCGGTCACTGTATATGGCCTGTGCCCGTGACCCGCGCGTGCAAGGAGTGCCTTCCAGTAAAGGCCGGGTGGAAGGCGCATGAGCGGCCGTCAAATTGGCATTATCGATTATGGCATGGGTAATTTGGGTAGCGTCAGTAATGCCTGTCGCTTCCTGAATTTGCCTGCGACCATTGTTGGTTCTCCCGATGAGTTGGACGCATGCGACGCGCTGATTCTGCCCGGAGTGGGCGCTTTCGGTGACTGCATGGCGCATCTGCGGGAGCACGGATTAGTGCAGCCCATTCTCGATTGGATCGCCGCAGACAAGCCTTTTCTGGGGATTTGCCTGGGACTGCAAGTGCTGTTCGAGGGGAGTGAAGAATCACCGGGAGTGGAGGGGATGGGGGTCCTGCCTGGAGTGGTACGTCGGTTCCGCTTGCCGCATGACTACAAAGTCCCGCAAATTGGTTGGAGTCGCGTCCGGCAGGCGTTGCCGGAGTGTCCCTTGTTTGAGAAGCTGCCGGACGAGACGCATTTCTATTTTGTGCATTCGTATTATGCGGATGCGGCCACGGCCGACTACGCGGCAGGAGTGACCACCTATGGGCTGGAGTACGCTTCTGCCATTTGGCGCCGACGTTTGATGGCGGTTCAGTTCCATCCGGAAAAAAGTCAGAAGTATGGATTGCAGATGCTCGCCAACTTTGCCCGTTGGCTGGAGCAGGGGAGCCCCGTATGAGTATTGACGTGTTACCTGCGATTGATTTGAAAGACGGCTGCTGTGTGCGGTTGCGCCAAGGGCGTGCCGAGGATGTGACGGTGTATTCGGAGGATCCCGTGGCAATGGCGTTGCAGTGGCAGGAGCAAGGTGGCGACTGGCTGCACGTGGTGGATTTGGATGGTGCGTTTGCAGGCCATCCGGTGCATGCGGATGTGATTGGCCGAATCGTGGATGCGTTGTCCATCCCTGTTGAAGTCGGTGGCGGGTTGCGAACCGATACCGATATCAAGCGTCTGCTGGATGTCGGTGTGGAACGAGTGATCGTAGGAACCCGCGCATGCGAGTCGCCGGATATTCTCACCGATTGGTTGCACCAATTTGGCCATCATCTGGCGGTGGGTATTGATGCCCGTGACGGACAGGTGCAGGTGAAAGGCTGGACCGAGACCACGGGTGTGCTGGCCACAGATCTTGCGGCGCAAATGGGGCGTATGGGAGTGAAAACGCTGATTTATACAGATACCGCTCGCGACGGCATGTTGGAAGGCGTGAATGTCTCCGCGATGGCGGCGATGTGCGATGCCACGGACAGCGCCGTGATTGCGTCTGGCGGAGTGAGCTCGGTGGAAGACATGCGGAGATTGACGGCTTTGCAGCGCACGAATTTGACGGGAGCGATTGTGGGTAAAGCTCTGTATGAGCAGCGCGTCACAATTGCGGCCATGAAAGAGGCGACACAATGAATTTGGATTATCGGGAAACAACGTTGGATAATAAAATTCAGGTGCTAACGGCGAATATGCCGCAGGTGCAAAGTGTGGCGGTGGGGATTTGGGTGGCCGTGGGTGGCCGTTACGAGACGGTCCGTCAATCAGGAGCCAGCCACTTTATTGAGCATCTGTTGTTCAAGGGGACGC
>SLBD01000135.1 GCA_007126515.1 Kiritimatiellia bacterium
ACAGATACGACCAATTCCGACTCAGCCTTCTCGAAAGAGCTGCGCTGTGGGAGAGCCCCGCAGTATAGGTAGTCGTTTCTTCAGTTGGACCCGCTTCTGGTCCTTGTGGCTTATTAATTTCGTGATTGATTGCAAAACTAAATGTGAGATTGGCGAAAAACAGGTCCGATTTGGATAAATTGTATCGCCACGAAGTGCTGTCCGTGTCGGTTGTCGACCCAAAGGTGTTCACTGGCTCGCGGGTCATGCTGAGAGAATGACGCAGCGTTTCGCCAATCTGGTGCTCTATTCTCGCGCTGTAGGTAAAGGCTATATCATCATCGCGAGGCTGCTCATCAATGGTGTAACTGGCGCGGGCATCGGCAGTTATGGTCGGGGATAATTCCCAGGCATCAGAGATGGCCCAAGAATGCGTATAGCGCCAATCGTCGTCATCGTCTTTGTTATAGGCAAATGAATAGGTGAAGTCAGGCCGAGTCAAAATTTGCAGGGTCAGTCCAAGGGCCTGTGAGCGGGACCATTCGCCTGAACCAGCCGCATCTGGCCGATTCTTTAATTCTGTTTTATCTTGGCTGTAATTATAAAAGGTGCTTAATCGTCTCTGGCCTCCCCAGCGCATCACGTCCCAAGTGATCCCGAAACCGACTGCGTAGCTGTCCTCATCGCCGATTTGAAATTCTTCTTCCTGATACCGTGTTTCTGTGTAGGAAAAACTGCTGTTGAACCGTAATGGTTCACGTGACCAATTCAATCCTTGGTTGATGCCGCGGCTATCTTGAACGATTCGCTCCTTGCGCTGGCCCGGAATGTATAGTCGCGTTGTGCCGTCATCATCCTGTGTGTTCTCGCGACGGAAAAAGAGAGTCGTGGGTAAGTCGAATCGGCCCAGTTCCATGTTGTGTGTCAGAGTAATGTTTGCAAAAGGATCGCTGGAGGTGTCTAAATCATCGCGGACAAAGTGTTTTTCCACCGACATGGCCGTATTCAAATTCAGCTCAGATGTGGGGGTGGTGGGTCCGCTTAGAAGTGCGCCTAGGGACCACACAATAAAGTGATCCTCGCGCTCCAGCTCCGCCTCGGATTTCCGGTTGCCGTCTACATTTGTTGTGTAAACATATTGCAACGACGTATTCACGTCCAAGTCGAATGGGCCAATTCGCATAAACTGGCCAGTGCTAGTCCGAGGAGAAAGCAGCACGCAGCACTTTAAGATCAACATAAGGCCAAATTGTATTGGCCTTAAGCAGTGCATTCGATCGTTGGAAGAGACGTGCAAAACGATGGGTTCCTTGAGAGCGACTCCTAAATCTTCACGGCGGGTAATAGTCGCTCAGGGGTGGCCCTTAGCGAGTGCGTCGGTCCGGGATATGCTCAAGGACCATATCCTCTTCACCCGTGAAGTCTCCGGGTTCCCCCCACTGGACTAGCCGTCCGTCGTCAAAGTAGACCCAGTAGATTTTGTCATACCGATCCGCAAACAAAGCAACAGAAAAGATAGAAGGGATGTATTCCCAGACTTCCTGGAAGGATCCGTCTCGGAACAACTTCGCAGATCGAACAGCGTAGGGTCGTCCCATCTCGTCCAGCACCTCATCAGGAGTCATTCCCAAACGCAATCCACCAATACGTTGGCTGGGTGTGGAGCACCCTTGGGTTAGGGTCATTAATAAGACACAAGCTGTCACTAAATATAATTTATTCACGGATCGCCTCCTGCTAGTTGCTTACACTTTTCCAGATCAGGACCCTTTTCGCACAATCTGCCAAATTCCGCAAGCAGAATGCAGAAAGTAATCCTTTCCGTTTTTGGTGCTTTGGGATTGACTGAATCCGCCGGAAGACGCACATTATTATGATTGGTAGTTAGGAACTGTAGGAAATGAAAAATAATTGGTTCATATCTTGGCGTGGGCGAATCGCTGTGGGCATCCTTGGCGTGCTGGTGTTAGCCAGTCTGCCGCTCGGACGACGTGTGTACCAAATGGCGTTCATGGCGCGTGACTTCGAGTCCCAAATCCGATATATGATAGAAAATGGCGGAACGATCGGTGCTGTGCCTGCCGAAATGGCTTTTTCGGATCTTTATCTGGAGGCGATGTTCGGTGAGAACCCCGAATTGCTAGCCCAACTGCGAGTTGTGATTCGGCGGGGACTAGAAGATGATCCAGACCTAAACTTAGGCGAAGTAGCGGCGATGGTGGTAACCCATCGCGAGGACGATGAAGGTAACGTCAAAGATGTTGTCGCGCACATCGTGGGCGGTTTTCCTCTTGGTCGGCTTGCTCCGCAATTCCATCGGGATGGCTTTTTCCGACATCAGATTGATGAAAATTTGTGGACCATGGGTAATTCCGTTTTGCGTTTTGCTGGGCGTGACATGGTCATGTTTGCAGATGAGGCAGTGGCTGATGCTCAAGCCCAAGTGATTGAGGGAATATTAGACGGAGACATCATTCCGCTGGTCAATAGTCTTGAGAGCCCGATTTTCTACACGGCTGTTTTGCCCAATCCGCGGCGCGTTGTCCCCAACCAATTACGCCACCATGTCCAAGCGGTCCTTTATCGAGGCGCATTAGCCCCGCATGCGGGGCGCACGGAGGTGGTCCTATTGACCGCCTCCCAGCGATCCGCCAACTATACAATGCGCGTTGCCAGCGATTTGAAGCGCATGGCAGAGTTGGCATTGAAGACACAATTCCACGGAATTGAACGACAGACTGAGTGGGGGCCCCATATTGATCCTTGGTGGGCTTATGAGATGGCTCAAACTTCGCTCAGAACAGAAGTGGAACGAGAAGAAAATATCGTCCGCATGAGCACCGAATTTGATCGGGTGATGGTTAATGCCATTCTGAAGAGCTTGGAGCGTTTCGGTCGTGATTGGCGACGAATGCGGTTAGTTCAGGAAGAACAAATCGATCCTCGGGAAGTCGATCGCCAAATGGCATCTCGTAGTCCATTGCATTACTGGAGTGACGAACATCGGTGGGGGCCAAATTGGCCCATTGCTCCGACGCCAGAAGAGCTTGCCGCGCAGGCGGGCGAAATGGAAGTGCGACGCGCTGAGGCGAGGGCCGACCGAGCTGAACTACGGGCTAGCCGGACTGCAGTGGCAGCAGAACTGTCGGCCGACCGTGCCCAGCAAGCCGAGGATCAATTAGCTGCGATGGAAGAACCGACTCCGATCGCTGAAGAAATGGCGGAACTGGCTCGTGTGTTAGCCAATGAAGCGCAGGCCACAGCGCAGGAGGCGGCGCGCGAAGCGGAGGCTGCGCGGGCGGCCGCGAATCAGGCTCGGGCAGATTTTGCGGCTGCCCAAGAAGCCCTTCAGCAAGTCACGGAAGAGCGCCGGGAGCAGTTGCGCCGATAAAATCAATCAACGGTTATGCCATTCGCACATTCACAATCAGATCGTAGTCAGGGACAGTATGTGCGGCTGTGCTGGATTTGTTGCCTGCTGCTCTGTTTTATCAGCGTGAGTCGGGCGACGGCAGAATACAATATACGCCAAATTGGCGATCCTGATTTTCTGAATCGACAAGTGCGGATCTCCGACACGGGCTTGATTGCGTGGCAGGGATTTCGTATTCGTCCTTCTCCTTCTGCCAATGCCGATATCTTCATTCATACAGGCGGGGTTACGCGAGCCCTTACTGATGGTGTGTTTCGGAGCGGTGTGGGAAATCACGACCCTCAGGTCTACAGTAACCAAGTTGTTTGGGTGTCGACAACTGGTCGAGGACAATTGGAGCGAACTCTGCAATTGGTTGATCCCCCCTTGGACCCTGATATGCCTGAGTTGGATTCGAGATGGCGCGTAGCCAGAACATCTGAAGAGGACCCCTCTCTTCAGCAGTTGGAACACGTGGCGGGTGCCGAATACGACGTTCGGGAATGGCGAGACGAAGAAACGGTGGGGACTCGCCGTACACCCAGCGGGAATAATGAAATTATGCTGTGGGATGGCGAAGAAATTCGGCAGCTGACCGCGGATAATCGTAATGACTTGGGTCCGGGGTTCTGGGGAGACACCATTGCTTGGCAAAAAGCCCGCGGCTGGCCGTTTGGATGGGAAATCATGGTTTGGGTGGACGGTCAGCAAATGCAAATGACCACGAATTTTTTCTATGATATGGGCCCCCGGGTGCACGGCCGAAAAGTGACATGGTACGGGTGGAGCGGGAGCAATTTTGAAATTTTCCTTTATGATCATGAAGCTGGCGAAATTTCTCAGATCACGAACAATGACCAAGATGATAAATCACCCCAAATTTGGGATGGAGTGATTGTTTGGGAGGGCATTGAGCGGGCAAGTTCCGACATTTTTATGTGGAGAGATGGAGAGATTAGCAGAATCAGCGACAACCCGGAAGATGATCTGAATGTGCGGCTTTGGAACGGCCAAGCGGTATGGCAGGGGTTTGACGGTGACTTTTTCCAAATCTTTCATTTTGATGGTGAGCAAACTCGTCAGTTGACCAATACGCGCTATGACAACATCAATCCCGATATTCGTGATGGAGTCATTACTTGGATGGGGTATGTTGACAACATGGATGCGGAAATCTTTGTATGGAATGGAGGCCCCGATCCTATTCGCTTGACCGATAATGATTACGAAGATTTGAATCCGCGAACAGCAGCCGGCCGGATAGTTTGGCGATCTGATGTCGACGGGGTCTCGCATGTGTACGTGGCTGAACCCCGCTAACAAAGACTGAGGCTCTGGGGAACCCCGATTCGCAAGGGGAGATTATTTTCTCCCTACTTCACCTTTTCCTGTTATGGCAAGCGGTAGATAAGATATGGCATTACATGTGACAGCGAATTTCCCGGGTGGTAATGTGTGCCAGCCGGTTGTGGACACGGCCAGCGATGTCTCGGGGGTTACCTTCTACGCCCACCCCAAAGCTGGCACAGAGGCGCTATGGTTTCATTTCTTGATCAAAGATTCTGCATCCAATGTAGGTAAAGATCGCAAGATGCGGATCACCTTGTGTGGGCTGGAAGAGTGGATGGAACCCTCTTTCGCTGGCGATCTTCTGCCGGTATATCGGCCCCAAGGACAAGGGTGGCATCGCTGCAGCAGCGGCACTGTCAACACGGAGCCCGATGGGCGCTTTCGGGTAACGTGGTGGATTCCACATCCGGAGCCACAAACTGAAGTCGCTCTCTGTTTCCCATACGGAAGATCTGAGCTGGAATCCTTACGCTCCAAATCGCGGAACTACTGGGCTGAGGATGTCATCGGAATGACCGAAGAAGGTTTGCCGCTGCGGCGTTGGTCCAGCGATTACGGCGGATTGGACAACCGGAAAAGCGGATTGTATTTGATTGCCCGCGAACACGCCGGAGAGACCCCGGCCTCTTGGGTGGTCGATGGCGTGTTGCAATATCTTGCCCGTATCAAACGTGACCCTTTTCTGGTCTGGGCCATTCCGATCGCTGATCCTGATGCCGCAGAACGAGGTATTCATGGGGCGAGCACTTATCCACTCGACGTAGATCGTGCCTGGGGAGAGAGCCCGGCTCGACGCGAGGTTCGTTGTATCCAAACCGATATCCAGCGATGGCGCAGCCATTGTAAACCTGTCTTACTCGTCGATTTCCATGCCGCAGAGCCACATGAGAAAGATGGAGTGTACTGTGAAATTCCTGATCCCGAGTGCTTCCCCGAGGAGCATCAAGCTGCAGTAAAATGGGCCAATGTCATTCAGCATGAACTGCAGTCCGCCTATGCGGCCGACGACTTCAAGCGGATGGCTATGCAATCGAAGCAAACCCCCAACACAATCCTGTGTGATTATATCTGCGGGCACCTGCATCTCTGCGCACTTTCCTTGCGCATCCCTTACAGTCGAATTGGCACCAAGACACTCTCGCAAAAAAATTATCGCGAAATCGGTGAAGCCATTGCTAAAGCCATGATCAACAAGTCAGGAAGATAACCATGTCGAGCTCACGCCCCTATACGATTGTCTGTCCTCAGTGCGAGGCCGAACAGGAAGTCGAATTGTACGATGCCATCAATGTTCAGGAAGCGCCTGCTTTACGGGATGAGCTGATGGCGAATCAACTTAACGCCGTTACATGTCCGCACTGCGGCTTCCAATATCGCGTAGACAAGCAATTGCTTTATCATGACCCGGAACGTCGCCTAATGATCTATTGGTTTCCTGGACAGGAAGGCGAATACCGACAAAACCGAGATCTTTTCTTGCAGACTCTACAGGCGATAGATTCGGCGCTGCCCGACGAATTCGACCCGCCCACGGTGCATTTGGTATTTACCCGCACGGAATTGATCGAACGGATTTATCTGCTGGAAGCGGATCTCAATGAGCGCGTCATTGAATACATTAAGTATATGATGTATTCGCGTAACTTAGAACGCTTGGACCCGCGCAGCAAAGCCATCCTGTTCAATGCCGAAGATTCGAACGATCAAGCTCTCTGCTTTGTGACCCAGAATCTAGAAACGATGCAATTGGAAGAAATGCTGGAGTTTGATCGCAAGGCGTATGAGGGGCTAATGGAAATGTTCGATCAAGATGACCAGACAGCTCAACTCATGGAACTATTTCCCGGCCCGCACATCAGCGCCCGCGCCTTGCTATTGGACAGCAACGCGGATGCGACTGATTAATTGGCTGAAGACG
>SLBD01000081.1 GCA_007126515.1 Kiritimatiellia bacterium
CAAGGTCCCACACTTTCCGAAGTGTGGGACCTCAATATGAGCGCAAAATGTCCACCCCCCGGAGCAAGGACATTCCTGTCCTTGCAAATGTCTACCCCCGATGAGGGCTGGAAGAGCCTGTCTCGTCCTTTGCCCACCGAGTCCTTCCCAAAACCGGCTCGTCAGCACGAGAGCCAGTCACAGACAAAGATCCAAATTTTGATGCGTCTGCCCTGAGCCCAAGTCTGAATCGTCATCCAGAAACAGGTTTTATTCGCAACCAAATCGATAGACGCGCTGCGGCGCCCGCCGTGCGCGGCTACAGAAAACGAGTTTGTGCAGAATTCCTGTAGGTGGCTATTGCAGCCCACAAGCCATTTTCATTGAAAAACGCTCACGCCTAATCCAAATCTAATACAATTCTTACCAAGTTCGTCTAATATCCAACACATATGCGTGACGGTATTGAGCCACCGAAGACTCTATGTAACAGGTCCGAGGGTGTGCAAACCGCTGAATTCGCCATTGAGTGAAGCACGTACATTGAGATAGACTCACGTTATGGATGCGGGCAAAAAACAGAAGAGTGCAGAACACCGTCGGCAAGTTGCGGTGATTGATATCGGCACATCGGCGATTCGCATGGAAATTGCGGAAATTGATTCGGCAGGCCATGTCCACAGCTTGGAGGCCCTGCAGCATCCGGTCTCGCTTGGTAAGGATACATTCGCATCCGGCAAGATCGAATCGGACACGATTGAAGAGTGCGTGTCTATTCTGAAGGGATTTCGACGAGTTCTCCGAGATTACGGCCTCGATGATCCCGCCGCCATTCGCGCTGTCGCCACCAGCTCTGTCCGCGAAGCCGCCAATCGCCAAATTTTCCTAAATCGCATTCAAATTGCTGCGCATATTAAAGTCGAACTGATTGATGAGGCGGAAGTGAATCGCCTCACTTACATTGCTGTACGAGACGACCTGGAGAAATGGGGGGGCTTGGACGAACACGACACGCTGATCGCGGAAGTCGGCGGTGGCAGCACCGAAGTCCTGCTCGTCCAAGAAAAACATGTCACCTTATCGCGTTCCTATCGTCTGGGAGCCCTTCGCATGCGCGAAACCTTGGATGCTCATCGCACACCGGCACGACGAATGCCCACCATCCTCAACCGCCACATACAGCAGTCAGTCGACCAGATTCATCGGGCCATTCCGCCCGACCCCGTGCAGCGGCTGATCGCTCTTGGCGGAGATGTCCGATTGGCTGTCGACGAATTGGCGCCCGAACATGCGGATGATCGTCTTGTATCGATTTCGCTGCAGCGCTTCTATTCGTTCGCCAAGGAAGTCGCCAGTCTGGATGTCGATGATCTCGTCAAACAGTATCATCTTGCCTATCAAGACGCGGAAACGTTAGGGCCAGCGTTGCTGGCCTATGCGCGCCTGGCCGATTCATTCGAAGTCCAAGAGCTGTTGATCTCCAAAGTATCTCTGCGCGATGGTTTGCTTCTGGAAATGGCCACTCGCAGCACGTGGACCGATCATTTTCGCGATCAAGTCATATATTCTGCCATGAATTTGGGCCGCAAGTATGATTACGAGGAAAGTCATGCCTTGCACGTTGCCACTCTCGCCTGCCACTTGTTCAAGGAATTGGTCGACGAGCACGAGCTAGAACCCCGCTATGAATTGATCCTGCATGTCGCAGCCATTCTACATGAAATCGGCCTGTATGTTGGCAATCAAAGCCATCACAAACATTCCTACTATCTGATTGTGAACAGCGATTTGTTTGGGCTGAGTCGACGCGACATTCAGTTGGTCGCGCTGATCGCCCGCTATCATCGCCGGGCCACGCCCAAACCAACGCATGCAGAATATGCGGGTCTACCGCAGGCCGATCAGCTGATTGTAGCCAAGCTTGCCGCCCTGCTCCGCGTCGCGGATGCCTTGGACCAAAATCACATGCGACAAGTCCGCACCCTGCAGTGTTTGCGCGAACCGCGCCGGCTGATCCTCCGTATTCAGGGGGTCCAAGACTTGACGCTGGAACGCATCGCCTTGCGCGATAAGGGGCGGTTATTTTTTGAGACCTACGGATTGACCGTCGAAGCACGACGCGATTTATCCTCCTCCGGAGTTCGCCATGGGCACTAAAAAGAAAAAACAATTCCGCAATCCTTTTTTTAGCCGGGAACTGAGCTGGCTGGACTTTAACCAGCGGGTCCTGGAAGAGGCAGCCGATTTATCCGTGCCTTTACTGGAACGGCTCAAATTCCTTGCGATTACAAGCTCCAATCTAGACGAGTTTTTCATGGTGCGAGTCGGGGGGCTGCAATTTCTCAAGGCACAGGGAAACACCAGCCGCGATGCTGCTGGTCTCACCCCCACCCAACAACTTGAAAAAATCAGTCAGCGCGTGCGTCAAATGGTACAGGATCAATATACCTGCTTTCAGCAAGATCTTGCGCCCGCGCTACATCAGGCTCGGATCCGCAGAATCATGCCTCACGACCTCAATAACGAACAACTAGCTTTCATCGAAAACGCCTTCTCTGAGTTGATTTACCCCGTGAGCACACCCGTGGCGATTCAACCGGGCGAGCCATTCCCTCATCTCAAAGCCCGCAATCTGCATCTATTGATTACACTCAAGGAGGAGAACAACCAGGCGGAGGGATCTCCAAGACGGGCCATTTTATCATTATCGAACAGCTTGGTTCGTTTCATGACCCTTCCCTCCCGCGACGGTCACGCCTATATTCATTTAGAGGATATTCTAGCGGCCTATTCTGATCGCTACTTCCCCAACGAGCAAATCGCCGAAATCTGCGCGTTCCGAATCACTCGTAACGCAGACATGCAAATTCAAGAGGACGAAGCCCCCGACCTGCTCAGTGGCATGGAGGGGATTTTGGAAGAGCGCCGTACCAGCCCTTGCGTACGGCTGGAAATCGATCATCGGGCCTCTGCCGAATCCACCGAGTATCTTCAACAGGCGCTGGATGTCGACACCCGCTTCCTGTTGCGAATACCGGGGCCCCTGGATGTATCGTCCTATATGAGCATTGCCACCATGTCCGGCTTTGAAGAGATCAAGGCGACCGCGTGGATCCCACAGCTTGCGCCCGCGCTACGCCCACCCGAGTCGATGTTCGATGTCATCAGTCAAGGGGATCTCTTGCTGAATCATCCGTTTGATAGCTTTGAACCTGTTGTCCGCCTGATCGAGGAAGCTGCCGAAGATAATGGTGTCCTTGCCATTAAACAAATATTGTATCGCACCAGCAGTCGCAGCCCCATTGTCGCGGCTCTTAAGCGCGCGGCCCGAAAAGGCAAGCAAGTCACCGTTATCGTTGAGCTCAAAGCTCGGTTTGACGAAGCTCGAAACATCGAATGGGCTCGCGAATTGGAATCCGCCGGGGTCCAGGTCATCTATGGGATTCGCGGATTCAAGACACATGCCAAGGTGTGCATCATCATCCGACGAGAACCCACGGGTATCCGGCGTTATGTCCATTTCGGTACAGGCAACTACAACGAGAGCACTGCCAGACTGTACACGGATATCAGCTACATGACCTGCGACGAGGATTATGGCGCTGACGCAGCGACGTTCTTCAACACGATAACCGGGTATGGCCAATCCGTCCGCTTCCGTAAAATCGACGCCGCACCTGTCAGTTTGCGAGATCGACTTCTGGAATGTATCGAGAGCGAAATCGAGCGCAGCCAACAGGGTCAAAAGGGCCATATCATGGCCAAATTCAATTCACTGGTTGATCCGCTCTTGATCAAAGCTCTGTATCGTGCGTCGCAAGCGGGTGTGAAAGTCGAATTAAACGTCAGGGGCATTTGTTGCTTAAAACCCGGAGTAGAAGGACTCAGTGACCGGATCAGTGTAATCAGTATTGTCGACCAGTTTCTCGAACATAGCCGGATTATGTATTTTCGACATGGCGGTGCCCCGCTCTACTTTATCTCTAGCGCCGACTGGATGCCGCGCAACTTGGATCGGCGCATCGAGTTGCTCGTTCCTGTGGAAGATCCAGCCGCCCAGGCTCGATTACGCCACATTCTCCGCACCTGCATGAAAGACACTGTCAAGGGCCGTCAATTGGATCACAAAGGAATCTATCACAGCCGCCCGCGAGCGACCAAATCCCGACAAATCCGCAGCCAACAAGTGTTTTGTACCGAAGCCATTGAGAAGGTGAAAGAGCTCGAAGATGAACAACGGAATTTGTTCCGTCCCCACTTACCCGTGCATGAGGATCCAACATGAGGTTGTATATTGCCCGCCACGGCATCGCATACGACCTCGGCCAACAAGGGATACATCGCGATGAAGATCGTCCACTGAACCCCCAAGGAGTATCGCGGACCACACGAGCGGCCCACGGTTTTCGTACGTTGGGGCATCCCCCCACCCTGATTGGCTCCAGCCCCCTGGTTCGGGCCTGGCAAACTGCCGAGATTTTCCATCAGGAGTTAGAGATAAGCGCCGGGATTGAAACCTGTGATTTCATGGCCCCCGGGGGGACAATCAGCACAGCCTTCCATTGGATCAACGCGCAGACTCACCAAACGGTCATGCTCGTCGGTCATCTGCCCGATGTCGACTGGCTCACTCAAGCCTGCCTCCCAGCCAAGCAACGGGTGCAAAGGCATTTCAAAAAAGCTGCGATTGCCTGCATCGTCTTCGAGTCTCATGTTTCTGTCGGCCGAGGCAGACTGGAATGGTTCCATCAACCTCGAGAGCTCCGCGCTCTGGCCTCGGATGGAGCAGAATAAAATTCATTGAGTATGCCGTGCATAAAAAATGGATGAGTGTACCGTTATTTTCCGTCCGAATTTGACGTGACCTCTGCACAAGCTGACTTTACAGTTCTGAAAGAGGAGAAATGATTGTGAACGAGTCGCTTCGCACAGACTATTGCCCGAGTTCGCTAGATCCGAATGACATTTACCGCGCCCTGGTCGAACAGTTACCAGCGGTTGCGTATTTGGTGCGCATTGATCCGGAAGGAAAAATCGGCGACGCTTCTCCAACCATTTACATCAGTCCCCAAGTACAAGATGTGCTGGGGTTCAGTCGCGCCGAGTGGCTCGCAGATCCCCATCTCTGGATCAATCGATTGCATCCAGATGATAAAGAGCGAGTGCTGGCGGCGGTCGAAACGTCCAATCGGCAAAAAACTGACTTCAGCTTAGAATATCGAGCTGTCCGCAAAGATGGCCGCCAGATTAATATTTACAACACAGCACGTCATTTGCGCGGCACGGATGGTGCCTATTATACTGAGGGGCTGATGTTTGACATCACTCCACAGAAACGGATGGCTTTACGGGATGCGGTACTGGCTCATTGCGCCGAAAATTTGCGCAAGATGGCGGATCTTCCGTTACTAGCTCCCTGGTTGCGAGAACAACTAGATGAGGTCCTTCCCTCCAGCAACCTGATGGTGGCATTAAGGGATCCACAATCGGGATGGGTCACTTTTCTGATTCATTTTGATCAAGCAGATGCCCCGATCCCAGCCCGTCCCCCTGGCCGATCGCTGATCGATTACGTGCTCGATACAAATCAGTCTTTCCATTGGAGTCGGCCAGGCAATCAGGAAGCATTGGAGCAGGCGGGCTATCAAGCTGTCGGGACACCATCCGTCGACTGGATTGGCGCCCCCATTCCCGGAACGGACAATCCAATTGGAGTCATTGCCCTACAGATATACGAAGATGACACCGAATATGTTGCCGATGATTTGGGACTGTTGGAATCGATTGCGGCGGCCATTGGCACTGTTCTGCGTGACTTGCAACGCGCGGAGGATACCCGCCGGCAACTGGTTCGCGATGAGGTTCTCGTATCCATATCAACGCAAGCCGTGGCCGCAACAGATGTGGATGAGTTCCTGGCTACCGCCGTCAAAAATCTAGGTCAAAAGCTCAATGTCTGTCGTTCTTACTTGTTCACTTATAATGAAGCAGCTGGCGTAATGACGAACACGATTGAATGGTGCGCAACAGGGATTGCCCCTCAGAAGGAATTCTTGCAAAACTTATCTATTGAAAAGCTTCAATGGCACATCGACCAACTCAAACGGGGAGAAGCCGTCGCGTTCCACGATGTAAATGATATCCCCGATCCGGCCACTCGAAAGGAACTAATTAGGGAAGACATTGTTTCGCAAATTGCTGTGCCTCTTTTCGTGGATGGCGCTTTTTACGGATTCATCGGATTTGATGAATGCCGCTCACATCGAATTTGGCCAGAAACGGATGTGCCGATTCTGATGGCAATTTCGCACATCATTACTCACGTAATTGAGCGAGAACAACTCAAAGCGAAACGCGCGGATCAAATGGCGGAGCTGCAACGCTGGCACGACATCACCCTGGGCCGCGAAAAACGCGTTCTTGAGCTCA
Source organism: Kiritimatiellia bacterium (assembly GCA_007126515.1). Taxonomy (GTDB): domain Bacteria; phylum Verrucomicrobiota; class Kiritimatiellia; order SLAD01; family SLAD01; genus SLAD01. Next base: position 6,409 of record SLBD01000081.1, read on the forward strand.
AGAAAGAAATCAATGATCTATTGGGGCGGTTGAACGAGCCCTCCCGCTACGCAGAAACGTGATCGATGACCTCTCCAACACAAAGCCGACTTACGAAAGGAAAAATATGGGTAGCAACAGTGGCGACTATCGCTGTTGCGACTCC
>SLBD01000145.1 GCA_007126515.1 Kiritimatiellia bacterium
CGTTTGGCGGCGGTGTATGAGCGGAAGTTGGCTGAGTTGGAGGCGTTGAAGAAGTCGTTGTTGCATCAGGCGTTTGCGGGGGCGTTGTGAAAATGACGAATGACGAAACACCCAAGCACGAATGAAATCCGAAGCGCGAAATCCGAAACAAGGTTGCCGTCGTAGCCGACAGCCGTTTCCATCCGCCTTCGCCGGAGGCTATGGCGCGACATGATCATTGAAACGCCGTTGAATATGATTTTCCAATCGATGGAAAATTTGGCATGATTTTTTCCAGTCGTTGGAATTGAGTTCGCGGGCTGGGGTGGCTTGCCCGGGCGCATGCATTTCTTCGAAAGGCATGGTAGATTGGGGTATGGAAAAGGTTGAAAACATAAATGCGGAGCGAATCCGGTGGTGCTGTGATGATCGCGGCATTTCCCTGGATGAACTGTGCGCAGAAGTGAAGATCGCCGAGTCCACGATGGCCGGCGTAATGGCGGGCGAAAAGGGACTGACCTTTAAGCAGCTTCAAGTGGTTGCTGCGTATTTCAATCGAGGGGTACTTTTCTTTCTGGCGCCGGGTCCCGTGCAAGAGCAAGTGGTGCGCTCCCCGCAGTTTCGCACCCTTTCCAATCAGAAGCCGGAGTTGACCGGTAAGGTCAAGGAGATCATTGAGCGGACCGAGCGCCAGCGAGAGAGGTATTTGGGGCTCTTGGAAGAGTTGAATGAGTCCCCAGAACCCTTCATTCCGGCCAATGTTAAGTGGGCTCATCCGGGAGCCGCTGCCGATTGGATGCGGGAGCGACTGGGATTGACTGAGAAAAATACCTTCGCTACCTACCGGGAGGCTGTGGAGGCGCTAGGTGTGCTGGTGTTTCGCAGCAATGGGTACGCGGGTGCCTGGCAGATTCCGAAACAGAGCACGGTGGCCGGTTTTTCCCTTTATCATGAGGTTTGTCCAGTGGTGTTTGTCCGCAAACAACCCTTTGAAGCGAGGCAAACATTCACACTCTTCCACGAGCTGGGCCACCTCTTGCTGCATCGCGATAGCTTTATTGATGACGATGGGGATTTGCTGTCCCACGCACGCAAAGAGGTTGAGGCCAATGCGTTTGCCGGTTTGGTTTTGGTGCCGGACTTCTTGCTTGCGCGCATTCCGCTCGCTAACAAGCCGCCGCAAGCCGCCGCCTTTGACGAGTGGCTGGAAGATTATCGCAAGGCATGGGGTGTCAGCGCCGAGGTGATTTTGAGGCGTTTGGCTGATTCCGGGAAGATTCCCCAACGCGACTATGAAGCGTATCGCCGCTACAATGCCGGCAGGGGAATGCCGGTCAAGCCGCGGGAGAGTGGCAGCCGTGAGTGGCGCTACCGGGAGCCGGTTCATCTTTTCGGGACCATGTTCGTCAAGACGGTCTTTGACGCCCTTAACACGCAACATATTCCGTTGACGCGCGCGACGCGTTATCTGGATGGATTAAAGGTCAAAGATTTGCATCAGCTCGAGGCGCATTATGCTCACGTTTGATGCCTCATCCATCATTCATGGTTGGGACAATTATCCGATAGAGCAGTTTCCCGGCTTGTGGGCATGGGTGGGGGATCAAGTGAGTCAGGCGGTATTTATTTTGCTGGAGGTCGCTTACGATGAGGTTGAAAGGAATGAGCCGGAATGTGCAGCATGGCTGAAGGACCATGGTCTGACCCGTGCGCCGGTATCGGCCGATATCCTGGCCGCATCGCTCCGTATCAAGGATTTGCTTGGTATCGTTGAGGATCAATACCATCAGAAGGGCGTGGGTGAGAACGATCTATTGATCATTGCCCATGCCATGATTGAGCAGATCCCGCTGGTTACCAATGAAGCTGTTCAGAACATGCTTCCGCAGAATCGGCAAACTTTCAAAATCCCCGCAGTATGCGATCTTCCGGATGTTCGTGTTCGACATCTTAATTTTGTCGGAGTCATCAAGGAATCTCGTCAGGTGTTCTAGGCGATAGACCCAATGAACGAATCGGAAACAAGAGCAGAGCACATCGATCCGGCGTTGGCTGCTGCAGGTTGGGGTGTGGTGGAAGGCAGCCGTGTGTTACGGGAATATCGGATCACGGCGGGCCGGATGCTGGGTCACGGGCGGCGTGCCCCGCAACAGATTGCGGACTATGTGCTGGTCTATCGCAACACCAAGTTGGCGGTGGTCGAGGCGAAGGCCTATGACCGTCCGTTGACCGAGGGTGTGGGGCAGGCCAAGGCCTATGCTGAAAAGCTGTCCGTACGTTGGGCCTACTCCACCAACGGGTGTGGCATCTATCAAATCGATATGTGCGCCCCGAAATCCTCCCGCCCGCCCGAGGGCGAGGTTGCCGCGTTTCCCACGCCGGAGGCGCTTTGGGCCGAGACCCATGCCAAGGCGAATGAGTGGCGCGACCGGTTTGCCGATGTGCCCCATGAAGACAAGGGCGGCACCCATCCGCCGCGTTATTACCAGGACATCGCCATCGAGCGCGTCATGGACGCCATTACCGGCGGCCAGCGGCGGATGCTGCTGACGTTGGCCACGGGTACGGGCAAGACCTTTATCGCGTTCCAGATCGCTTGGAAATTGTTTCAGAGCCGCTGGAACCTGACCGGCGAACCGTATCGGCGACCGCGCATCCTTTTTCTGGCGGATCGCAATGTGCTGGCGAATCAGGCGTTCAATGCGTTCTCGGCGTTTGAACGGGATTTTCCCGGATCTTGTGTCCGCATCAAGCCGGACGAAATCCGCCGGAATGGTGTGCCACCGACCAATGGCAGTATCTTCTTCACGATTTTCCAGACATTCATGTGCGGACAGGAAAAAGAGGGCGAGCCAAGCCCTTATTTCGGAGAGTATCCACCGGACTTCTTTGATTGCATCGTCATCGACGAATGTCATCGAGGCGGTGCCAGTGATGAGAGCAGTTGGCGGGCGATCATGGAGTACTTTGGCCCGGCGGCTCAATTGGGTTTGACCGCGACACCCAAGCGCACGGAGAACGTGGATACGTACCGCTATTTCGGCGAGCCGGTTTATACGTACTCACTCAAGGAAGGCATCAACGACGGCTTTCTGACCCCGTTCAAGGTGCGCCAGATTGCCACGACGCTGGACGAGTATATCTACACCTCTGACGACATGGTGGTGGAAGGTGAAATTGAGCCCAACAAGCTCTACACGGAACCGGACTTTAACAAAATCATTGAGATTCAGGAACGCGAGGCGCATCGGGTCAAGATCTTCATGGACCTGATCAATCAGCGGGAAAAGACCTTGGTGTTCTGTGCCACGCAGGATCATGCCTTGGCCGTGCGGGATCTGGTGAACCAGTACAAGACCAGTACCGATCCGAACTATTGTCATCGCGTTACCGCTAATGACGGCGCCATCGGCGACCAGCATTTGCGGGCATTCCAAGACAACGAGAAGACCATTCCAACCATCCTGACCACCTCGCAGAAGCTTTCGACTGGTGTGGATGCCAGGAACATCCGCAATATCGTGCTGATGCGCCCGATCAATTCCATGATCGAATTCAAACAAATCATCGGGCGAGGGACGCGGTTGTACGATGGCAAGGACTTCTTCACCATTTATGATTTCGTCAAGGCGCACCATCATTTCAGCGATCCTGAATGGGATGGCGAGCCCATTGAGCCGGAACCCAAGAAGCCGCGGGAACCGAAACAGATCAAAGAGCCACCGATTCCTCCACCGCCTCCGCCAGAGCCCCGGAGGCGTGCGAAGGTCAAGCTGGCTGACGGCAAGGCGCGGACCATCCAGCATATGATGTCCAGCAGTTTCTGGCATCCTGACGGGACTCCGTTGTCGGCGGTGGAATTCATGGAGCTGCTGTTTGGCACGTTACCGGACTTTTTCAAAGACGAAGAAGAGCTGCGGGCCTTATGGAGCGTGCCCGATACGCGCCGCAAGTTGTTGCAAGGATTGGCCGAGCATGGCTTCGGTTTGGAACAGTTGGCGGATATGCAGAGGATCATTGATGCGGAGAACAGCGATTTGTTTGATGTGCTGGCGCATGTGGCGTATGCCCGCGCCCCGTTGACCCGGGAGGTGCGGGCGGCACAGGCTCGAGTGTATATCAACACACACTTCGATGCCAAACAGCAGGCCTTTCTCGACTTTGTCTTGCAGCACTACGTTTCCATTGGCGTGGAGGAGCTCGATTCAGACAAATTATCTCCGCTATTGCGGTTGAAATATCAGGACTCGCTTGCCGATGCCATTGCTGATTTGGGGCCAGCCGAACAGATCGGCGCATTATTTAGCGGCTTCCAGCGCTACTTGTATGACGCGGATGCGGTTGCGTGATATGAACCTGTGACGAGTTCCCGTTGGGCCATTCCCGAATCTTGCGAATTCGGGTCTAAACCCTATACTGGACACATGACCAACTATTCTTCAAAAGGACCGTCACCCCAGGAGGCGGGGGTGGCATTGATTCTCGTTCACGGGCGGGGTGCCTCGGCAGCGGATATTATGGGGGTCTACGATGCTCTGGATCGGCCTGAGCTGGCGGCACTGGCGCCGGAGGCGGCAGGCGGGACATGGTACCCGTACTCGTTTCTCGCGCCGATCGAGCAGAACCAGCCGCATTTGGATCGAGCTTTGCAGCAATTGGATGAACTCGTTCAGCACCTTCTGGAAGAGGGCGTGTCCGCTGAACGGATTGGATTGTTGGGGTTTTCGCAAGGGGCTTGTCTGTCGCTCGAGTATGCGATTCGCAACCCGCGACGCTACGGCGCCGTGATGGCGCTCACGGGTGGCTACATCGGGCCGCAGTGGATGACGCGTGATGATGTGGGCTCATTCGATCACACCCCTGTCTTCATTGGTGCCAACGATCCGGACCCGCATGTCCCGTTTGAGCGCGTGGAGGAAACGGCGGCGCTACTGAAGCGGATGTGTGCCGATGTCGAGGTGCGGCGCTATCCCGGTTTGCCCCATGCTGTAAATGACGATGAACTTGAAGTCTGCCGCACACTCATTGATGGGTATGCGGCGGGCGATTGAGGAGATGATTTTATGAAAGTTACCCGCGTCTACTCAGACTCAGAGGGTGAATCGCACTTTGAGGATACGACTGTTGATTTGAAGGACGCCGGACAAATCGGTCTCCTGTCGGAGCGTTTGCCGGTGAAGTCGCTGATTTTTCGTAAAAACGAACCGCATTACGATTACGACTGGCACAACGCCCCCGCGCGTCAATACATCGTGTTGCTCGATGGCGAAATCGAGCTGGAGGTGTCGGACGGAGAGTCACGAAAATTTGTCGGGGGAGATATTCTGCTCGTGGAAGATGTAACCGGAAAAGGGCATCGCACCAAGCACGTGCACCCGGCCGCGCGTAGATCCTTGTTTATTGAGTTAGATTGAAGAGGAAAAATATGAAACCCACTTTACCCGGAATCCATCACGTCACCGCGATCACGGCGGACGGCAAGCGAAACGTTGCGTTCTATACGGGTGTGCTTGGTCTGCGCATGGTTAAAGTGACGGTCAATTTTGATGACCCGAGCGCCTACCATCTCTATTACGGTGACTTTCTGGGGCGGCCCGGGTCTGCCATGACCTTTTTCGTGTGGGAAGGAGCACGAGGTGGCCGCGTTGGCGCGCCTCAAGTGGTGGTGACGCAGTTTGCGATTCCTGTCGGTGCCCGTGCGTACTGGCAAGAACGGCTGGCGAAAGGAAAAATTACAGCCACTGCACAGGAGCGGTGGGGGGAATCTGTTTTGGCGTTCGAGGATCCCGATGGATTGGCGATCGAGCTGGTTGAGGTCCCGCTCGACAGCATCAGCACATTTGAAGTCGGTGCTGACAGCGTGGTCCCGGTCGAATATGCCATCCGCGGTTTTTATGGTGTGACCTTGGCCAGCTACAAGCCGGACAGCACTCGGGCATTGCTCTCAGAGGTCATGGGCTTTCCGTCCGTCGATGAAACATCGTCTGATCGCACTCGACACAAAGGGGCGGCCAGTTATGCGGCGGTGGTTGATGTCCTGAACCAAGCGGAGCTTCGGCACGGTCAGAGCGGCGCGGGGACGGTGCATCATGTCGCTTTTCGGTCGCCGGACGCCGAACAGCAAAAGGCTTGGCAGGCAATCTTGCAAGAGCGGGGGCTGGCCGTGTCGCCTGTGATGGAGCGATGCTACTTTCAGTCGATCTACTTCCGCGAGCCCGGTGGCATCCTATTTGAAATCGCAACGGATGAGCCCGGCTTCACGATTGATGAGCCAGCAGAGAGTTTGGGGGAGCGGGTATGCCTACCGCCGTGGATGGAAGAGAATCGAGCCCAGATTGAGGCCTCGCTACCACCGCTGTAGCTGTCGGAGTTTATGTTGCTTGATACAAGCATTCAGGTGCTAGAAAATGAAATGAAATCAAAAGGAGATGAGAGATGACAAAAGTTCTTGTTCTTTACTACAGCATGTATGGCCATATTGAGACGATGGCGAAGGCGATTGCGGAAGGCGC
>SLBD01000160.1 GCA_007126515.1 Kiritimatiellia bacterium
ATTGTGGTGGTCTTGGTTTTGTGTTTAGCTCTGAGTCATGGCACGACCTTTACGCATAAATATTGCTAACGGGTGGTATCACTGCATGCATCGGGGCTTGGAGCGGCGGGATATATTCAATGATCCGTATGACCGAGCTGTTTTCCTGAGACTGTTGGGCGAGGCGGTGGAGCGCTACCGCTTTATCGTCCATGCGTATTGTTTGATGGATAATCATTATCACGCGATCATTCAGACGCCGGACGCAAACCTAAGCCGGGGAATGCAGTGGCTGGGCCTGTCGTATAGTGGTTACTTCAATGCGCGGCATAATCGGGTGGGACCCTTATTTCAAGGACGTTTTAAGAGCGTACCGGTGGAGAGCGCTGCCTGGGCATATGACCTAAGTCTGTATGTGCATCTGAACCCGGTCCGAACGTTGTTACACGGCTTGGGGAAGGCGCGCAGCCGTGCGGAACGCGAGGGGCTATCGCCGCCGGCGAGTGTGGAGGAGGCGACGACTCGGTTAAGCACGCTGCGGATGTACCGGTCGAGTTCCTATCGTGCTTATGCCGGATATGAAAAGGGTCCGGACTGGTTGACGATCTCGGAAGTCCGTCAGCGAAGTCCGGGCGTTGAGCAGGAAGAGGCCAAGCGCTACCGTTCTCGGGTTCAGGAATTGGTGCGGGCGGGAACGGAGGCGTCGCAACTGGAATTGTTTCGCGATGTCGTTGGGATTGGCGGTGCGGCATTTATCCGTCGGATTAAGCGCATGGCCGGTGACGGTAATCGCGAGACCGAGGCACGCGGCAGATTGAGGGAGCGGATTGGATTTTCCGAGGTGGTGCGGGCTGTAGAGGGCGTACGCGGAGAGCCTTCGGAAAAGTGGATGGGCCGTCATGGCGACTGGGGGAAATGGCTTGTTCTGAAAATTGCTCGCGAGTGCACAGGCATGACGCTGCGGGAACTTGGTGCGGAGGTCGGAGGCATGGACTATGCTGCAGTCTGCATGGGGCTCCGCCGCTTTGATCAGCGCATGAAGATGACCCGAACAGGGAAAGAACTTACTCAAATACATAAGCGAACACGAGAAATGTTATATGTTTAGACGTGACCCCTTTCGTCTTGACCCCTTTCGTCTCTAGACGTGACCCCTTTCGTCTCGTCTTTGTTTAGACGTGACCCCTTTCGTCTTTCGTCTTCGTCTTTGCGCTTGGGGCGGTATTTTAAGATGTCTCCTCAATTCTGGCTTAATCTTCAAGCTCATTATGATCTTGAGGAGGCGGAAGACAGGATTGGTGACAAGCTTGATAGTGAAGTACGCATACTAGCTGTTGCTTGAAGCTGGTATTAGTCATCCCGGCGATTCATCTTTGGGGCTACTTCCGAATCGTCCGACGTGTCGGGCCAAGGCAGAATGTCGTCAGGGATCATGTAGCCGGGAAGGTGGTTGCGCAGGTAGACCGTAATCGTTACCGCATCCCACGGCTGTTGAGTTTGAATATAGGCGATCGGTCGTTGGCCGTACTCAGGGTCTGGTTGAGGCCGTACGATGGCTTGTTGAACTCCGGGGATGGTGAGTAAAACCCGCTCGATCGTTTCCGGTTGAATGTTTTCGCCGCCCGACGTGAATTGATTGTCTTTGCGACCGATCACGTGGAGATAGCCTAGATCATCCAGCTGGCCCAGATCTCCGGTGTGAAACCAACCCTCCTGATCGAATGGGGTTGTGAGTGTGTTGCCCTCGACATAGCCGCTGAAGCGTGTGGCACCCCGCACACAGATCTCGCCAGCGCCGGTGATTTTGACATCGCGATATCGAAGTGGCTTTCCTGAGGATTGTTGAGCGTTGGGGGGATCAATGGGTGAACAAGCGGTGACCATGGCGGCCATTTCGGTCAGGCCATAGGTGCGCAGCACAGGCCAGCGTTGGCTGCGGGCGGCCTGGAATAGAGGTTCTGGGACGGCGTCTCCGCCCAGCAGAATGGCCTTGAAACGTTGTCTTGATTCGGCCGGCAGCTCGGCATCGAGCAGGCGTTTCAATTGCGTGGAAACCAACGATACATGAGTCACTGGAAACTCGGGTAATGACTCCGCCAGCGTTCGTTCGGGGTCAGGCACTGACATGGCGGCCCCGCTTTGCAGACAGCGGAACAGAATGCCGAGGCCTCCAACATGGTAGAGGGGTAGAGATAAATGCCAACAATCTTCTGATTGCAGGCGCAGCACTTGATTGGCGCCATATGCGCTGTAGTACAGATTTCCGTAGGTGAGTTGAACTGCTTTCGGGGTGCCGGAACTGCCCGATGTGAAAAGCACGACCGCAGGCTGGTTGAGCTCGAAGCTGAATGAGTCGTCGATTTGGCCGGACGTGAGTTCCCGCGATACCAAGCCGTCTGGATCCAGGGTTGTGATGCCTGGAAGCTGTTTCCGGCTGGTTTCTCGAATCCGGGCAATCAGCGTGTCACAGGCGATCCAATCCAGTTGCTCTTTGACCGCAGCCACGGGGAGTCGTGTGTTCAAGGGACAAGCGACAGCGCCGATTCGAAGTAATGCGAGAATCAAGGTGGAACAGGCCCAGCCCGACTCCATGTAGATGGCCACTCGTTGTCCCGGTTGAATGGCTGCTGCCCGCAATAGCTGGGCGGTGGCTGAAACCATCAGATCCAATTCCCCATACAAGATGCGGATATCGGATCCCAGAAAGGCGGGCCGATTGCGGCACACTCGGCCCGTTTCATGAACCATACATTGAACCGTTGCCATGATCAGTTCAATTGCACGGTAAAGCGGGACACGTTCATTTGGTCGGTCGCGAGCCGACCTTGTTGAAAACGAAGTCGAGGTGTAATGACATCCTCCGCCAGCCATCGATAGGTGTCGAGACCGACCGCCGTGTCCTCCTCGCAGATGGCGGCGGCAAACCGAGCCAGAGTGGCTGTACCAATTCCGGACTCAAGCATGGCGCTGACCACGGGATAGGCTCCCATGGATACGGCAGCAGTCGCAAAGTCTGCCGATCGGGCCAATCCGCCCAGTAGGGTGGGTTTGAGAACGACGGCACGGATGCCTGCATACGCATGCAAATCGTCGGGCTCAATCGTGCGTAGGGATTCATCCAGGGCAATTGGGATCCCTGTTCCTTCCGACCAGGCCAAGGACGCGCGCGGTTCGCGGAAGGGTTCCTCGATGTATTCGACATTCATCTGTGACAAGACATCCAAGTACTTATCGGCCTCGCCTGGGTTCCAAGCGCGATTGGCATCCAAGCGTAGTTTTACGTCATCGGAAACGACCTGATTGATTGCGTGAAGAAGCTGAATCTCTTCTGCCGGATCGGCTCGGCCCACTTTCACCTTGAGTGTCCTATATCCTTCTCGTATCGCGGCTCGGGCTTGCTTTAGCATATCGTCCAATTCACCAATCAAGAGGGCGTTCACTGGGATATCGCGATCCGCACGGGGAATCGATCGGAGCTCTGTCGGTAAATAGTCAGGATCGTTGAGATTGAGGAACGCCATATCCAAGCCGCAGCGGACAGAGGGGGTGATCATGGAGCCATCGACTCGCTCTGCGTCCCAATCATCCATCTTGGCAAGCTCTTCTTCCGGGCTAACGCCCGGCAGGGGGGCAATTTCGCCCCATCCCGTGAGTCCATTATTCGTGGATAGTTCAATCAGCCATCCAGTGCGTTCCTCCACCCATTCGCCCCCGAGTCGTAGCGGACAAATGAGGGGCAGTCGATAGGGATGTATGGCAATGGACATACTCATAGGGATAGCGTAGCCGAATAGTGGACAAACGTAAAGAGCATAGCATAGACAAGCAACATGCGGGCCGTTTGCCCCAGAGCCGGATTCAAGGTGATCCCGGATTGCCCTTGAATGATCGCGAAAATGGGGCGAATGCCGATCATGCCGCTCAAAGCAACCAGCCCGATCAGGGGCGATTGGTTGTGTCCTCGCCAGAGAATCGTCGGCACGACCACGAGCGGCACGAAAACAGTGACCAGATATTCGGCTCGCGCAAATCTCGGACCGAACCGGACGGCGAGCGTTCGTTTGCCGGCTGCGCGGTCTTGTTGGATATCGCGGAGATTGTTGACCACCAGTATGGCGCACGATAAACAGCCCGGTGCCAGTCCTGCCCAGAGCACCGAGCTGGAGAGGGTCCCGGTTTGTGCGAAATAGGTGCCACCGACCGCAACCGGCCCAAAAAAGATCAAGACAAATAGATCGCCCAGTCCCAGATAGGCGAGGGCATACGGACCCGCTGTGTAGAGTACGCCCGCGGCAATGGAGACGATGCCAATGACGAGCATCGGCCAACCGCCGCGATAAACCAAATAGAGCCAAACTCCAGCCGCTAGCGCAAATGTGAGCACAGTAGCCCGCCGCATATGCGCGGGAGTGACCCAGCCCGCTTGCGTGGCCCGAACAGGACCGATGCGGTCTGCTGTGTCAGCGCCTTTCTTGAAGTCGGCATAGTCATTGCAGAAATTCGTGCCAATTTGAATCAGTAAGGCACACGCTAACGCTGCCCCAGCGGCTCCCGCATGAAATCCTCCGGCGGCGTAAGCCATACTGCTTCCCATCATCACTGGGGCGACCGCCGCCCACAGTGTTTTGGGGCGCGCCGCCTGCAGCCAGATTTGGAGGGAACCAGGCCTTTGATCTTTTATTGAGGGGTTTTTTTCTGAAGCGGTCATAAGCTCCTTAATCGGAAATTGTGTGAGTAAATGAGTCGGGAATATAGCCTGGCGTTTTGCCCATTCCAAGCGTTGTCAGTGTTCAGTGAGGCTTTTGACAGCAGTCAAAGTTTACGGAGGCAGTGAGAGAACGGTGAACGACTACGGCGACGATTACGGTGGACGATTAACCCATTCTTCTCGTAATCCGTAGTTGTCGCCGTAGTCGTCCACCGCCACGCCATCCGCGTAAGGCTCCAGAGCCCCTCAATGGACTATTGCGCTGATTCATCACTCTGGTCATACTGCCACGCACGCTAAACGTCAACCTCAACCAGTGGTGATGAACGATGAAAAGAATGCAATTAGAAATGCCTGCGGAGTTCCCGTTTTCGACGGAGCTTGAGGTGCGCATTGCAGACATCAATTACGGGCAGCATGTGGGGCATGATGCCATGCTGCGGTTTTTGCATGAAGCACGCTTGCAGATGTTGCGTCAGCACGGTTATTCAGAGATTGATATTGGTGGGTGCGGGCTGATTATGGGGGATACGACCGTGGTCTTTCAGGGAGAGGTCGAATATCCCGCTTCCCTGCGGATTGAGGTGGCCGTAACGAATCCGGGTCGAGCTGGCTTTGATATGATGTATCGGGTCACCGATACCGCTTCCGGTCGAGCGGTAGCAATGGCGCGGACCGGGATGATTTGTTTTGATTACGAGCGCAAGCGCATGGCTCGTATGCCTGAAGCCTTTCGATCTCTTTTCTGAAAGAAAAAACCGCCTTCCGGCAAAAGCCAGAAGGCGGTTTCTCGGTCCACACAACCACAATTAACGCTTCGAGAACTGGAAGCGCTTCCGCGCACCCGGTTGACCGGGCTTTTTGCGTTCTTTTTCACGAGAATCACGGGTTAAGCAACCCGCATCTTTCAAAGCAGCCTTGAGTTCCGGGTCGGCTTGGATCAGCGCCCGGGAAATTCCGTGACGAATCGCACCGGCTTGACCCATCGGGCCGCCGCCGCAGACATTCACCATCACATCGTATCGCTTCGAGGTATCACTGATTTCGAAGGGCTGTTCAATGTATCCCCGCATTGAATCTGTGGGGAAGTAATCGACGGCATCCTTGCCATTGACTCTCATTTTGCCAACGCCTAAAGCCAAACGAACACGAGCAACCGCTGTTTTGCGTCGTCCAGTGGCACGATATTCTACTGCCTTTTTAACTGCCATGTTGATTCCTTTGATATCCTACTTCGATCTTAAATTTGAATGAGTTCCGGTTTTTGAGCGGCATGATCATGGGCGGCACCCGGGAACACCCGCAAGCGACGCATCATCCGGCGACTGAGCTTGTTCTTCGGCAGCATGCCTCGGACCGCCTGAGAGATCATCCGGGTCGGGTTTTTGGCCCGGATATGGCTGGCCGGAAATTCGCGTAACCCGCTGGAATAGCCTGTGTAATGCTTGTAGATCTTCTGCTCTTCCTTGTTGCCTGTCAATTTGACTTTAGCCGCATTGATCACAACTACGAAATCACCCTGGTCAATGTGGGGAGCATATAAAACCTTATATTTACCGCGTAAGATTGCGGCAATTTCCGAAGCCAAACGGCCCAATGGTTTGTCGGTGGCATCCACAAGCAACCACTGCCGTTCGATGTCGCTCTCTTTTATTAATGTCGTCTTCATTACACACTTCTTCCTTACCAATTAAAATCCAAGATCGCGGAACATACCGAAGAGCTGAGGCAACTGTCAACTCTTCAATCGCGTTTTTTTCGGGAGCAGGCAGGGTCATTCAGTTCTCCGTAATAATG
>SLBD01000002.1 GCA_007126515.1 Kiritimatiellia bacterium
CTTCGAATGGGCGGAACATATTAATCGCGGAAGCAACGGCTCCCGGTAGTGAGCTGATAATGCTGACAGTGATGATCAACGAAATCCCATTCCCAATCCCGCGTTCCGTAATCTGTTCGCCTAACCACATCAGCAACATGGTCCCCGATGTCATCGTGATCACAGCAAGAATGCGGAACCCGATGCCCGGAATCAACACCACGCTCTGCTGTATGCCGATGACGGATGGGTTTTCCATCACGGCAGCCAGGGCATATCCCTGGACCACACAAAGAATCAGGCACAGATAACGCGTGTATTGAGTAATTTTTTGACGGCCTGTATCGCCTTCCCGAGCCAATCGCTCTAATTGCGGAATGACAGCCGTCATCAGCTGAATGATGATCGATGCACTGATGTAGGGCATAATACCCAATGCGCCGATCGCAAAGTTTTCCAAGGCGCCTCCGGCAAATAGATTGTACATGCCGATAAACGAACCCCCGGCTTGCGCTTGAATAGAGGCAATAAATTCCCTAAGAGAAACTGCATCGACACCCGGCACAGGAACCGAAGCCACCAAGCGGCAGAGAAAGATCAGTCCGAAAGTGAACAGAAGACGCTGTCGCAGCTCCGGGATCTTAAAACTGTTTGTAAATGCAGATAACATAAATACCACGCGCGGGAAGACTATTTAATTACTTCAGCGGTTCCGCCAGCGGCTTCAATTTTGGCCCGCGCACTGGCACTAAAGGCATGAGCTTGAATTCGCACCGGTTTCGACAGCTCCCCATTGCCAAGAATCTTGACGGGCGCTTTGGGGCCTCTCACCAACCCTTTTGCGCGCAAGGCTTCGAGATTGATTTCCGCACCGTCCTCAAACACGTTCAAGGCAGATAGATTGACCGGTATATAATCAACATCGTTAACGTTCTTGAAACCCCGTTTGGGCATTCTCCGAACCAAAGGCATTTGACCGCCTTCGAAGGTGGGCTTGACCTTATGGCCTTTTCGGGCCATTTGACCTTTGTGTCCCGCAGTACTGGTTTTTCCCATCCCGGACGCGCGACCACGTCCAACCCGTTTACGAGACTTTGTGGCTCCTTTCGCGGGACGTAATGTGTGTAAATTCATGATCAATTCTCCTGCTCAGGCGCTGCGCAACGCTTCTACTTGCTCGCGAGATCGCAAGGCTTCCAACGCGCGCACTGTGGCCTTGGTCACATTCACCTGATTACTGCTTCCTAAAGATTTCGCCAGAATGTCCCGGACACCTGCCAGCTCCAGCACCGCGCGAGCCGCTCCACCGGCAATTACGCCGGTACCTTCTGAGGCAGGCTTCAATAAGACTTGGGCGCCAGCAAATTCGCCAATCACCTCATGGGGAATGGTTCGATCCTTCAGCGTGACGCTCAGCAAGTTCTTTCTGGCTGATTCCGTCCCCTTCCGAATCGCATCCGCAACCTCATTGGCTTTCCCTAACGCATAGCCGACGTGCCCCTTCCGGTCACCCGCCACCACTAAGGCGCTAAAACTGAAGCGGCGACCGCCCTTGACGACTTTCGAACACCGATTCACGTGAACCACGCGCTCGTCAAGATCACTTTCCGCCTTCACTTCTTTCCGCTTATTAAAACCGCTCATATGATTTCCTGTCGCTCGCTATCCGCTTAAAATTTGAGTCCTTCTTCGCGCGCCGCATCGGCCAAGGCTCTCAAACGCCCACCATAGCGGAACCCGCCTCGATCGAACACGACTTCTGTAATGCCGACTTCCTTAGCTCGCTGCGCAGCCAAACGGCCCAGTTCCTGGGCACGCGCCACCGATGTGCCTGCGCCAACTTCCGATGTCTTCCCAGCCGTTGACACAGCCGCCAACGTCTTCTCCGCCATATCGTCGATGAACTGCACGTACACATGCTGATTCGATACAAACACACTCATCCGCGGCCGACCAGCTGTTCCTTGGACATTTTTGCGGATTCGATAATGCCTGCGCTTGCGATAATCGCCTTTTGTTACAACCTTCATAATTAAGCCACCGTTTTCCCTGCTTTGCGCCGCACTTGCTCGCCTTTGTATCGCACACCTTTTCCTTTGTACGGCTCGGCAGGATAATAGGACCGGATTTGGGCAGCGACCTGTCCAACCAACTGCTTGCTGGTTCCTGTCACTTTAATTTTTGTATTATCCGCCACCGTTACTTCCACACCTTCAGGAACGGCGTAGTTGATCGGGTGCGAATAGCCAAGCGCCATATTTAAAGTCGTCCCTTGCATGGCGGCCCGGAAACCAACGCCCTGAATCTCTAATTCCTTCGTAAATCCGTTCTTGACCCCTTCAATCATGTTGGCGATCAAGTTGCGGGCGGTGCCATGCATGGCCCGACCAAATTTTTCTTCCGATGTGCGTGTCACTTCAACGTGACCCTCTTTCAATTCAAAAGACACTACGGGCGGAAAGATCCAATTCTGTTCGCCTTTTGGGCCTTTGACCGTCACATGTGTACCATCGATATTGACGGTCACATCGCTCGGCACGGCGACAGGCTGTTTACCAACTCTCGACATAATTCACGCTCCCGACTACCAGATGTAGCACAATACTTCGCCACCAACCTTCTGGCGGCGGGCCTCTTTATCGGTCAAAATTCCCACGGACGTACTAAGGATGGCTATACCAATCCCTCCCAGGACCCGAGGCAACTCACCGACACCCGCATATCGGCGGAGGCCGGGTCGACTCACTCGGCGCAGTCCCTCAATGCCGTTTTCCTGATTGGCACCATATTTCAGGTACACCTTCAACATCTTCTTGCTACCACCGCCCTCTGCAATGAAATCACGAATGAATCCTTCCCGCTTTAAGATACGGGCGATCTCGCTCTTCATTTTGGAATACGGCATCACCACTTCTTCCAATTCGGCCGAGTGGGCATTTCGTATACGCGTCAACATGTCCGCAATGGGATCCGATAAACTCATAACCAATCCTGTTCCGCTATTACCAGCTTGCCTTTACAACTCCAGGAATCTTGCCTTCCGAAGCCAGCTCCCGGAAACAAATCCGGCAGATCTGGAACTTTCGTATGTAGCCACGTGACCGCCCGCAGCGTGTACAACGACTGTACTGTCGCGCACTGAACTTCGGCGGCCGATTCGATTTAACAATCAATGATGTCTTAGCCAAGGCTGGTGTCCTTTCTCTACCCGTTCACCTTACGACGCAAACGGCATCCCGAGACTCCGCAGGAGATCCCTGGCCTCAGTGTCCGTTTCTGCTGTCGTTACAATACTAATATCCATTCCCTGAGATCGCTTAACCGTGTCCGGATTGATCTCGGGGAAAATCGTCTGTTCTTTCAAACCCAATGTGTAGGTTCCTCGTCCATCAAAAGATTTCACAGGAACACCACGAAAATCGCGAATCCGCGGCAAGGCAATATTGATCAAACGATCCAAAAATTCATACATGCGCGCGCCACGCAACGTCACCTTCGCACCAATCGGCATCCCCTCACGCAATGCGAAGTTCGAAATGCTCTTACGTGCTTTCGTAATGGCCGGTCGCTGACCCGAGATTTTGGCCAAATCCTCGCTGACCCATTTGAGCGTATCTTTATCGACCTTGGTGTTCACGCTCATATTGATGACCACCTTCGTAATCCGCGGAACCTGCATAGGGTTCGCGTACCCGTAGCTCTCTTTCAGAGCCGGGACGGCGGTCTTCTCATATTTGTCTTTCATCGTCGCAATCATCGTGCAGTACCGTGCTTCTCTTTAGATCATTATGATTTCGGGGCATCGCCCTTAAATTTAATCAAATTAGACACATGAATCGGGGCTTCGATCTCGGCAATCCCACCCTGGGGATTGTCTTGCGTCTTGCGCATGTGCTTCTTCACCAGATTAAAGCCTTCAACAATGGCGCGTTGCTGCTTGGGCAGCACTTGCAACACCTTGCCAGGCTTGCCTCGACTGGCTTCTTCTCCGGATATGGCGAGAACCAAATCCCCTTTTTTGATGTGCATCGCGCGGCGCGCTGTCTGTTTATTAACCCGCTTCATCAAATCACCTCAGGTGCCAATGACACTATCTTCATGTAATTCTTTTCACGCAATTCACGAGCAACGGGTCCAAAAATACGGCTGCCGCGTGGATTCATCTGATCATCCACAATCACGGCCGCATTATGGTCGAAGCGCAAAATGCTGCCATCGCTCCGCCGAATCGCATCTTTCGTACGAACAATCAAGGCCTTGTGAACATCGCCTTTTTTGACCATGCCCCGCGGCTGAGCTTCTTTGACAGCCACCTTGATCACATCCCCTACGTGCGCCACGGTCTTCCTCTGCCCCAGCACACGAATGCACTGGAGAGATTGAGCTCCCGTATTATCGGCCACGTCCAATCTGGTTTGCATCTGAATCATTGCTACAACCTCTTCAAGCGTTAGACATCGGCCTTGGCTAGGATCTCAACCAGTCGCCAGTTTTTCATTTTGCTCAAGGGCCGCGTTTCCATAATCCGGACACGATCGCCCACCTGCGCCTCGTTCTTCTCGTCATGCGCATGGTAGCGCTTTGCCTTGGTCATTTCTTTTCCGTACAAGGCGTGTCGAATCCGA
Organism: Kiritimatiellia bacterium; assembly: GCA_007126515.1. Taxonomy (GTDB): domain Bacteria; phylum Verrucomicrobiota; class Kiritimatiellia; order SLAD01; family SLAD01; genus SLAD01. Next base: position 4,605 of record SLBD01000002.1, read on the forward strand.
CGCTCCACGCGGACCACAATGGTCTTGTCCATATTTGCGCTGACGACTTTCCCTTCTCGGGTCTTTCGCAGTCGCCGCTCTGTTGTTTCCGCTTCTGTCGACATTACGCCGCTCCTTCTTTCATCCGCTCGCTCTGCACGGTGCGCAAACGCGCCACTTCCCGGCGCAGTTCCCGAATCCGCGACGGCTTCTCCAATTGTCCGGTTGACTGTTGCACTTTCAGATTGAAGAGCTCTTTGGAAGTCTCTTCGTACTGGTGTCGCAACTCGTCGGGAGTCAACTCTCTCATTTCAGAAATTTTCATACGACTGATACCCGTTCTTCCCTACACATGTCGTTGCACAAATCGAGTCCGAATCGGCAATTTGGACGCAGCCAGCTTCATGGCCTCACGCGCAATCGGCTCAGGGATACCGCCCAATTCGAACATCATTCGGCCTGGCTTCACAACAGCCACCCAGCCTTCAACACCGCCCTTGCCTTTACCCATTCGCACTTCCAACGGCTTCTTGGTATACGGCTTATCCGGGAAGATTCGAATCCACAGTTTTCCTTTACGTTTCATACAGCGATTCATCGCCACACGACACGCTTCGATTTGGATATTGGTGATCCATCCCCGTCCCAGCGATTGTAATCCATATTCGCCAAACGCGATGGCATTGCCTTTGGTCGCCGTCCCTTTGCGGCTCCCACGCTGCACCTTGCGATGCTTCACTCTTTTTGGCATTAACGGCATAATCCTACCCCTCGATACTTAGGCGGCCTCTTCCGGCTGCCTGCAAATCCAAACTTTAACCCCAATCTTGCCGGCCACTGTGTTCGCTTCTGCAAAACCGTATTCGACATTGGCTCGAAGTGTGTGCAAAGGCACTTTGCCTTCCTTGTATTCTTCACGTCGGGCAAGCTCTGCGCCCCCCAAACGTCCCGCTACACCGATCTTAATTCCTTCTGCACCCAACTCCATTGCCACCTGAATGGCCCGCTTCATGGCACGCCGGAAAGAAACCCGACGCTCCAACTGACTCGCGATTCCATCGGCCACCAACTGAGCATTCGTATCCGCGTTTTTGACTTCACGAATATCAATATAAATTTCACGATTTGTTTTCTTGGCGATTTGCTCGCGCAACCGCTCCAAGTCTGCCCCCTTGCGGCCAATCACAATACCCGGACGAGCCGTATGCAAAGTGACTCGCGCCCGATTCGCATATCGCTCAATGCCGACATCCGCAATCGCGCCATCTTTCAGCTGCTTCTTGATCATATCGCGAATCAACTGGTCTTCCCTAAGAAGACCACCAAACGCCTTCTTCTCGGCATACCAACGAGAGCGCCACTTCTTCGTGACACCCACTCGCAAACCAATAGGATTAACTTTCTGGCCCAAACCGATTCTCCTTCCTTATGCCGCGCGTTTTGAAGCCCGCTTCGGCCGACTATCCGTCAATGTGATGCGTATATGACTGGTCTTCTTCTGAATAGGCTTCGCCATACCACGCGCAGCAGGTCGAAACCGTTTAATCGTGGGTCCCCCATCGACTACGGCCTCTTTTACAAATAAATCATCGGCCGACAAATCTGCGTTGTGCTCCGCATTGGCAATGGCCGATTTCAATGTCTTGCCAACCAAGAACGCACCCTTACGCTTATTGAACGAGGTGATTCGCAGAGCCTCATCAACACTCTTGCCCTGAATCGCTCGCGTCAAATCACGCACCTTCGTCGGCGAAATTCGCACAAATCTTGCTGTTGCTGTTACGTCCATAATGCACACATTCCCTATGGCAACTGACCCAGGCATTTCTGCGCCGTTGCCCTTCGTTCTGAAGTCAGCCCGCTTACCGCTGGCTGTCTGTCGTGACAATCCAGACGGATCACAATCCGCTTGGATGCAAGTGAAGCGCGGATCATACGCATCACATGCTCATCTGCCAATACTGTTTTTACAAAAAATCGAAAAAACTTACTTCAAGGACACCGTCTTGTCAGTGGCTGCGCCGTGCCGTCGGAATTGACGGGTTGGCGAAAATTCACCCAAACGATGTCCAACCATATTTTCGGTTATAAAGACCGAGATAAAATTCTTGCCGTTGTGGATGGCAAACGTGTGCCCCACAAATTCCGGGGCAATCATGGAGCGCCGCGACCATGTTTTAATCACGCGCTTTTGCCCGGACAGGTTCATCCGCTCAACTTTCTTGAGCAGCTTTTCTTCGACGTAAGGACCCTTTTTTAAGGAACGAGACATAACTTACTTCTTCCTCCGTTGCACGATGAACCGACTGGATGCCTTTTTCTTGGAGCGAGTCCGCTTGCCCTTGGCCAATTGCCCCCACGGCGATACCGGGTGGCTGCCACCAGAAGAACGACCTTCGCCACCTCCCATAGGGTGATCAACGGGATTCATAGCCACGCCGCGCACGGTTGGGCGCCGCCCCTTCCAACGTGCTCGTCCCGCTTTCCCCAGCGAAATACTTTCATGCTCAACATTGCCGACTTGACCAATGGTAGCAAAACAATTGACCCGGAACTTACGAATTTCACCGGACGGCAGCTTGATGTCTGCAAATTCACCTTCACGGGCCAGAATTTGAGCCGATTGTCCAGCGGAACGAACAACTTTTCCGCCGCGCCCCGGGGAAAGTTCGAGGTTGTGAACAGGAAGGCCCAATGGCACTTTGGCCAATGGCATGCAATTCCCGATTTCGGGATCCGCTTCCGGGCCCGACATCACTGTCGTTCCCACTTTCAATCCTACAGGTGCCAGCATATAACGCTTTTCACCATCTGCATAATGCAACAACGCTAAACGCGCCGAACGGTTCGGATCATATTCAATCGCAGCAACTCGAGCCGGAATGCCATGCTTGTCGCGCGCAAAATCAACGACACGCAAACGTTTCTTATGGCCCCCGCCTCGATGACGAACGGTGATGCGGCCTTTGGAATTACGACCCGCCTTTTGTTTCTTCTTCCGAATCAACGATTTTTCCGGCTTCTCCTTGGTGATTTCCTCAAACGTGGAAACCGTCATGGAACGCCGACTGGCGGTATAGGGTTTAAATTTACGAATAGGCATGTTGAACAATCCTCAGATCAGGTCAAATCAATCGAATCGCCTGCTTTCAAGGTCACAACCGCTCGCTTAAATCCAGCCGTCCGACCATAACGCATGGTACGCTCGCGTTTCCGCTTGCCCTTGCGCCGCAGGGTATTCACTTTTTCCACGGACACGCCGAATAACTCCTCCACGGCCCGCTTGATTTCTACTTTATTGGCATCGTCAAATACCTTGAACAGGTACTTGTTTTCCGCCTCCATGAGTCGTGTCCCTTTTTCGGTAACGACCAATGTTTTCACAATGCGTTGCGATTCTCTCATGCTTTCCTCCCGCCACCGCCCTGGAGGCGTTCCGTCACGACATCCATTGCAGACCGGGTCACCAGAACCGTCGGATACCGCAATAACTCGTAGACATTGACGTGATGCGCAGTCGTTACATGAACGCGGGGAATATTACGCGCAGACAGCCGAACTGCATCTGATGTCTCTCCCAAAACGATTAACGCACCGCGGTCAGCGCCCAACGCCTGCAACATAGCAGCCAGGTCACGTGTCTTAGGGGCCTCTAACTGCAGGTCATCCAAAACAACGACTTGACCAGCCGAGACCTTGTCGCTAAAGGCACGACGAAATGCCAAACGCGCTACGCGCCGCGGCAAGCGACGATCGAACACCCGAGGACGCGGACCAAACGCAACCGAACCGCCTCGCCACACAGGCGATTGCTGATACCCCGCCCGGGCGCGGCCCGTTCCTTTTTGGCGCCAAGGCTTGCTACCCGCACCCGCCACTTCACCTTTACTCAGCGTTGATGCCGTTCCTGCACGGTGATTGGCATGATAGGCAACAATGGCTTCATACACTGCTTGATGACCCTTGTCGTACACGAGGCAATCGTCGCTGATCTCGAACTCGCCCGCGTCTCCGCCCTGCATATTCTTTACCGGAATCTTGCTCATGACGTCTTCGCCGCTTTCTTAAGTGCTTTACGGACCGTCACCAAACCGCCAACCGGCCCAGGAACCGCCCCTTCAACCAAAATCACATTATCATCCGGACGCACTTCCACCACACGCAGATTCTGGGTGGTGACTCGGGTGTTCCCCATGTGCCCAGGCATTTTCTTCCCCTTGAAGACTCGAGCCGGACTGACTTTCATACCAATCGAACCAGGCCCACGATGCGTACCAGAACCATGTGTGGCTCGGCCTCCGCCAAAGTTGTACCGACGCACAACGCCTTGGAAACCTCGCCCCTTCGTAGCCCCTGTGACATCTACATACTCAACATCCGCGAATAACTCGGCCGTCAATTGATCGCCGACCTTGACTTCTTCGCCGTCTTCTACAGGAAATTCCTTCAACTCACGCACAGCATCGACACCGGCTTTGGCACAATGTCCCTGCAACGGTTTCGTCAACCGCTCCTTCTTTTGCGGACCAAAGCCAAGCTGCGCCGCAGAGTATCCGTCCCGCTCAGGTGTCTTCACCTGCACCACCGTGCATGGACCCACCTCAAGGACCGTCACGTTTCTCTGCCGTGCCTGGTCGTCAAAGACTTGAGTCATCCCAACTTTTTTTCCAAGTAATCCGTTCATGGCCCTTAAATCTTGATCGTAATATCCACACCAGCAGGCAAATTCAGCTTCTTCAGCTCATCCACCGTCTGCGCGGTTGGGTTAATAATGTCCAGCAGCCGTTTATGGGTGCGGATCTCAAATTGCTCCATCGATTTCTTATTCACATGCGGACTGCGATTAACGCTATATCGCTCAATTTTTGTCGGCATGGGAATCGGTCCAGCCACACGGGCTCCCGTTCGCTTAGCCGTTTCCACGATATCTGCCGTCGACACATCCAGCACGCGATGGTCAAAGGCTTTCAACCCGATACGTATTCGTTGTCCATTCATCTTTTACTTTCCCTATCGATTCAAAATCGATTCATGCATGCTGGCCGGCACCGTATCAAACGTTTTCGGCTGCATCGTGTAACTCGCTCGCCCCCGACTCAACGATCGGACGGCAGTTGAATAACCAAACAACTCCGCCAGCGGTACAACCGCGCGAATAATTTGCCCACTTCCGTGAGCAACCACTTCTCGAACATTGCCCCGCCGAGCATTGATATCACCCAAGATATCGCCCAAATGCTCATCTGGCGTAATCACTTCCAAATCCATCACCGGCTCAAGTAACGTCGGAGACGCTGCTCGAACCGCATCTCGCAGTGCCATCACGGACGCAGTACGAAAGGCCACATCCGTAGAGTCAACGGGGTGGAAGCTGCCACCATTAACACACACTGCAATGTCGATCAATGGATAGTTGCCTAAAATGCCTGTAATCAGCGCATCTTCAAGCCCTTCTTTGACCGCCGCTCGAAATTCGTTCGGAATTGCCGTCACCGGCACATCAAACGATATCTGGTTTCCTGTGCCTCTGGCACTCGGAGCGACGCGCACTATCACATGACCATACTGTCCGTGTCCACCAATTTCTCGCTCAAAAGTGAAATTTCCTTCTCCAGGGTTCAAAATCCCCTCGCGATAGGCCACCATTGGCCTTCCAGCATTGGCTCGAACCTTAAATTCCCGAAACAAACGATCCTTGATAATTTCCAAATGCAATTCACCCATTCCGCTAATCAGCGTCTGGCCTGTATCGGCATTCATGGAAATTTTAAACGTCGGATCTTCCTCCGCCAATGCTTGCAGAGCATTTTTCAAAGAATCCTTGTCGGCCTGAGACTTCGGCTCAACAGCCATTGAAATCACCGGCTCGGGAAATTCAATGGCCTCCAACAGGATCGGACTGTTTTCCGCGCATAATGTGTCGCCCGTCACTGACGATTTCAATCCGACCAAGCCCCCGATTTCACCAGAGAACAACGCGTCGCAATCTTCACGGTTATTCGCATGCAAACGAACAATTCGTCCGACCCGCTCCCGTTTACTGACGCGTGGGTTGAACACGTTCATCCCCTTCTTAAGAACACCGGAATAAACGCGCACAAAGTGCAATTTCCCAACATACGAGTCATGCGCGATCTTGAATGCCAGAGCACTCAACGGTTCAAAGTCGCCAGCACGACGCTCTGATCGCGCTTCATCTTTCGGATTCAACCCCACAATCGCCGGAACATCCAGCGGCGAAGGCAAATAGGCTGTGACGGCATCCAACAAAGGCTGAATGCCTTTATTCTTCAGCGAGGAACCGCACAACACAGGAACAATCGTCAACGACAATGTCGCGCGCCGCAATCCTGCAATCAATTCCTCTTCCGGCACATTGCTGTTTTCCATGTAGGATTCCAACACCGCTTCATCGCGCTCGGCGACAGCCTCAATCAACGTCGCCCGCGCCGTCTGAGCCTCATCCATGATCGAGTCCGGAACCGGGCCGACATCAACCGTCACGCCTGATGTCGATTCATCAAACATCAGGGATTGCATCCGAATCAAATCAATCACGCCACGGAAATCATCTTCCGCGCCAATCGGAAGCTGAATCGGAACCGCCGGCACGGCCAGCTTCTCCCGAATACTCTGCACGGCGGCCAAAAAATTGGCCCCTTTCCGATCCATCTTGTTGATGAACGCCAGACACGGGATCTTGTAACGGCGCGCTTGCCGCCAGACGGTTTCGGATTGAGGCTGGACCCCAGCAACACCACAGAAGACCCCCACGGCCCCGTCGAGAATGCGCAAAGATCGCTCTACTTCAACAGTGAAATCGACGTGGCCGGGAGTATCGATCATGTTGATCTGATGTCCTTGCCAAGGGAACGTCGTCGCGGCACTGACAATCGTAATGCCGCGCTCTTGCTCCTGCTCCATCCAATCCATCACAGCCGTGCCATCATCGACCTCGCCGATTTTGTGTACACGACCACTGTAGAAGAGCATGCGCTCGCTGGTGGTGGTCTTTCCGGCATCAATGTGGGCCATGATGCCGATGTTTCGAATCAAGGACAGAGGATGGCTACGCCCTGCTGCTTCCAGCAGGTCGGCAGAATCCGAGTTGGATTGGTTAGGCTTGTCCAGCACGTGTGCCATCGTCTCTTCAAGGGAATCCTTACCACCGGTAGTGGGCAAAGGCGCGATTGGCCTGAGCCATCTTGAAGGTATCTTCACGCTTCTTCACGGAAGCGCCTTGATTCTTGTAGGCATCCATTAATTCCATGGCCAGTGCTTTGGCCATCGGGACTCCTTTCCGAGCCCGGGAATACTGAATCACCCAGCGCAACGCCAAAGCAATTTGACGCTCATCGCTCACTTCGATCGGAACTTGATAGGTCGCCCCGCCAACACGACGGGATTTTACTTCCAAGCGCGGGCGGACATTGTCCAACGCCCGCTCCACGAATTGCAGCGGATCCTCATTGGTTTCCTGCTGAATTTCATCGAGGGCCGTATAAATAATTCGCTGCGCCGTCGACTTCTTGCCACTGCTCATCATATGAGCCACAAATCGGCCAATCAACGGGCTCTGGTAGCGCACATCGCGCTGCACCGATCGCTTTACTGCACTGCGTCTTCTTGCCATGATCTTACTTCCTTATGTCTTGGGCGTCTTGGCCCCATACTTCGAACGACCCCGCTTACGGCCATCAACCCCGAGGCTATCCAAGGCCCCGCGAACAATATGATAGCGCACACCCGGCAAATCCTTCACACGGCCGCCACGCACAAGCACCATGCTATGCTCTTGGAGGTTGTGACCTTCACCAGGAATGTAGGCCGTCACTTCATAGCCGTTCGTCAAACGTACACGCGCCACTTTCCGCAAAGCAGAGTTCGGCTTTTTCGGCGTCTGTGTCTTGACTTGCAAGCACACACCGCGGCGCTGCGGACATTGTGAAAGCGCTGGCGCTTTGTTTTTCTTTTTCAAAGGGCTGCGCCCCTTGTTCACTAATTGGTTAATTGTCGGCATATACACTCACTCTTTCTATTCACACAGAAGGGCGCAGAATCTATCAGACAGTGCCACTTCAGTACAACCGTTCTTTTCCAAAATATTCGTTTGGGGGGATCAGGAGGTTTTCTCTTCCAAGAATGTGTCTCCCAATAACTCCTCCGCGCTAATCGGCTCCGCCATCGGTACCAAGCGAATGTTCCGGTACATGTTGAAGCCCGTACCCGCAGGAATCAGATGGCCCATGATAACATTTTCTTTAAAGCCACGCAGATTATCAATCCGTCCCAGCGCCGCAGCATCTGTAAGGACGCGCGTCGTATCTTGGAAGGATGCAGCCGAAATGAAACTCTCTGTTTCCAAAGCCGCCTTGGTGATTCCCAGCAACACAGGAGTCGCCTCAGCCGGACGCTTGCCTTCGGCCATCGCTTTTTGATTCTCTTCCTGGAACTGATAGCGCTCGACCTGCTCGCCCCAAATAAAGCGGGTATCCCCAGGCTCAGTAATTCTCACTTTGCGGAGCATCTGATGGACAATGATTTCAATGTGCTTGTCATTGATTTCCACACCCTGCAAGCGATAGACCTGCTGGACTTCATTCACCAAGTGCTCCTGCAATTCCTGCGGACCGCAGACATCCAGAATTTCCTGAGGTACAACGGGCCCTTCAGTCAATTGCTGCCCTTTCGAGACATGATCACCCTGGAAGACCACAATGTGGCGTCCCATGGGCACCAAGTGCTCTTCCTCTTCATTGGTTACCGTGTCACGGACCAAAATCCGTCGCTTACCGCGGGCAATGCCCCCGAACTCAACAATACCATCGATCTTCGCGATCTCGGCGGCATCTTTGGGACGTCGAGCCTCGAACAACTCTGCCACACGCGGCAAACCGCCCGTAATATCTTTGGTTCGCGAAACCTTCCGCGGCGTTTTGGCCAACAATGAACCGGCCGGCACCTCGCTACCTGCCGTCACCATGACGTGAGCGCCAGACGGGATTGAGTAGTAGTGGATGACTTCCTTGGTTTCCGGATTCTTGATCACGATCTGGGGATGGAGATCTTCCTTGTGCTCCATGACGACTGTGCCTTCCAAGCCCGTCGACTCATCCATCTCGCGGCGGACCGTGATGCCTTCGATGAAGTCATGGAATTCGACTACACCCCGATGCTCAGCCAAAATCGGGACGTTGTACGGATCCCATTTAACAAAGCTTTCGCCCTTCTTAACACGGCCCCCGTCAGCAACAGAAATGACAGCGCCAATGACAATCGTGTGACGCTCCAACTCGCGACCCTCATCATCATAAATGCCGATCACGCCGTTCTTATTCAGAGCAATCAAGCTACCATCCAACGCCGCCACCGTACGCAGCTCGTGGTGATGAATGATACCATTGTGCTTCGAAATAATCTGGGGCTGCTTAAAGACCGAACTCGCAGTACCACCAATATGGAACGTCCGCATCGTCAGCTGTGTGCCCGGCTCACCAATGGACTGAGCAGCGATAATGCCGACGGGTTCACCCAAAGCCACCAACTGGCCCGTTGCCGGATTACGCCCGTAACACTTGGCGCAGCAGCCATGCCTTGTCTCGCACGTCAAGATGCTGCGAATTCGCAGAGATTCAAATCCAGCCTTGCCAATCAAAGCCGCAGCTTTCTCATCAATCTCTTGACCCGCCGCTACGATGATATCCTTGGTTAAAGGATCACGGATATCATCCAGCGCAGTCCGTCCCACGATGCGGGATGCCAGTGGCACCAACTCTTCATCGCCTTCATAGATCGGCTTAATTTCAATGCCATTCAACGTATGGCAGTCTTGCTCATAGACGATAATATCTTGAGACACGTCGACTAGCTTACGCGTCAAATACCCGGAGTCCGCCGTCTTTAATGCTGTATCGGCCAACCCTTTTCGAGCGCCGTGCGTACTAATAAAGTACTCCAGCACACTCAATCCCTCGCGGAAGTTCGAGAGAATCGGGCGTTCAATAATTTCGCCTGATGGACGTGCCATCAAACCACGCATACCCGCCAGCTGACGAATCTGCTGTTTAGATCCTCGCGCCCCGGAATCCACCATAATGAAGATCGGATTCAGATGCTCGCGGTTATCATTGTATTCCATCTTGCGATACATGACGTTGGAAATCTCGTCTGTCGCATGCGTCCAAATATCGATGATCTTATTGTAGCGCTCACCATCGGTAATAATTCCCTTCCGATACTGCGCTTCCACATCGGCGATGGTTTGACGAGCATGATCGACAATTTCATTCTTCTCCGGGGGAATGACCATGTCCCCGATCCCAACGGAAATTCCTGCCAAAGTGGCGTGCTCAAAGCCCAGGGTCTTCAAGCGATCCAGCATTTTTACCGTCTCATTTTGTCCGGACACCCGATAACACTCTTCGATCAAGCGCTCCATGGCCTTCTTGCCAACAATCATGTTGACGAAGCCCATCTGTTCCGGCCAGATCTCATTAAAAATCACCCGTCCCACCGTGGTGGTGATGACACTCTTTTCTTTATCACCGTGCAACGTATCGCGGCCAAAATCAGGGTTCTTGAATCGGATCCGATCATGCAGCCCCAATGCGCCTTCCGTAAACGCAGTATTGACTTCTGCTGCGTCGACCAAAATCGGCAGACTCTCTGGTTCGGATTGACTCTTGTCGCTGCGCTTCCGACTAGCGATACGATCCTTTTGGGACTCGGTCGTCAAATAATAAACGCCCAACGCAATGTCTTGAGAAGGTGTCGTAATGGGACGACCACTGGACGGTGAAAAGATGTTGTTCGGCGCCAGCATCAGCAAGCGCGACTCCATTTGCGCTTCCACCGAAAGCGGCACGTGCACAGCCATTTGATCGCCGTCAAAGTCGGCGTTGTAAGCCGTACACACCAACGGATGGACGCGGATGGCTTCCCCTTCAATCAAGGCAGGTTCAAATGCCTGGATGCCCAAGCGGTGCAAGGTCGGAGCCCGATTCAGCATCACCGTATGACCGTGCGTGACTTCCTCAAGGATATCCCACACTTCATCCGCCTCGCGCTCAATCATCTTCTTGGCGCTGCGCACGGTGTGCACTACACCGAGCTCTTTTAACCGCCGGATGATGAACGGCTCGAACAAGACCAACGCCATCTTCTTCGGCAAACCACACTGGTGCATTTCCAGTTCCGGACCGATGACGATCACTGAACGACCGGAATAATCAACGCGCTTCCCGAGCAGGTTCTGACGAAAACGACCTTGCTTGCCTTTCAACATGTCGCTCAACGACTTCAACGGGCGATTTCCGGCACCTGTTACAGCACGACCATGTCGACCATTATCGAATAGGGCATCCACCGCTTCCTGCAACATCCGCTTTTCATTACGAATAATTACGTCTGGCGTCTTCAACTGCAACAGATTTCGCAATCGATTGTTTCGATTGATCACCCGCCGATATAAATCATTCAAGTCCGAGGTGGCAAATCGACCGCCTTCCAACGGCACGAGCGGACGCAGATCCGGCGGAATTACCGGCAGCACTTCCAAAATCATCCACTCCGGACGGGTCTTGCTGCCACGGAAGCCTTCCAACACTTTGATTCGCTTGGTCAGCTTCGTCTTGGTCTGCTTGCTTCGCGTCCCTTCCATCTCGGTATCGATATCCGCCAATTCCTTCTCGAGATCGATTTCCTTCATCAATTCAGCAACACCGTCTGCGCCCATTTTGGCGACAAACGAATCCCCGAATTTATCTTGGGCTTCCCGATACTCCAGCTCGCTGAGTAACTGCTTCTTCTGCAGTGGCGTATCACCCGGATCGACAACGATATAGTCCTCATAGTAGAGCACGCGCTCCAACGAGCGGGCCGTCATGTCCAAGACCAAGCCCATGCGGCTCGGCGTGCACTTGAAGAACCAAATATGGGAAACCGGGACAGCCAGCTCGATATGGCCCATCCGTTCACGGCGCACGCGGGCCAGAGTCACCTCCACGCCGCAGCGGTCGCAGATCACACCTTTGTGCTTGATCCGCTTGTACTTACCGCACGCACACTCCCAATCCTTGGTCGGACCAAAAATCCGTTCACAGAACAAACCACCTTTTTCGGGTTTGAACGTTCGGTAATTAATCGTCTCCGGATTTTTGACTTCGCCATACGACCATGATCGCACGGTCTCGGGAGAAGCCAGCGTGATGCTGGCGTAATCAAATCCTGACTCAGACTCAACGCCTAAAATGTTTGCCGCATCGCTGTGTTCCAATGGGGTACCCTCCAGTTATTCAATCGCGTGGTTGCCGTACTCGAATCGCCTACTCTTCACCTCTGTGGATACGCATATCCAACACCAGGCTCTGCATTTCTTTCAATAGCACGTTGAACGATTCCGGCACACCGGCCTCCAACGTGTTCTCACCCTTCACAATGGATTCATAGATCTGGGTGCGGCCTTGCAAGTCATCACTCTTCACCGTCAACAACTCTTGCAAGGCATAGGCGGCGCCATACGCTTCCATCGCCCATACTTCCATCTCACCAAATCGCTGTCCACCGTACTGCGCCTTACCCCCCAACGGCTGCTGGGTTACCAAGGAGTACGGTCCAACGGCGCGGGCATGAATCTTGTCGCTGACCAAGTGGTGCAGTTTCAACATGTAAATCTTGCCAACGACGACTTCTTGATCAAACGGCTCGCCGGTCCGCCCATCATACAATACGGACTTTCCGCGCTCCGGCAACCCGGCTTCTTTCATCATCTCCCACACGCGCTCTTCCGTAATACCGTCGAAGACAGGGGTCGCCGCATGAATGCCTAATTTTTCACAAGCCCAACCCAGATGGGTTTCCAACACCTGACCGACATTCATACGCGAAGGCACGCCCAACGGATTCAAAACGATTTCCACCGGCGTTCCATCCGGCAGGAATGGCATATCGGCTTCCGGCATCACGCGGGCGATCACGCCCTTGTTACCATGTCGGCCGGCCATCTTATCGCCGACGGCGAGCTTCCGCTTGCTGGCCACATAGACTTTGACCTGCTTGATAATGCCCTGGTCAATTTCATCACCAGTTTCCAGCCGCTCCACAGAGCGCTCATTTTCCTCTTCCAATTCAGCAAATTTCGCACTGAATTCGTTGATGATTCCAGTGATCTTAATTTGAATCGGACTCGGGTCGATCTCAATATGATCATGGGCCGCAGCCAACTTGCGCAGCAAGGTCTTGGTGATCTTGCGATTCGCAGGAATGATGATTTCTCCCGTTTCCACATCCACCACATCCAACGGGATTTTTTCACCCAACAAGATGTTGCTCATGGCTTCGGTCAAATCATCATGCAACTGCTGTTTGCGCTCTTTATAGTCGTCGCTGATTTGCTTGGCTTGTTTCCGCTTTTCATTCGCAGACATCGTAGATTTCTGCACGGGATTCTTCGACGATACCTTCACATCCATGACGATGCCATCAACTCCGCTTGGTACGGTCAGACTCGTATCGCGCACGTCCGCAGCTTTCTCGCCAAAGATCGCCCGCAACAAGCGCTCTTCCGGGGCCAATTCGGTTTCGCTCTTCGGCGTGATCTTACCAACGAGAATATCGCCCGGTTTGACCTCAGCGCCGACGCGAATCACACCGCCCGAATCGAGATTCTTCAGCGCTTCATCGCCGACATTCGGAATATCGCGGGTAATTTCTTCCGGACCCAGCTTCGTATCGCGGGCCCCGCACTCAAACTCTTCAATGTGGATGGACGTGTAGTAGTCGTCCTTGACGAGTTTTTCGCTAATCAGAATCGCGTCCTCAAAATTGTATCCGCACCAGGGCATGAAAGCGACCAGCACATTCCGCCCCAATGCCAATTCACCTTCGTCGGTTGCGGGTCCATCAGCCAGGACATCGCCCTTTTTGACCTTTTGCCCCACCTGCACCAGCGGCTTCTGATTGAAGCATGTGCCCGCGTTGGAACGCATGAATTTCCGTAACTCATACTTGTTGTACTCGGTGACGGGTGTCTTCTTATTCGGAACCTCACCCGTCTTCGAGACAAGAATTTGATCGGCACTGACTTTCGCAACTTTTCCAGAATCCTTGGCCAAGATGAGTACGCCGGAATCCCGCGCCACCTTTGCTTCCATTCCCGTCGCCACATAGGGGCGTTCGGAAATCATCAGCGGCACCGACTGACGCATCATGTTGGAACCCATCAAGGCTCGGTTGGCATCGTCGTGTTCGAGGAAGGGGATCAAGCCCGCTGCCACACTGACGAGTTGTTTCGGCGAGACATCCATGAAATCAACGCGATCCTTCGGAACTTCCAGGAAATCACCACGATACCGGACCAGAACGGTATCCCGGACAAACTCTCCATTTTCCTTCAGGGGCGCATTGGCCTGCGCAATGACGTATTTTTCTTCGTCATCCGCGCTCAAGTACAGCACTTCGTCTGTAACCCGACCATCAATCGCGCGTCGATAAGGTGTTTCGATAAAACCAAACTCGTTCACTCGCGCGTACGAACTCAGTGAAGAAATCAACCCGATGTTCGGACCTTCCGGTGTTTCGATCGGACAGATTCGGCCATAATGACTGGAATGAACGTCGCGAACTTCAAATCCAGCTCGCTCACGGCTCAGGCCGCCTGGCCCCAAGGCGCTTAAACGACGCTTGTGCGTCAGTTCGGACAACGGATTTGTTTGATCCATGAACTGGCACAACTGACTCCGTCCAAAGAAATCCTTGATGACGGCAGACAGGGCCTTGGGATTGATCAGCTTCTGAGGTGTCAGCTTTTCAACGGTGGCATCAAAGATGGTCATCCGTTCTTTCACCAAACGCTCTGTCCGGGCCAAGCCAACGCGGCACTGGTTCTCCAACAGTTCACCGACCGTTCGAATTCGACGGCTGCCCAAGTGATCGATATCATCAATCGACCCTTCCCCAATCCGCAGGCTGATCAGATACTTGAAGGCCGCAATAATATCAGCTTCTTCCAGCGTCCGCGACTCGTTGTTTTTGTCGAGACCCAGCTTCTGCAAGATCTTGTATCGACCGACGCGGCCCAGATCGTACCGGCGGGCATCGAAAAAGGTCCGTTTGATCAACTGCTTGGCATTGGACACGGTGGCCGGATCACCCGGACGCAACTTTTGATAAATGTCTTTGAGGGCTTCCTCCGTCGAACTCGACGGGTCCTTTTGGACACTTTTCAGAAAGATTCCTTCGTCCCAAGAAACGTTGACGACTTCCAGCTTCGAGAAGCCAGCCGCCTTCATTTGCTTGATCAACTCGCGTGTAATCGGCTCGTATTTGCGGGCCAGAATCGACTGCGAATCGCCGTCAATCACATCCGCACGCGTCACTCGATGATCCATTTGATCATCGGTCAGCGTGTCTTTGAGCTTTAACGTCTCGAATTGATAGTACAATCCGAGCAGATCATCATCCGTACTGTACCCAAAAGCCCGCAGCAGAGTCGATGCCAAGAATTTTCGGCGGCGACGCTGGCGGTCCAAGTACATATAGATGAGGTCCGAGGTGTCAAATTGCACTTCCACCCAAGATCCGCGATCCGGAATGATTCGGAATGAGTACAGCACCGATCCATTCGCATGAATCGACTGTTCATAGCAAATCCCCGGTGAACGGTGCAACTGACTGACCACCACACGCTCAGCTCCATTGATCACAAAGGAGCCAGTGTCGGTCATCAGCGGGATTTCACCCAGGTAGACTTCCTCTTCGCGGACTTCTTCGCCATCTCGCAAACGCAAAGTGATGTACAACGGGGCCGCAAAAGACTGAGCCTCACGAACGCACTCGAGCGCATCCATCTTGGGCGGCTGAATTTCATATTTAACGAAATCCAAGGTGTACTGGCCATCGTAACTCTCGATGGGGAAGACCTCCTTAAATACAGCTTGCATGCC
>SLBD01000148.1 GCA_007126515.1 Kiritimatiellia bacterium
AACCGGGATATGCTGGAGCCCCGATTGCGATTCGATGTCAATCCATTGTAGCTTCCGCCCCCGCCGATGAATGGAGCCAATTGGGTTCTCGGCATCAACCGGAGTGTCATTCCCGCGCTGTAATAGTTGCCGTCTTGCTTGGCATTCGATAGCCAATGTCCGAATAGTTCGCCAAATAGTGGCGTTCCTGTAAGCCATACGCCCGACTCAAAGCCTGCTCCATAGATATCTCCATCCATGGATCGAAAACCAGCGAAACTGATCCCGGCATCTTCCTCGTAATCTGCGACATTGTAGGCACGTGCAGAGTGGATCGATACCCATGCTCCGATTGTCAGTGCGAGCAGGTACGCCTGATATTGTGATATCACACCATCGCCTCGCGGATGGATGCTGCCAGTGTTTCCAGTTCGTCTGGGGCAGCGGGTTTGGCCAGAGCAAAGTTGATGTCACTGATTTGTTGAATCGGCACCAGATGCACATGCGCATGTGGCACTTCTAAGCCAATGACCACCACGCCGATTCGCTTACAGGGCACGACCTTTTCAATTGCCTTAGCGACGGGTTTGGCAAATTGCATGATGCCTCCGAGCCGCTCGTCATCGAGATCAAATAAGTAGTCGACTTCCTCTTTGGGGATAACCAGCGCATGTCCGGCACGAATCGGGCGGACATCGAGAAAGGCCAGAAACTGATCATTTTCTGCCAGCTTATGGCAGGGGATTTCGCCTTGGACAATGCGAGTAAAAATGGATGCCATGGGGTTATCCTTTCTATACATGTTATATGAGTTTCTTAACCTGAACCATATCTGTAGACGCGAACGATGGGCGCGTCCTGCCGGACCCAGCGTGCCCGGCTACAGTTTATTGTCGCTTTTTTGCACTAGACTCCAACGGTGGCAGCTAAGTTGTTGCTCATACCATTTTAAGCTGCACATACAAGCTCTGTTGCCGGTGATTGAACAGCCGCCTGTTTGGGAACCACACGGATCTCAAACAGTAGAGGCCACAATTTCCCGGTTACGAAGATTCGGCTTTCAACAACATTGTACGCAATTCCATTCATCACGTCGACCCGGCCAGTGATGGCTTCCCGAGGCAAGATGCCTGTGCCGTCAATCCAGCCGATCACCTTGCCTTGTTCAATATCAATCCGGGCGATGAAATCGGTCATGAAAATGTTGGCCCAAAGCTCGCCGCGAATCCAGGCCAATTCGTTGATGTTGCGCAACGGTAGTTCGCCGGCACGGATTTCCTGAGTGCGTACAACTTCTTGCGTCTCCACGTCCAGAAAGCGGAGGACTGGTGTGCCGTCGCTCATGATTAGATGGGTGCCATCGAATGCCAATCCCCAGCCTTCGCCTTCGTAAGAAAAATCGCCGATGCGCTCAAAGGTGTGTCGATCAAAAATGAAGCCAGTCTGTTCCTGCCACGTCAGCATGAAGATCCGGTCTTCGACCACAGCAATTCCTTCGCCAAAATACCGACGAGGCAAGTTGATTCTTTTCTCAACTCGACCCGTTTCTAGATCCACGCGCCGTAATGATGACTCGCCGTGTAGGCCCGTGCTTTCATAGAGGATGCCATCGTAGACCTGTAAACCTTGTGTGAAGGCGCGAGTGTCATGGGGAAACGTCTGGACAACCTCGTAGGTATAGATGGGGATTCCGGAGGCATCGCGCAGTTGTGTGACTTCATCCGCCGGTCGAGAGCATCCCGCCAGCAGGACCATGAAGCCCAAGAGCAATGCCCCTGTGGAAAGGCGCGGTATCTTCCTTTCAGATCGAAACCGTTTAGCTGTTGTTGCGATAGAACGTGTCTTCCCCGTCATTATAGTCAATCGTATTCACCAATCCTACAGACCGAATGCGCCCACATCGTTATCGCTTCGGTAAGTCGTTCGCTTGTTGATCAAATTTTCGAGGAGAGAGACGATATCGGCTATGCACGACTTACCCTCTTCAGCGGACTTGATCCGATGCTTGGCTCGCAGCACATCCAGGCATGCGGCGCATTCAAGGGCAGCATCGTGGGCGATAACAAAAAAGTGAGCACGATCCGACGGGTTAAATTTGCCACGCCCAATGGCAATATTGAGCGGGATGGCGGTCGAAGCCTTGTCTAGCTGATCGTGGACAGCGAGACGATTCGGAGCCTCTGCCAGCAATTCATCAACCCAGGCAATAAACCGTATAGATTCCCGGTAGACATCAAGTTTTTCATGTCCAAAGCATTTCTTCATCAAATCTCTTACTCCTGAAGAACTGATATGAGTCTTGATTTATAATCAGCCCAGTATGCCAAAAATGTCCCTTTTGAACAACTCGGAATGCAAATCGTCAAGAACTCGTATGCAATGCCTCAGCTTCCGCTTTCAAATCGGCAATTCGTCGCATCACTAACTGTACGACTTGATCGTAATCTGTTTTGCCTTTTTCACTGATCCCGAATTCTTCTGGTTGAATCGGTTCTCCATAGAAGATGCGAACTTTGACAGGCCGGATCCATTTTGCGCCTTTCGGCCAGGCGCGGTACGTACCATCCAAATAGACGGGGACCACGGGCACGCCCGCTTTGGCAATCAAAAAGCCGACACCACCTTTGGGTTCCTGTAATTCACCCGTCAGGGTGCGAGTTCCCTCGGGGAATAAACAAACCACTTTGCCGCTCTTCAGAATTTGAATGGCACTCCGTAATGCCGCAAGATCTCCTTTGGTGCGGTCGATGGCAATCGTTCCAATCTTTCTGTAGGCCCAGCCCATCAACGGAATTCGAAACAATGTGTCTCGAGCCATAAAGTGGACCACGCGATGCCGAATGCCACCGCCGACCAGCGGCGGATCAAGAAAGCTGGCGTGATTAGGGGTCAGTATGCAGCCGCCGGAGTGCGGTACGCGTTCACTGTGATGCGACTCAAATCGCAACCAGATCAGCGCCATCAGTTTGAGCAGGCCTCGCGCTAACCAATACAAGGGGTGTCCGAGTTCTCGCTTCATCGGTCGGTCTTCACGATACGGACGAAGTCGCTCGCTCCGCATTCACTTCAGAGACAATCAAGTCAACGACTTCGTCAATGGTCATGCCGGTCGTGTTGATAACCTTGGCGCCCAGCGGAATCTGTAAGGGGGCCGTCTTGCGGGTGCTGTCAATTTTGTCGCGACGCGCCAAGGACGACAGGACTTGTTCGACATCGCCCGACCCTTCGGTTTCTTGTAATTCCAGTGCCCGACGTCGTGCCCGTTCTTCGGGATCCGCATCGAGGTAGTATTTGAAGCGCGCATCCGGAAAGACGACAGATCCGATATCCCGGCCTTCCATTACCAAAGGGCCGAACTCTGCTGTCTCGCGTAAGCGATCCACCATAAAAACTCGCACTTCGGGGATCACCGCGATGTTCGCGACTCGCTCACGAACTGGTTCGGACCGCAAATGATCGGTGGGATCTTCTCCATCAATCGTAAATTTAAGCACCAGATCTTCAATAAAGAACTCCCATTCCGTGGATGCCATCAGCTCGATGACGGCATCGGCATCGGTGACGTCAACGCCCTCGCGAACGGCTTTCCAAGTCATTCCCCGGTACATGGCCCCTGAATCGACATACATCACCTGAAGTTTCCGAGCCGCTTCGCGGGAGACCGTTGATTTTCCAGAGGCCGATGGGCCGTCAATGGCCACCACAAAAGATTCAGTATTGTTCGACATGCCCCCCTAGTCCTTTCAAATGATCCCAAAAACCGGGATACGATGTTTCAATACACTCGACCCCACGAATGGTGAGCGGTTCGTCCGCAAACATGCCCAGAACGGCCAGTGACATCGCGATCCGATGATCTCCGAAACTGGGTAACGGTTTCCGAGGCGCATGAATTGTGGCTGGGCCGACAATACGCATGCCGTCTTCCATTTCTTCGCATTCCACCCCGAGCGCCGTCAGACTCTGGCAGATAGACTGGATTCGATCTGATTCCTTGACCCGCAATTCCGCTGCATCCTTAATCACGGTCTCACCTTCAGCCAGGGCCCCCGCCACAGCGAGAATGGGAATTTCGTCGATCAAGTTGGGGATCTCTTCGCCGCCAATCACGGTGCCCTTCAACCTCGTCCCGGAGACGCGTACTTCGCCCACAGGCTCTCCGTCTCGGGCGTTCTTGTCCATATGAACCTTGAGTTTGGCTCCCATGCGCTCCAGTACGCCCAAAATAGCGGTCCGCCGCGGATTCAATCCCACTCCGCGAATGGTCACAGAACTACGGCGATTCGCAGCCACAGCGACCAACCAAAAGGCAGCCGAGGAAATATCGCCTGGAATGGACCAGCTCCGAGCTTTAAGGGGCGGCCCCTCCGGACCAAATCCTTCTACAGAGATGGTCAGTCCATCGACGCGCACGGGCAAGCCCAGCATGCGGAGCACTTGTTCCGTGTGATCTCGCGTTGGCGCAGGCTCGATGATTGTGGTGGTTCCTTTGGCAAAGAGAGCCGCAAGCATGATTGCTGATTTGACCTGCGCGGAGGCCATCGGCATTTCATACTCGATCGCCTTCAGGTTGCCACCATTGACGCGCAAGGGAGCGCACCCGCGCTCGCCGGTCAATTGAATCCGCGCCCCCATCCGTCGCAGCGGCTCTTCAATCCGCCTCATCGGGCGGGAGCGGAGCGATTCATCGCCCGAGAGGGTGACGGGCGTTGAAAAGCCTGACAGCAATCCGGTCAGCAATCGCATGGCCGTGCCGGAATTTCCCAAATCCAAGGCGCCCGAAGGTTCTAAAATCTTTTTGCCCGTGCCATGGATAGCAAATCCATCGTCCTTGGATCGCATGGTACAGGCCCCCAGGGCCTCCATGGCCCGCAGCAGGCCGACGCAATCCGAGCTGTTTAAGTAGCCCTGCACTCGGGAAATACCGGCAGAGATCGAAGCCAGCATGCCGACGCGATGCGAAATGCTTTTATCGCCGGGAACCGCTAAGCTCCCGGACAACTTCCCGCACGGATGTACGGTTGCAGTATCTGGTTTATACATCGACAACATGGTCATTCTACTCCACAGGGCTGGCGGCCAACAATGCCCGCCGACAATCACGCCCCGCTGCTAAAAACTTCTTGATTCGATCAAATTCACCGGCATCTGTCCATCGGATAAGCATATCCAATTGATCCCTCAATTGCCGCAACTCTTCAGTGATGGCTGGGGCATTGGTGCTGACGATATCATGCCATACATCGGGCGATCCATCCGCCACCCGACTGGTGTCGCGGAATCCTGTCCCACAAAAGGGGCCGACAGCAGCCGATTCGTCGCCTCGGCCGATTGTCACGGCCAATAGCGATGCCAATAAATGGGGGAGATGACTAGTTCGCGCCATCAGTCGGTCATGCTCGACGGCTGAGATCACCGACACCAACGCCCCAACCTGCCTCCAGAAATCGGCGACCTGCTGAACGGCTTTGGCCGGAGATTCTTGGGTTGGGGTGACGACGACCCGAGCGCCTTCGTATAAGTCGGCTTGAGCCGCTTCGACTCCGGTCTGCTCTGATCCCGCCACGGGATGGCTGCCAATGAACACCGCATCCGTGTCGCCGAGCACGGAATCAATGTGCTGGGCGAGCTCTGCTTTCGTGCTGCCGACATCGGTGAGCAAGGCCCCTGACTTCAAGCCCGGTCGCGATTCCGCGACGAGATTTGGGATTGTTAAAATCGGCGTGCAATAGATCACCAATTCCGCACCCTGCACGGCCTCGGCAGGATTGGCAAAGACGGCATCGGCAATGCCCCGCTCAAGGGCTGCTTGCCGAGTCGCTTCGCGGCGGGCGTAGACATGGATGGACCTGGCCAGCTGTCGCTGTTTCAGCGCCAGTCCCAGGGAGCCTCCCATCAGCCCCAATCCCATGATAGCAATTCGTTCCATACCTTGCACATTTCCTTTAGCGAGCCTATATCACTTGCGATTTATTCTGAATGCAGTGAGGGTAGGGCGGGCGGTCCCTCGCCCGCCGCGGCTCGCTCGGTGAGCTCGCCCTACCTCTTGATTTACTATTTTATTCTGATGGTTCTGTCATTTTCCGCTGGCCGATCCCAACACCTTGCGCAAAGCGTTCAGGAACCGCTCGTTTTCTGCTGCGGTACCGACGGTCACCCGAATATATTCCGGCAAGCCGTATCCATCCATAGGACGGACAATCACTTGTTGCTGTTGCAACTGTTGAAATACGTGGCGACCCTCTCCAACCTTAACCAGTAGTAAGTTGACGCAGGAGGGCACGTACTCAATGCCATCGGCTTCGAGCGCTCGGCCAAGTTGCTGCAAGCCATCCGTGGTCATGGTGCGCGTCGCCTGTAAATGCGCCTCATCTTCCAACGCCGCCAAAGCCGCAACTTGAGCCATGTAATTGACATTAAAGGGTTGCCGAGCGCGATTCAGTAATTGCGAAATTTCAGTGGACGCAATCGAATATCC
>SLBD01000197.1 GCA_007126515.1 Kiritimatiellia bacterium
CATGTAAAATGTTTCTGCCTTTTTCATCCGATTTGCTCAGAAGGAACAGGCAAGGATGACTGTTCCCATCCTGACGGAGCCAGAAATGGACAAATATCAGAATTTAGATGCGTCTGCCCTGGACTTGGGCTTGACCGCACTGAGGCGTTTGCCTAGGCTCTGCCCGTTAACGAGAACGGCCTCCTCGACTGTGTTTGGGGGAGGGCAGTGTATACTTCAACGAGCGAGTTTGACTTCATGGCAAATACCATTTTGATTGGCTCCCAATGGGGGGACGAAGGAAAAGGAAAGATCATCGACGTGATCACCACTGAACACCAATGGGTGGTGCGCTATCAAGGTGGTAATAATGCGGGGCATACCGTTGAAATCGGTGATCAGAAGTTTGTCCTTCATTTGCTGCCTTCCGGAATGTTGCGTGAGGGATGCTCCTGTGTGATCGGCAACGGTGTGGTGATTGATCCGGCCGCTCTGCAGAAAGAAATCGAAGAAGTGGAAGCACAGGGCATCGTGACGAAGGGACGCTTGTATGTGAGTGATCGAGCCCACATGATTTTGCCCTATCACCGGCTCATTGATGCGTATCGAGAAGGTCGAGCCACCGATAAGGACAAGATCGGGACCACCAAGCGCGGGATCGGACCCACCTATGCCGACAAGGCATCTCGCGTTGGTTTGCGGATGGGCGATATGCTAGACGCTGCCTTCCCTGAAATGCTGGCTCATCGCATCCAGGAAAACAATCGGATCTTGTCTTCGTTGGGCGCACCGACGGTTGATGAGGAAGAGTGTGTCGATCAGATTCTCGGTCTGGCGAAAGCCCTGAGTCCTTACATTGCCGACACGGTCACTCTTCTGAATCAGGCAGATCGGCGCGGAGAATCCATTCTTTTCGAGGGGGCGCAGGGAGTCATGCTGGACATTGACTACGGAACCTATCCGTTTGTGACTTCATCGAATGCAACGGCGGGCGGAGCTTGCACGGGTTCGGGGATTGCTCCGCATCGGATCGAGCGGGTCATCGGGGTGATCAAGGGCTATACCACCCGGGTTGGTGAAGGACCGTTCCCAACGGAACTCCATGACGAGGCGGGGGAGGGATTGCGTAAAGCGGGGAATGAATTTGGCGCCACCACCGGACGGCCGCGACGATGTGGGTGGTTCGATGCCGTGGTGGCCCGCTACGCAGCCATGATCAATGGCATAGATTTTTGGGCGCTGACAAAACTCGATGTCTTGGATCATCAGCCTGTGATCAAGATGTGTGTGGCGTATGAGTTTGAAGGACGTCGTTACGAGTCGGTGCCTGCCTCCATCCGGATCCTCGAGCAATGTCAACCAATCTATGAGGAAATGCCGGGGTGGATGTCTCCGACCACGGAAATCAGCCGGTTGGAAGATATGCCGATTGAGGCTCGCCATTACATTGCCCGTTTGGAAGAATTGACGGGTGTGCGAGCAGGAATTATCTCTGTTGGCCCCAAACGCCATAGCACATTTGTTATTGAGGACGTCTACAAGCCGAGCCTATGAATGTGGATTCCAAGAACGTGCCGCAACATATCGCGGTGATCATGGATGGCAATGGTCGCTGGGCCAAGCGCCAAGGACTGCCTCGAATCAAAGGGCACGAAGCGGGGGCCGAATCTGTTCGTGCCATTGTCCGCGGTTGCCGCGAAGCAGGAGTGAAGTATTTGACTCTCTACGCCTTCAGTGTGGAGAACTGGGTGCGACCCAAAGACGAAATCAGCGGGCTCATGAGCTTGTTGCGTACGTTTTTGGAAAATAACGAAAACGAACTTCATGAAAACCAAATCCGGTTGCGAATTATCGGCCGGATAAACGACTTGCCAGCGCTGATCCAACGCGGTTTGAAGCGGGCGATGAAAGCCACGCAGCAGTACACGGAGGGGGAGCTGATTTTGGCCCTGAGCTATGGGGGGCGGGCCGAGCTCGTCGATGCCATGAAAGCGATTGCCGAGCAGGTCAAACGTGGCGAACTCAAGCCAGCCCAGATTACGGATGAAACCATAGCTGCGCATTTGTACGCCCCGGATGTTCCAGATCCCGACTTGATGATTCGGACAAGCGGCGAGATGCGGCTCAGCAATTTCCTCTTGTGGCAGTTGTCGTATGCGGAGTTGTATGTGACAGATGTTCTATGGCCCGACTTTCGGGAAGAGCATCTGCAAGCGGCCATTGAGGCCTATTCCAAGCGGCATCGTAGATTTGGTGATGTTGGATGATCAAGCATCGTCTCATTAATGGATCCGTAATGATCGGCTTGCTGATTGGGGCATTGTTTTTGCCTGCGATCGGCGTGTTTCTGATCATTCCGATCTTAGCGACGATGATGTTGCGGGAGTTCTACTCGCTAATGCATCAGGGCGGATTGCCCAACTTCCGGCACACGGGCGTATTTCTCGGTGGTGCTCTCATCCTGCTGACAGGGGCGCAGTATTATCGACCGTGGTTTCCTGCATCGCCCGAGACATTGGAAGTCATTTTGCTGGGCTTGATCGTGATGGTGGTGTTTGTCAGGCAATGCGCCGAGAAAGAAGCAGCAAAGCCGCTGCACCAGCTGGGGGCGACACTGTTGGGCATCCTCTATGTCTCGCTGATGCTCAATTTCTATACGAAATTACTGTTGCGCTGGGACGAAGGCGATGGCCGCTATTTGCTGTTCTACATGATCTTAATCGTCAAGGTGACCGACATGGCGGCGTACTTTACCGGATGCAGCATTGGGCGCCACAAATTGATCCCGCGAATCTCTCCAGCGAAGACATGGGAAGGTTGTATGGGAGGGATCCTGGGCGGGTTGATAACCAGTTTGATTTTTTGGTGGGTCGCTGATGCTCAAATAGGTCCGGTGACATTCCCTATTGCACATGCGGTAATTCTGGGTATCGTGTTGCCGATTGTTGGAATTCTTGGGGACTTGTTTGAGTCGCTATTAAAGCGGGCTGCAGCTCTCAAGGACTCGGGAACGGTGTTAAAGGGGATGGGCGGTGTGATGGATGTCTTGGATAGCCTATTATTTGCAGCCCCCGTCCTCTACGTATTTATCCTTCTGACCGGCGTGTAGGCCGCCGGATCAAGCTACGGATCGGAAAATTATGTTACTTGGACTTTATACAATTGTCGTCGTCATGCTGCTGTTCGGGTTGACGATCTTCATTCATGAATTGGGTCACTTTCTGGTGGCCAAGAAATTTGGGATGAAGATCGAAGCCTTTGCTATCGGCTTTGGACCCGCCATCTGGAGCCGGACGAAGGACGGTATTCTCTATAAGATTGGACTCATCCCGTTTGGCGGCTATGTGGCTTTGCCTCAAATGGACCCCAACAATGACCCATCTACCAGTGAGTCGGGCGAGCCCATTCCCGATATCGAACCTTGGAAAAAGATCCCCGTGGCTGTGGCGGGAGCGATCGGCAACATCATTCTTGCCTTTCTGATTGCCTGGA
Source organism: Kiritimatiellia bacterium (assembly GCA_007126515.1). Taxonomy (GTDB): domain Bacteria; phylum Verrucomicrobiota; class Kiritimatiellia; order SLAD01; family SLAD01; genus SLAD01. Next base: position 3,472 of record SLBD01000197.1, read on the forward strand.
TCATTTATATGATCGGAAAGCCATCGCAACCCAGCGAGCGGAATACCATTGTTGGATTTGTTGCGGAAGCGAGCGTTGAATACGAGCAGGGCATCCGGCCGGGACACCGGATTTTGACCGTGAATGATGAGGCGGTCAGTAATTGGCAGGATATTCTGGTCACAGCGGCTCTTTCTGCTGTAGTGACACTTGAGGTGGAGACTCAAACTGGAGAGATCTTCATCGCCGAGATTCCTACAAGCGATGAGCATATGGGTTTGCGGAGTGTCTGGGGGATGGCTGGCATTAGTTATGCTGAGGTATCCCAGCTGGTGCCGAATTCTGCCGCCGAGGAAGCAGGGTTGCAGGTCGGCGACCGAATTTTGGAGCTCAATGGACAAGAGATTTTCAGCCCGACTCACTTGAGCGATATGGTCAGCGTCTTGGGAGGGGAAACGGTTTCGATCATTGTTCGCCGAGATGGAGAGCCCTTGGAATTGTTCGTCACCCCGGCCTTTGACGAAGTCGCAGGCCGCGCGATTATCGGTATCCGTTTTAATCCCTGGGCCGTGGATTACGATGAGGTCATTCATCCGAAGCCATTAGAAACTGTGCTGGAATTTTCAACGCTGATCTTTCGCGTGTTGGCAGCTCTAGTGACACCGGCTACATCGGGTATGGCTGCCAGCGCGTTGGCTGGACCTGTGTTCATTTTGTCCAGTCTGTGGGACATGGTTCAGAATAGTTTCGCGATGGCCTTGTGGTTTACGTGCTTGCTCAACGTCAATTTGGCAGTGCTGAACTTGCTGCCCATTCCGGTCTTGGATGGGGGGCATGTCGTCTTTTCTCTCTGGGAGGTGATCACGCGTCGTCGAATTAATGCCCGGTTCAAGACAATGATCATGACCGCGTGTTGGTTCCTCTTAATTTTTGCCATGATCTTTTTATCTTTCCGTGATGTCTCGCGCCTTGGCTGGTTTTCCCGGCCTGCGCCGCAAGATGTTGAGGTGGAGGAGTCGATCGAGGAATAGCAGTCCCATGGCTCGGGATTACCGACAAATGGTCAGGGGGCGGGGCGTTTGGGTGCCCCGTTGGCTGCTTATTGTCCTGGTGATCTTGGTCGCCTTCTGGTTTGGCGCTCGAATCTTGGTGCCACCTTCTTGGCTGGTCCAGCAATTGGATGCGCCCGATAGTAGCCGGTCAGCTCGGCTGCATCGCAGCGTATACATGCAGCATCATTTTGTCGTGCGCATTCGCGACGGTTGGTTCTGGCGGACCGCTCATTATTCGCAGCCCTTGACCGATGATTTGCGCATTGATTTGCGAGAACGACTGCGGTGGTCCGATGATAGTCAACAGGTCTGGTTGTTTGTCGAAGGGCGACCCGTATGGGGATTTGACTTTGCCGAGCAAAGAAGCATGCGCAGCGAAGAATTGGAGACCCTTCAATTTGAGAATCCCTACAGGTAAGCCCTGATGATGGCCGCGACTTCAACTGAGGTGTGTGTCTTGATTCCTGCATTTCAGGCTGCGCAGACGATTCAACCGTTATTGGAGCAGACACAGCAGTATGCGGATCGGATCCTTGTTGTTGACGACGGCTCTTCGGATGATACGGCTCGGCTTGCGGAAACAGCCGGAGCCAAGGTGCTCCGTCATTCTGTGAATCGTGGCAAGGGAGCTGCTCTCAAAACGGGAATCGCTTATTTTCAGGAACATCCCTGCGAATTTCTGGTGACGATGGATGCGGACGGACAGCATGCCCCGGCCGCGATTCCTCGTTTTTTGCGTGCCTATGAGCGGACTCATATTCCCGTCTTATTGGGGAATCGCATGGCAGATCGAGGACAGATGCCATGGTTGCGACGCAGGACCAATCAGCTGATGAGCTGGTTGATTAGTCGGGCAACTGGGCAGTATATTCCCGACTCGCAATGTGGGTATCGTCTCTTCCACAGAAGCTCGTTGCTTTATTTGTGTTCGGAGTCAGCCGGATTCGCTGCTGAATCGGAGTTTCTGCTGCACTTGGCAGATCGTGGGATTCGAATCGGCTCTGTGCGTGTGCCAACGATCTATGATCGCAAACAGCGCAGTTGTATTCGACCCATTCGAGATACCTTCCAGTTCTTTCGTATGCTGCGCCGATTTTATCGTTACCGCCGCCGACGGAATAATGGTGCCTTGGATTATCCCGAAGGGTAGGGCTCGACCGGATGATTCTTTGTTGTCAGCCGATGAATTCATTCGCATGATGCGACCATGCGTGGGCCGAAGAATATTCCGTTTCGCTCTATGTGCTTACTGGTCACTGTGGTTGTTGTGGTGATTGTCGTTTTCCTGCTATTTGGAGAGCGTGTGGAGGCCTGGACCGAGCTGCTGATGGAGCGCTCCCGGGACAACCTCTGGCAGACCGGCTTGCTGGTGGTGGCTTTGCTCGTGATTGATGTAGTCGTGCCGATTCCATCCAGTATCGTCTGTACAGCCGCCGGTATTTTGATGGGCATTACGGCGGGGACTCTGGCTGCCTGGACGGGTCTGACGGGGGCCGTCATTGTCAGTTACCTGATCGGACGTTTCGCCACGCGGCCGGCCGAGATCCTCATCGGCAAGCAGGAGTTTGACTGGCTACAAGGTTTCCACGAGCGACATGGTATCTGGCTGCTGGTGGCGATGCGTCCGGTACCGATTCTTTCGGAGGCCTCGGTGCTCTTTGCTGGCATGTCCCGAATGGCACCCTTGCCTGTCCTGCTGGTCACCAGTCTTGCCAATTTTTTCGTGGCCGGATTGTATGTTGTGCTGGGCGCTTGGGGCCGCGAAGCCGATGCCTTTCTGGCCGCTTTCGGAGTATCGATTCTGCTGTCCGCCCTGTTCATGGGGATTGCCCGTTGGCGGTCCAAGCAATGGTGCGGCAAGTAAGGTGTTAAGGGCCTGGGCGAAGGCATCTATCCGGCTCGTGGAAATTCATTCGGCTCGCTCGGTGAGCTCGCCCTACCGAGCGTCTCCA
>SLBD01000233.1 GCA_007126515.1 Kiritimatiellia bacterium
ATTACAGCCTTACTGATTGGCGGGCTATCGGTGTTATGGATGGCAGGCTCTTTACATCCTCTGCTGCTCGAATCGCGGAGACTGCATGAGCTCTCGCATGCAGAACCGCTCGAAAATGCCCCTCCACTGATCGTTTTTTCCACCGTTGCCTTGGGGGGCTTCAGCGGAATCATTGCCGACATACTCTGGATGCGTGCAGGCCAGTTGCAATTGGAAGGCCAATACATTGAAATGGTGCAATTAGCGGATTGGATCACCAGTCTTCAACCCCGTTTTGCTGCCGGCTGGGTCTATCACGCGTGGAATTTAGCCTACAACATCAGCGTCATGTTCGATCGCCCTGAGGACCGTTGGCGTTGGGTCCGGCATGGCATCGAACTGCTGCGAGATGGAGGCTTACGCTACAATCCTCGCAATGCCATGCTGCATCGCGAACTGGGCTGGTTCTTCCAGCACAAAATGGCCGGCACAACAGATCAGGCACATATGTTTTACAAGTACATGTGGGCTCAGGAAATGCGCATGTTATTCGACGGCAGATCGCCCGATTATTATGCACTTGCACAAGCACACCGCACACGCGAAGAACTCCTTCGACTCCGCGGTATGCCGGAGCTTGTTGAGCAGCTACAGCAGGCAGGACTGGATCCCTTCGAATATCGCTGGCCCGAGACAGATCGTGTGGCTGAATGGCGTGACTGGTTGGATGACTCTCCTGCTGGTGCCGCCTTGTTGAATCATCTCCGCTACCGCATGCTCCGCGATCGCTACCGGATGAGCTGGGAACGAATGCAGGAAATTGAGATGGAGGTAGGGCCTTTAGATTGGCGATTGCCACAAGCTCACGCGATTTACTGGGCCTGGCGGGGACGCAATTACGCCGAAGAAGGATTTGAACGGCTTTCCATTGATCGGATGATCTTTCAAAATATGGCGGACGCTTTTCGTCAAGGATCACTGTTGTACGATGCCGAGGAGGGTCTATTCGTTCCCTCCCCCACCCCTGCCCTTTGGCCCTATGTCTTGCGGCGCTACGAAGAAGCCATGGCCGAGCACGAACCGGCGGCCATTCGGGCGGCCTATGTCAATTTCATGAACGAAGCCATGACCATCCTCTACACCTATAATCGGATCTCCGATGCCAGCCAAATCTTTACCACCTTGCAAGAGCGATTTCCTGATGCCATTGGTGAGATGTCTTTCGAAGAATACGTCCTTGATCAATTTGCCGAACGGATGGCCGAGCTGGGCGATACCGATGCACTTGCTTTTGTCGAAGGCGCTTTTGTTCAGCATTTTTTCTGGCTCGCACTGGGCGATGAGGAACGGGCCATCGGATTTGACCGGCTGGCCCGCCAAGCCTGGCAAAGTTATATGGCCCCTCGCATGGAAGATCCTGAATGGCTAGAACGCACAGGGATCCCGGCCATCCCCGAAATCCGCCGTTCCGCTCGCGAACAAGTTCGGAACCAATTCATCGGACGCAGAGCACAGGATCGTTTGACGCGGTAACTGGCGGTTGCAGATTGTCTTGCACCGGATCGTTCCCCATATCCTCCCGTTCAATCGCACGGCTCGCTCGGCCTGTCACGCCGAGGCTTTGCGAAGGCGGATGAGCTCGCCCTACCAAAACCGCTCCAAGGTCAGCGGGAGGGCGAGCGTCCTCGCGAGCCGAGTGCAGGAACAGGAAACCGAATCGGCGCGAAGGTCTGACGCGTCTTCGCGCCCTACAATTCAGCATGCTCACACGATCTGTTGTAGGGCGGGAATGGTTGAGTCTTCGAGACCTTCCCGCCGGGATGAGCATCCCGGCTCACTCCAGAGCGAGGGGGGGCGAACATACTCGTGAGCCGCGATCCTGTTGTGTAAAGAACTGACAGAACACTTTCGACATAAACTCTTTTTTGACTGCCAGGTCCCCGCTTCTCTTTATTGTCACTCTATTTCGATTGACGATAGCGGGCGACGAGAAGGAGTAATCTGCTCTCCTCTTTTCAAGCAGTTCCCTCGGGCAACGCCCGAGGGAACTACATTTTCAGTTATCACTCCAGGAACCGGGTCGGCGCCGAGTATGGAATTGCATTCGTCCAAACCCAATTCGTAGTACTACCAAAGGTCCTAATGACAATCGCATCATCAGGCCTAATCGGTGTGCCAGTGACGGGAGCACCTGGAGGCGGGAATCCTGCGTTGGGCCTGTACCATCCCGGAGGTGCAGCAATTGCAGGATGCTCTGATCCATCGTAATAGAACATTCTTCCGCCAGTAGACCCTTGTGCCGCGCGATCAAGTACCCATAAAGCATCAGCTGATTCAACGATTTCGTTCGTACTGATGCCCAATCCAGCTCTCATCCCATGCACAACTTGACCTGCCGTATTCGTCACGACCAAGTTCAAATCACGCGGATGCATATGTCGAGGCACGCGGAAATTGACCAAATTGTTGGCATTATTAGCAACAATTGTCTGAGTCTGAACGTGATTGGTCAGTGCCGGCGATGGCACCCGCCCCACATATAAGAAGGTATATGTGGCATCAACAGGCCCAGGCGCGTTGGTCGAGATTTGGATCACAATTCCGTCTCTGATATCTACAGTGATCGCTTCCGCAGGTTCTTGAGTGTCGATTACCTCCCATTCCTTTTGTGGAGTTAACCAGATTCCTTGATACGTCGACGGTTGACCCGACTCACGATTATACCAAAAGATCCTAGTTGAGTTCGCCGCAACTGAGCCAGACGGAAGATCTCTCGCTCCATTAAAGATCCGGCCAACGGTGTTCGTGTCAGGGATACCCGGCAGCGCCACCCAGTTCTGGCCTTTCCGCAGTGTGATCGGGATGGCCAAATATACTTCTTCGCTGGCAACTGGACGGGTCGGACTTTCCCATCGTCCAGATGGTGTGCCTCGATAGAAGCGCATCCGACCGCTCTGAATGGAATCGGTATCATTAGCCATATTATTCGTAACACTGCGCACAAGACTCCATGCACTTTGCTGCTGTAGCGCGTCCGTGTAGTTCTCTCGATCAGTAGCCGTTCGGATCAGGTCGTAAACTCGATCAGGAGCCGCTGTCCAAAAGATCTCCGACTCCGATTCGGCTCGAGCGAGACCTTGCGTCACGACGAAGCGATCCGTATTACCCACGGCCCACTCAATGGGCCCCTCGTTGCCCGCTTTATCTCGGCCCTGAACCCCGATTCGATAGTAACTATCGAATGCCAAGTCGGTGAGAATAATGTTTGTCAGCGCATAATCGTGCAAGATATTGGTCCAGCCCGTAGTGGATCGAGTCAGCGTCTGAGTCACTGAATTCGGCAAGGCCGTCCCACTAGCATCGGACTCATAGAAAGTGACAATGTAGGTGTCCCATGGAGACAGTGGCACATTGTCTGACCGCGGTCCGGCGGCTGTGGCTTCATCCGCAAACGGATCCCAGCGCACGCCGATTTCGGATGTCTCGTCGATATCGGTGAAGTGCAACAAGTTCAAGCCATCCGCATCGGTGGCCTCAAGAGTGCTAACAGCTTCTGGCGGGGTGCGGTCGATCCGCTGAACAAAAGGCACGCCCGCATTCCGCATTCGGTCATTCGGACGGTCATTATCATCGTCGGCGGCATAAACAAAACCTGTCACAACACCTTCAGGAATCATCGACCACGTGAAGCCAGGTGCAGCAGTGGCAATCCATTGTGACGCCAGGAATACATTGGTTCCCCGATCATATGGTGGCACTTCTGTATCGGTTATCAATCCGTATCGGAAGATACCACTTTCATCCACGGCCTCATCAAACGAGACATCAACATTCATGACATTGGTCCAAGTCGCACTGCGGGTTAGGGTAAAATCATCCAACCAGAGCACACCATCGTTCGTATCTGTCATGCGAATCCGCAGGATCATCGGCCCCGGCTCTTCGAGCTCCCAGGATAGCAATTCGTACTCTCCGCCCCAGTCTACGGTGCGAGTGCCAAAATCATACTCCCAATCACCATCATTTGCCGGATCCAAAGCCCAGCTTTCGCCTTGCTCGGTACCTTCCAACACTATGGTGCGGCTGCGACCAGACTCAGCAGCGGTCCGCGACCAGACAAACAAGGTGCCCAGGTCTTCGCGTTCCGGCATGATGATGCGTCCCGCATCGGAATCGCCTTGGAAAGCTGCCACACGTGGACCACCCATGCGATCACCGAAGGCGGTCGACAGTGCGATCGCCGTCGTCGCCCAAACACCGTCCTCAGGATCCTCATTGATCCGGTTGGCGTAGCCCAATACCGCAAGATTCGTCCACCCGTGGTGCGAGCTGAAATTCATCACAAACAAGTTGTGTGGATCTGTGTCGCCATTCAACGTCAGGGGCCCCATGTCCGGCGGACGGATATCGTCATCAATAATGCGGATTCGCCCAGCCTGCAGTGTAATCCCTGATTGATCATCTACACGGTCGTTATCGTCGTCCCATAGATCAATCACAACGGGCAAGAGTCTCTCCTCGTACATGTCACCGATCGTCCCGTAAGAGAAATATCCGTCAGCAAACGTCCACACATTCGTAGTCGTTGCATTGGTCCAGTTGCTACCACTCGCGCCGGCGTTAAAGTTCGCGGTATTGCTAACAACAAAACTTCCGATAGACATGCTCAACACGTTGCCAGCGGTGAACTCACCCGGACGCGCAACACCCGAATCGCGATCAATCACGCCAAATGCAAACTCCAGATTTCGTGTTCCGGCAAAGCGCAGATCTGAATCATGCACATCCATTGTTGCATCTGGTGTAGTATTTCCCGTCATGCCGATCCGCGTATTATTCGTAAAGACAAGGAATGGATGCCCTGGGTTCGAGGCCTGCCCCCGATAGTTCAGATTCCTCAATTCCGGTGGCCGCACGTCGTCGTCGATGACGCGCCAGTGACCAAAATGTTGGTTTTCCAAGATCAAGTTATCATCGGGACGGTCAAAATCATCATCCGAGACAAAGGCAGTGACGGGCTGCAATTGGCCAATATCATACATGGCTGTGATGGCCGCAGGTGTCAGCGTTGTGGCGCGCCATTCGGTAATGGCCGAAGCCACCGTTGTATCGGAGTCGCTGGCTCCGACATCATAACCCGTATCGTCACTGAAGAGACCAGGCACAGCAACAGCCATGCCCAACCCTTCGCGTGGCCCGGTCAACGTAGAGCCTCGCAAAATACCACTATCGACATCATACACATTGAAACGGAAACGAAGCGGATTAGCTCCGGAAACCGTAGCCAATTCAGCATCGGTAATCTCGAATGCCTGAATTGAACTGGCTCGGAACTGGAAGTTATCGAAGCGAACAGATCCTCCGGAACTCGCACCGGCGAGTGTGAACCGGATGTAGACATCCTCTTGATTGTTCAGTGCTGAAGGGAACTCATAATGTAAGGTCTCGCCTGTCGACCAAGCCGTACCGCCATTTGGCGGATCGAAGGTGTCCAGATCTGTAAATGTTTCACCATCGGTCGAGTAAGCGATCGTCACTGCATTATATCCGCCACTGGTTCGCCATGCCGCAAAGGACAGCGTGAGATTCTCGCGACGGCTCAAATCCAGACGGAACTGGAAGTTCTCGCCGTTATTGTCAACGCCTAACGGGCGGAACGAATCGCCCGCAGGATCACCATCGAACGCATTTAAGGTCGTGCCACCTAGATAGGTGACGTTTGGCAGATTATTGATAAAGGTGCCTTCACCGTGACTCACTGCCAGCGGATCACCGCTATCGTTGAAGTTCCAACCAGCAATCAACGGGAACGGCTGCAAGCTCGTATCGAAGCGGATGTTGTCCAGCCGAGTGAATCCATTGGTTGTTGTAGCATTACCGAGCGTGATTCGAACATATACATCCGACTGATTGTTCAACGCGGTTATGCCGCTCATGTCGTAGGTGTATTCAGAAGATACTCCAAATTCATTCGGCGGATTAAATGCGCTGCCGACCTGCGTGAAATCAGTTCCGTTGAGCGAGTATTCCACGATGTTGTTTGCATGTCCTTCCAACGCTGTGTCGCGCCGAGCAGCGAACTCCATCACCAAGCCCGTTCGCAGCTCCATACTCAAATTGAATGTAAGAGTTGCGCCATTGTTGGCAGGATTACCCGATATTTCCAACGACTGCTCTGGCGGATCACCATCCACTGCTTTGCGAATCGTGCCGCCGCCCGTACGGAAGCCAGCCGGCGCGTTCAGTGTCAAAGTTCCCTCGCCATGGCTCGTCGCCAAGCGATCCAAATCATTGTTGAAGTTCCACGCGGCCAACAAATCAGAAGTCAGCGTAAACGAATCCAGCACAGTGCTGTCCAGGAGAATTTCCAGCGGATTCGCCCCCACCTGAGGCGGTTCCGTATCATCGTCCACAACTGTGATGATGAAATTACGGTTCGTGTAAGCGGTATC
>SLBD01000024.1 GCA_007126515.1 Kiritimatiellia bacterium
CCCAAGAAAATGAGGTAGGGCGAGCTCACCGAGCGAGCCGCGAGTTAAAATCGGAGGCCATAATGAGAATGGCTGTAGTGAGATTGATCAGACTTGCCTTTTGCGCTTGTTCAGCCTACCGTTCCTCTATCGTGAGTATAAAATGAATGTCTGCCATTTGCTTAATGGCGTAGCCCGTATTCCCCGACTTGTTTGTCGCTTCTGTAGATGTTTGGATGCTACGTCTGATGTAATTGGATATCTGAGTGTGAATAATCATGAGTGAACGTCTTTTGCGATATATCAAAGTAGGCTTCCCGAGTTTAATTCTCCTCTCATTTGGGTTGTTCCTGTTCACGTTAAGCAAGGGGGCTTACCCGGGTGAGTCCGCCGGTCTGATTGCTTACCATACGGGCTTGGATCCATTTGACACATTGCTTCAGCCTCTTTGGGGCCTGTTTGCGCGGGTGATTGGATTTGCTTCTGGGAGCGCATTTGTGACTGCGCTAAATGTCTTTAGTGCTCTATGTGGTGCTTTATCTGTCGGCCTGCTCTTTGTTATCGTGGCCAACATTTCTCATGATCGTACGTTGGAGGAAGAACGCTGCCGCTTCTCTTCGAGTCAGGTGCAAACCGTGTCAGGCCTTGCAGCAGCGCTTTTTTTCCTTTTTTCGATTCCCTTTTGGACGGTCTCCAATCGAGCACATTACGCAACCTTCGATGTTTTATTGATGCTGGTTTGCACATGGCTGTTGATGCGCGTATGGATGGTGAAAAGTAGAAAGCTACTGTATTTCTTCTCATTTTTGTATGGCGTTGGGATGGTGCAGTCATCCGCGTTTATTTTGGCGGCTCCTGTCTTTGCATTTTTTATTCTCTACCGCCTCTTTGAGCGGAATATGATTGAATGGCGGTTGTTGCTCACCATTGCTGGGTGGGCCCTGCTTGGATTTATCCTGATTATACCTGCGGCCTTGCGCTTCTATTTTACTCCGGCCTATGAGTGGCGTTCTATTTCTGGATTCCCTGAGCTCTTGTGGGTGTTATTGCGGGATCAAGGCCGTACGGCCTTGGCTGCCGTGCGCCAGGTGGGTTGGCTGTTGATTATGCTTGTGAACATTCTGCCGTGGCTTGCGATCGTGGCGATCAATAAAGCAGGATCGAAAGATAAGTCTAAATTGTTTGGATCGCTTTTACTGCATTTGATTGTACTCGGCCTGGGTGTCATTCTGCTTTTCAATATTCCCCCTTCACCGATGGCGATTATCGGCGATGGCTCTCAGTTGGTTTTCGCCTATTTGGTATCCGCCGTCTGGTTTGGGTACGTGATTGGCTATTGGTATATTCTGATTGGTTACATGGGAATTAAAACACCTGCTCAGGATCAGTCTTGGAGAGTGGCTGCACGCCTCGGATGGTTGGTTGCTGTTTGTGGCACCCTTCTTGTGTCGGGAGTCCGCAACTTTGCGCATTCAGATGCCCGAGGAGCCGATACGGTCAATGTATTTGCAGAGGCAGTCTTGGATGGAATGGGAGATCGAGATTGGTTGATCTCAAATGGGATTATGGATGCCAATGTCTACATAGCTGCTGCTCAACGGCAGAAGGATGTAACCATCTTGAACCCGCGGTTAGCGAATATCCCCGCCTATTTAAAATACATGGCTTCCTTAACGGACGATCTGCGCTTGCAAGGATTGGTTCAGTTGGGACTTTGGCCTTTTCTGCGAGAGTGGCTCGAAACCGATCCCGACATTGAATCTCGCCTGGCTGTGATGGATGAACCTTCGATCTGGCTGGATAACGATTTTTATCCCGTTCCATCCTTGGCGGTTTTCTTGGGGCAGCGGGAGCTTGTTCCCCCCGATGATATGGGTGCATATCTGCAAAGACACCGTGATTTGTGGCAGGCCATGCTGGCTGTCCCTGTTGTTTCGACGGACACTTTGGCCGGCATGTATGATCGCTGGACACGTCGTCATACGAGCCGCTTGGCAAACAATGTGGGTGTCTTTCTGGAGGACCTGGACCTTACAGATGAGGCTTATGAAAGCTATGCGATGGCTCGCTTACTCGATGAGCGAAATATTAGCGCATTGATGAATCAACTGAATGTAGCGATGCGCGAGGAGCGTCCCTCTGTGGCGGAATTGGATGCGACCTTGGATGAATTATTGGCGAGCAGAGAAGGCCGTCCCTCTTTATGGGCTTTGTCAGCAAATTATGGATTCGTCCGTGATCCGCAGGCGTTTGTGCGGCAAGGATTGTCCTGGGCCATGTCGGGCCGTCTGCGAACGGCGGTGCGAGATGTCGAGCGCGCCATGGCAATGACAGATGGAGATCCTCAATTACAACGATTGCTGGCATCGCTTTATTTGCGCGGAGATCGAGTGGAGGAGGGAGAGCTTCTCTACCTGCAAATGCTGGAAGAAAACCCGGAGGATGTGCAGGCGCTCAGCACTCTGTTTCGTTCGGCCTTGGCCCGTGGTGATGGCGACATGGCGCAACGATACTGGGAACGCTTGATGGAGGTGGGGGTTGCCGCTGACGCTTTAACCGTGGAGCGCGTGACGCTGAAAATGATCCAGGGAGAGAGTGAGGAGGCCCGCCGTGTTCTGCAAGCGCACGTCCGGAATCGTCCCGAGGATGCGCGGGCGTGGGCGCTTTTGGTGATGGTTGCGGAGGGAGATCAAGATCAAGAGTTGATGGCTCGGACGCTGGAGCAGCTAACCCGGCTCAATAATCCGGCTCCCGAGATTCGACAGCAGATTGCTCGAGCGCAACTCTACATGGGCTATCATTCTGCGGCCCGTGACACGTTGAGCCGTATTATCCGGTCTAATCCTGGCCACATTGGCGCGCTGGAACAAATTCTGCGCCTCGATGTGATGGAGGGAGATCAAGATGCGGCCCGGCACCATGTGCAAATGATTTTGAGCGCGGATTCAGGACATCCTTTCGGAAACTACCTGCTTTCAACGTTGCAAGTTGCGAGGGGCGACTATGCCTTGGCAGAAACATCCCTGCGGCGCAGCTTGCAGCGTTCAGAAATGCCAGAGGCACTCAGCGATTTGGCTTGGTTGCTGCAAATGAGGGGTGCGTTTAAGGAGGCCTATCCATTGGCGCGACGAGCCATGGAGTTGAATCCTCGGAACCCCGCTGCGTGGTCAACGCTGGGACGGATCCTGTTGCACTTGGATCGGGTTGAAGAAGCGAATGAGGCCTTGCATGAAGCGATTCAGTTGATGCCGGATCATCCTGTCATTAAGTTGAACCTGGTCGAGTTGTTTGAGCAGCAAGGACTCCGTACCGATGCCCTTGCGCTATTGGATGAGGTCGAAGCTGAACTCACGCTAATGCCGGAAAGTGACCGCCAGCGAGCCCTCGCTCTTTCAACCCGCTTGAGGCAGTAACTATATCGAGGGCAATGATGGGAAGAATGTTTGGTACAGATGGTGTCCGGGGTGTTGCGAACTTAGAGCCGATGACGGCTGAGATGGTGCTGGAAATTGGTCGGGCGACGGCCTATGTCTGCAAACAGCATCAAAAAACGTCGCGCCATCGAATTGTGATTGGCAAGGATACTCGGGTCAGCGGCTACATGATGGAAAGCGCCTTGACGGCTGGCATCTGCTCCATGGGGGTGGATGTGTATTTGTTGGGGCCGATGCCGACACCAGGGATTGCATTTATCACTCAAAGCATGCGAGCTGACGCGGGGCTTGTGCTCTCGGCCTCCCATAATCCGTATCAAGACAATGGCATCAAGATCTTTTCCCGGACCGGTTATAAGCTGCCGGATGCAGAAGAGGACGAGATTGAGGAACTGATCACTTCCGGTCATATCCGTGATATTCGCCCGACCGCTGATGCTGTTGGCAAAGCTCAACGGATTGATGATGCGATCGGTCGTTACATTGTGTTTTGCAAGAATACATTTCCGGATCAAATGACTTTGGAAGGGCTAAAGATTGTCCTCGATTGTGCCAATGGTGCGACCTACAAAGTGGCGCCCATCATCTTTTCTGAGTTGGGCGCGGATGTGATCGCCATTCACAACAAGCCCAATGGATTAAATATTAATGACGAATGTGGCTCTCAGCATACGCAGGATTTGCGCCGCACTGTGCGAGAAACGGGAGCAGACATCGGCTTGGCCTTTGACGGCGATGGCGATCGCCTGATTGTTGTGGATGAGCAGGGCGAGGAAATCTCGGGCGATCACATTATTGCCATCTGTGCCCAATGGTATAAGCAGAATGGGATGTTAAATAACAACCGCGTGATTGCCACCGTCATGAGCAACTTTGGTTTTCATGAAGCCATGAAGCAGTTGGATATTGAAGTCGGCATTGCTCCTGTCGGGGATCGCTATGTACTGGAAATGATGAGGGAACAGCAGGCGACGCTGGGGGGAGAAGCTTCCGGACACTTAATCTTTGCCAATCACCACACGACGGGGGATGGCATCGTTGCAGCTTTGCAGCTATTGGCGGTGATGCGGTCGGCAGGAAAGCGTGTTTCTGAATTGGCCTCGGTGATGCGGTTGTTTCCTCAAAAGCTGATTAATTTGGAGGTGCAACGGAAGCCCCCCATCGAAGACATTCCTGAGTTGGTGGCGGCCATCCGTGATGCGGAATCAGAGCTGGCGGGAGCGGGACGAGTTTTGATTCGGTACTCTGGGACCCAGTCCATGTGTCGCGTGATGGTTGAGGGACCGGAAGAAGGCATCACCCAACGATTGGCTGAGTCATTGGCAAGCACGGTGCGTACATGCATCGGTTGAGTTTCTTTTTATTCGGAGCCTTCTTCTGTGTGGCATGGAGTGTTGGGGCTCCTCCGTCTGCTCTTGCCCGCGAGTTTGATTTTGGACCTCTGATCAGTCGGCGAGAAGATGTTCATGGTGTAACGCGGTTACAAGTGTTGGGACCGTTTTTTGAACGGGCAGTAGACGATGAGGGCCAATCGTTAACGGCCGTGCGTCCGTTGGTGAGTCGGTATGAACATCCTGATGTGGAACGGTATGGGATGGATATCGTATGGCCGTTGGCCCATCACAAAGGGTTTCGCGATGAGCGTCGGACGCGGGTGCTTTTGGCCTACTACACCCGATTTGATGTGAATGATCCAGAGTCTCCCTATCGGCTGCGTATTTTGCCTGTCTATTTTCAGGGCCGCGATCGTGAAGGAGAGACCTATCGGGCTGTTTTCCCTCTGGGAGGGACGATCCATGACATCTTGGGTCAGGACCGCGTCTTTTTCGTGCTGTTCCCGATCTATGGTCGGGCCGAGATCAACGACATCACGTCTCACAATGTGCTTTGGCCATTTATTGCCAGAGCAACCGGTGACGATGTCTATCGGTTCCGCATTTTCCCCTTCTATGGTCAAAGTCGCTACAGAGATCACCACAACAAGAAGTTTATCATGTGGCCTTTTTGGTCCTCGGCGGAATGGATGTATCCGACCTCGCAAGGGAGTGGTTACATTTTGTTTCCGATTTATGGACGGATTGATCTGACGGATCAACAATCGTGGTTGTTCTTGCCGCCCTTCTTCCGGATTTCTCAAGGGACTCGCCAAAATGCGTGGTTGTTACCTTGGCCGTTTTTCCAGCGCCGTACCGGAGAGGTCAATCAAACGTATGTCTGGCCAATTGCCGGACAGAAGCGCGTGCCGGGAGTCGAAACTCGATTCTTCCTCTGGCCCCTCGTGCATCAAGAGCGGGTGGAGCGAGGGGATCGTATTTCGCATCGGCTGTATGTGCTGCCGTTCTATTACTCTGACGTGCATCGGGAGCGAGACGACGCACCGCCGCCGCGCGCGCCGGATCAACCCGTGCCACGCGGAACAATGGTCTCCAATTATCAGAAAATATGGCCTTTGGTGTCCTATCGTCGACAGGGCGACGAAGCCCGATTTCGCATGCTGGATCTTTGGCCCTTGCAACAATCGGCGCCGATCGAACGAAATTATGCTCCGTTTTGGACCTTGATTCAAAACACGCGGATTGAAGATCGATCCGATACCGAAATTCTGTGGGGGCTGTATCGGCGCGAAGTCCGAGGGGAGGAACGGACCTATACATCTCTATTTCCCTTGGTTGAATGGGAGCGGGAACAAACGGATTCGGGCGAACGGCGCCGTTGGGCGCTGCTAAAGGGGTTGCTTGGCATGGAGCAAGACGATACAAGAAGGCAATATCAGGCTCTCTATTTCCTGCGGTGGGGAGGGCGTGACCGGGAGAATCTGCCATAATTACGCGTGAACCAGAGCATTTCGAAGAGCCCGCTAATTTTTTTGCTGGCTTAGGGCGAAACACCTTGTTGTTGTTGCGCAACACGGGTTCAGGGATGTTGATGCTGTTTGAGGCATTTCGGGATATTCCGATCATGGTGTCTCCTAAACATCGCCATGATGTTTTGCACCAGCAATTTTTGACGGCAATCAAGAGCTTGGGAGTCATTACTGTCGTAGGCCTTTTTACCGGGATGATTCTTGCGTTACAAACCGGCTTGGAGTTACGCCGTTTTGGTCAGGAGGTCTACATCGGCTCGGCTGTCACTGTGGTCATGTTGCGCGAGATGGGGCCCTTCATGACCGCGCTAATTATTGCTGCGAGCGTCGGATCTGCGATGGCTGCGCAAATCGGCACCATGACGGTGTCAGAAGAAATCGCCGCCTTGGAGGTCATGGCCATCAAGCCTGTTCGCTATTTGGTCACACCTCGCCTGTTGGCGATGATTACGATGATGCCTTTGGTGACGATCTACACGAACATTATCGGTATTGCTGGAGGCGCCATTGTGGGCCAAACGCAGTTGGGGGTGTCCGCAACGGCTTACATGGATAACGCTGCTGAGTTTGCTGCGAATAAGGATCTCTATGTGGGGTTATTAAAATCGGTTTTGTTCGGCATCATCATTGCCACAGTGGCTTGTCATCAAGGCTTCTCCACCACGCAAGGGGCTGTCGGCGTGGGGCGCTCGACGCGGCGCACGGTGGTTGTTTCATTTCTTGTTATCCTCATGGTTGGTTACATGGTTACCCGGTTGTTTTACCAATGATCCGCTTCGAAAAAGTGTCTAAACGGCTCAGTGGTCGCGTTGTGCTGAATGAAATTGAGTACTCCATTGAGCCTGGAGAGACGTTTGTCATTGTCGGTGCATCCGGCGCTGGAAAGAGCGTTAGCTTGAAGCACATGGTTCGGTTGCTGACGCCCGATAGCGGCAGAGTCTGGGTGGGCGAAGATTGTGTGAGCGAGGCCCGGGGCGAATCCTTAGACCGCATCCGTGAACGCTTTGGGTTTCTCTTTCAAAGTGCCGCCTTGATGCAGTGGCTGAGTGTTGGCGACAATGTCGGGCTGCCGCTGCGGATGAAAAAGGACATGTCCGATGACCAAATCGATGATTTGGTGCGCGAAAAATTGGCCATGGTAAACTTGGGAGATGCGTTTGATAAACATCCCGGACAGCTTTCGGGCGGCATGAGGAAACGGGTTGGGTTGGCGCGCGCCATCATCACGGATCCCGAGATTATTTTGTATGATGAGCCCACATCGGGACTCGATCCAGTGACCTCCCGGACCATTGACCGTTTGATTAACCGCCTGCGAGAGGAACTTGGAGTGACAAGCGTGGTGGTGACGCACGATTTGCACAGTGCCTTGGCCATCGGTAGTCGCATTGCCATGTTGCACGAGGGACGTATGGTTGAAATGTCTACCCCGCAAGAATTTGTGAAATCCAAAAATGAGTTTGTGCAGGGCTTCTTAGAGGCTCAGTATATTACGACCCAAGGTGATTGGGAGAAATCGGAGACGGCATGAAACGAAGTCAATTAAAAGACGTATCCATGGAAATCATGGTGGGGGCATTTATCTTCATGATTCTGCTCGCTCTCGGCTTCTTTACCATCATTCTCAGCTACGAAAACATCTTTAGCGAGTCGTACAGTCTGAGCGTTCGATTTGAGCATGTTCGGGGACTACGGCAAGGCGACAACGTCTTTTGGCGGGGTGTGATGATTGGCCGTATTGTGGATATGGAAGTCGATGAAGAAGGGGTTGTCATCACGGCCAGTTTGCGTAAGCCGGTTCAAATGCGGGAAGGCTATCGGGTGGAGATTGTTGCTTCATCCGTGCTGGGCGGACAACATTTGTCTCTGGATGAGGGGCCTCTGAATGCGCCACCCATTCCTGAGGGAACCGTCTTGGTGGGGCAACGCCCTGCAGATATCATGGCGGAAGCAACCGCCGTTGTGGCCTCTGTCCGTGAACAGCTGGAAGAAGGGGAAGTCTTGCAAAATCTCAGCAAGATCATGTCTGACCTCGCTGTCGTGACAGATTGGGTCAGTCAAGGTGAAGGTACGATTGGAGCCCTGTTCCAAAGCGACGCTGTGTACACCAATTTGTTGGCATTGAGTGAAAACGTCAATTTGATTACCGCTGAAATTCGGTCTGGCGAAGGTACGCTGGGAGCCTTGATTTACGATGATGCTCTTTACAGTCACGTCCTGGAAATAGTGGAAGGCGTGCGGTCGGGTGAGGGCTTGATTGGTCAATTGTTGGTTGAAGACAGCCAATTGGGGGGTGACCTAGTTGCAACCATGGCCGCCATTCGAAGCGTGGTTGAGCAAATCAATTCCGGACAAGGAACCTTGGGCCGCTTGATCGCTGAAGATGAATTGTACGAAGAAGCTCGGCTAATGCTGCATGAAGTGCGTGCTGCCGTTGACGACTTCCGTGAGACAGCCCCCATTACTACGTTCAGTAGCATCTTTTTTGGCGCATTTTAGGCAGACATCCGTCGGGGGAGGCGCAAGCTGGGAGAGCTTCGCTACTTGCTTATCAAATCCATTTTTTGCTGGCGAGCAGAGATGCCTGTTGCTGCTGCGTAATTTGTGGAATTCGTTGACATTGCGCAGCCTATGTAGTTTGCTTGGTGGCAATTATGAAATCCAAAATACCTGAACCAATGTTTTTATCTGTCCCCGATGCCGCCCGATTGTGCGGAGTGTCGAGGAATACACTCTACACGTGGGTGCGCAAGGGCAAACTGAGCGCGTATCAGACCCCCGGGCGCACGAATCTAATCCGCCCGATGGATCTAATGAACTTCATGCAAGAAAGTGGGCTGTTTGTGCCTCGTGCCTTGGCAGAAATGGCTGAGCAGGATGAAGCCAACGAGAATGTGGGGACCGTAATTGCAGAAGATGATCGGCGACTGGCGATTCTGGTGACGGATGATGACCTGCTGACCCGAAAGCTGCTGGTCCGCATGTTGGGCGATCAATACAATATCTATCAGGCAGGCACAGGGTACGAAGCGCTCCATCTGCTAACCATGCACCCAGAAATTAAGCTGATGCTGTTGGATGTGCGGATGCCTGGAAAGAATGGGCCGTCCACGTTAAGCGAGGTGCGCACCACACGGTCGGACGTTCGCGTGATCATTGTTACGGGATTTGCCGGGGATCTGCCGGAGTCTGTGACGAAAGATGATCGCGTCTGCGCCGTGCTCCAAAAGCCGGTGCAGCAATCAGATCTTTTGGATGCCATTGCGGATGCGACAACATCTGCAGTGCAATAGTCGGCCGCTGGTCGGCCCCATTTTTATGCGTAAAGGAGTGGCTCCCCCATGACCGAAATACATGATGATGTGTTGGCACCACCGCCGACCGACCGGATGTCTGCTACAGATGATCAGAGAATTGAAAATATTCTCACGCTGCCGCCGCCTGCTCACTTGATCCGCTTTTTCCCCATCAAGGATACGCCGGCGGAGTCGTTCATTGCTTCTTCTCGAGCCCGCATTCGCGAAATTCTGAATGGTGAGTCGGATCGGCTGCTGGTGGTGATTGGGCCCTGTTCGATTCATGATGAATGCAGCGCTCTCGACTATGCGCAGCGTCTCAAACAACAGCGAGAGCGACTGGGAGATGACCTTGAAATCGTCATGCGGGTTTACTTTGAAAAGCCCCGTACGTCCATTGGCTGGAAAGGGCTGATTAATGATCCCTACTTGAATGGCAGTTTCCGCATTAATGAAGGATTGCGGATTGCCCGAGATCTATTGGTGAAAATCAATCGGGCCGGAGTTCCTGCTGGCTGTGAATTCCTCGATGTTATTTCTCCGCAATACATTGGCGATTTGGTCTCGTGGGGAGCCATTGGGGCCCGAACGACAGAATCGCAAGTGCATCGCGAGCTGGCGAGCGGCCTGTCATCTGCTGTTGGCTTCAAGAACGGGACGGACGGAAATGTTCAAATTGCTGTGGCGGCGATCCTGGCTGCACAACAGCGTCATCATTTCCTCTCTGTCCATAAGTCGGGTCAGGTCGCCATCGTGGATACGCTGGGCAATCCAGATTGCCATATTATTTTACGGGGCGGGACCACGCCCAATTGCGACGGCGAACATGTGAATCAGGCATGTGCAGCGTTGGCTGCGGCTGACTTGCCGCAACGTGTCCTGGTTGATCTTTCGCATGGGAATAGTCCCGGTGGATTCAAAGACCAATTGTCGGCGGGCCATGCGGTCGCCAATCAAATTGCTGCTGGAGATCGTCGACTGATTGGTGTTTCCGCCGAATCGAATTTGGTGGAAGGTCGGCAGGATTTGAAAAAAGGGCAGGACTTGACCTACGGTCAAAGCATCACCGATGCCTGCTTGGGATGGGAAGATTCAGTCGGGCTTTTGGAAGAGATGGCTGCTGCTGTCAGGCAGCGGCGCCGATCTGGGGAGACGGAGAGTTAATATGAAAGTTCCGATTAGCTGGCTGCGCGACTATGTCGAATTTGAGGATACCGTCCAGGGATTGGCGGATCGCCTGACCTTTTCGGGCGTTGAAGTAGAGGGGATCGAATCCATCGGTGGCGACTACGCTGGCTTGATGGTGGGCGAAGTCCTCGCAGTGGAGCGGCATCCTCAAGCCGATCGCCTCACTATATGCACTGTGCAGGCTGATGGCGAATCGGTTCAGGTTGTCTGTGGCGCACCCAATGTGGCCGTGGGCCAGAAAGTCCCGTTTGCGCCCGTTGGAGCGGTGCTGCCGAACGGGATGAAAATGAAAAAGGCCAAGATTCGCCAAGTAGAATCGTTCGGAATGCTGCTGGCCGAAGACGAGCTGGGCTTATCTGATGATCATAGTGGTCTGATGGTGTTGGACTCGACATGGGCCCCGGGAACACCCTTGGCGGATGTCTTGGGACCTCCCGAGGTGGTTTTGGATTTGGAGATTACGCCGAATCGTCCGGATTGCTTGTGTTTGATTGGGATTGCGCGCGAAGTCGCTGCTCTGTATGGAACCGAATTGAAGTGGCCGACCTTTGATTGGCGCGAAACGGGACCGGATGTTTCACAGCTGGCGCGCATTCAAGTCGAAGATGAAAAATTGTGTCCACGATACACCGCGCGTGTCCTGCAAAATGTGCGTATAGGTGAGAGCCCCTCATGGATGCAGAGAAGGTTGACGTTGGCGGGAGTGCGCCCGATCAATAATGTCGTCGATATCACCAACTATGTGATGCTGGAGTGCGGTCATCCTTTGCATGCCTTCGACTCGAATTTGCTGCAAGACAGCAATGTCCTGATTCGGCGAGCACAGAAAGGCGAGGTGTTACGGACGCTGGATGATGTCGAGCGCACATTGAGCGAAAATATGTTGGTGATTGCCGATCCTCAAGGGGCCGTTGCGATTGCCGGTGTGATGGGAGGAGCGGGCAGTGAGATTCAGGCCAACACCACCAGCGTGTTGCTTGAATCGGCGTGCTTTGAGCCCTTGTGTATCCGATCGACATCGCGCGCCCTGGCTCTCTCCACCGAGTCTTCCTATCGATTTGAACGTGGCGTGGATGCCCACACTGTGGAATGGGCCAGCCGCCGAGCCGCCGCGTTGATAGCCGAGTGCGCGGGCGGCGAAATTGCTCATGGAGTGCTGGATGCGTATCCACATCCTGTGGAGCCGCGAACCGTGCACTGTCCCTGCGACTATATCCGCTCCGTGACAGGCATGACCGTGAGCGATGACCAGATCGCCGCGATCCTGACAACCTTGGAAATGCCAGTCGTGGACGTGCATGACAAGACCATGACCGTACAGGTGCCGACTTTCCGCGGAGATATCGAGCGCAATGTGGATGTCGTGGAAGAAGTGGCACGCATACACGGTCTTGATCAAGTGCCGACACCGGCCCCGCAAGCTCAACTGATCCCCGGCGCGGCGGATGATGCCATTCGCGCTCGCATGGACTTGAGCAGCACCTTGGCGGGATTGGGATTGCGTGAAATTATGAACTACAGCCTAACGGCCCCGGGGCTGTTGGATTTGTTCAACGCTGAAGAATCGAACTGCCGCATTGTTTTGCCTCATCCGATCAGCGCGGATCAATCGGTGCTGCGGCCCTCTCTCATTCCCCAGATGGTGGAAACCATGGGGAGAAACCATGCCCGGCAATTGACTGAAAGCGCCTTCTTTGAAATGGGACGCGTCTTTTGGCGGTCGGCAGACGGAGAGTTGCAAGAGGCAGATCGAGTTGCCATCGGTCTCCGTGGTCCGGTTGGACATGGTCGTTTTGACAAGCGATCGGCCATTTCTGCCGAGGAGATGTATCGCTGGCTGAAGGGCGTTCTGGACCACTTACTGATAGCGCAAAAATTGCCAGAACTGCGCGTGGAAGCGGAATCCTATCCAGCCTTCGAGCCCGGACAATGTGTGACTGTGTACAGTGGAGATCGGCGCTTGGGCCAGATGGGATTAATCCGTGCTGCCATTCGAAAAGAATGGAGATTATCGGATCCAGTGGCCGTGGCAGAGCTGGATGCGGGCGAACTAGTCCGGGCCTTTGGTGCAATTACTCCTGCCCAGGCAGTCTCCGTTTATCCGGCAATTTCGCGCGATATGGCGTTGATTGTGGATCAGGAGATAACACACGCGGAAATCCTACAGATTATTCGTCAAGAAACTGAAAAGGATTTGGAAAAAATCGAATTATTCGATATATTCGAAGGTGATGCGATTGGTGCTGGCAAAAAGAGTATGGCCTATAGCATTACGTATCGCTCTGAGGAGCGGACTTTGACGGACGAAGATGCGAATCGGTATCACGAGCACGTCAAAGACGCGATTCGGAATCAGTTGGATGTAGTGATTCGAGAAAGTTAGTAATGGATCAGTACGACGGATAAGGTAGGTGAACCCTGTGTTGACTTGGTTAGATATTTTAACCCTGATTTTTGTTGTGTCCTGTGGGGCGCTATGGAGTCAGGTTTGGCATGCTTATTCTCTTGAAACAGTTGTTCGAAAAGTTGCCGTCCGAATCAATTCGGACTGCGATCGAGGGCCATTATTTGGACCTCCATCAGGCGGTTCGCGCCGCGTTGCGTGCTGTTTGTGTTGTAGTGAATAGGTAGCAACAGATCTTTACTAGAGGGGTTCGCGTCTCGATTTGAGACCCATTTACCCTGCCTTGTTCGTGATTGGGCTAAAACGGCTCCGACCCATTATGTCTAAGTATTGGGAGCAGAGCACCGGCTGGGATGCGCATATCCTTTGAAGCAGGAGAGCGCGGAACAGATTCGATGCAGCACCCACCCTTGCAAAAGGGAACGGAGGCATGGCCCTAACGGCAATGGCGGGGTTTTTTGTGGGACGATCAAGGGGAAATGACGGAACTATTCCAGCAGGATGAGCAGCAGCGAGTGAGCGAGGAAAAAGCTCACTCGAGTGCGGCTACCCGCAGGGAACCTTTAGCGGCCCGGATGCGCCCGCGCACATTGGAGCAAGTTGTCGGCCAAGAACATGTGCTGGGGTCCGGAAAACTCTTACATCGGGCTATCCAGGCGGACCGATTGGGCAGCATCATCTTGTATGGCCCGCCGGGGTGTGGCAAGACCACGTTGGCCGAGGTGATTGCCTCCGTCACCAAGCGTCGCTTTGAGCGGGCCAGTGGCGTGCTTTCGAATGTGGCGGTGCTGCGCGACTTGCTGCGGACGGCAGAGCACCGCCGAGTTCATGGCAGTGAAGAGACCATCCTGTTTATCGATGAGATACATCGATTCAATAAATCGCAGCAGGATGTGTTGCTTCCGTATGTCGAGCAAGGCTCCATTACTCTGATTGGGGCAACCACGCACAATCCCTTCTTTTTTATCAACAGCCCTCTGACCTCGCGCTCGCAAATTTTTCAATTGGAACCCTTGCCTGAGACCGCAGTCGTGACTCTATTGAGGCGGGCCATCGAAGCGGATCCCGAGCTGACCAAGCAGTCTATTCATATGGATGAAGATGCTGCCGCTCATTGGGCGGCTGTCTGCGAAGGCGATGCTCGCCGTGCGTTGAACGCCTTGGAGATCGCCGTGCTGACCACAGTGCCAGACAAAGACGGACAGATTCATTTGACCCGGGCGGTCGCCGAGGAATCGATTCAGAAAAGGGCGGTTGTTTACGATCATGATGAAGATGAGCATTACGATACCATCTCGGCCTTTATCAAAAGTGTTCGGGGCTCGGATCCCAATGCGGCTGTGTACTGGCTGGCCAAGATGTTGTATGCAGGCGAAGATCCTCGATTCATCGCCCGTCGATTAATCATTTTGGCCTCGGAAGATATCGGTAACGCCGATCCGCGGGCATTAACTGTGGCCACTGCCGCCCTGACCGGAGTTGATTTTGTTGGCATGCCGGAGGCGCGGATTGTCTTGGCCCAAGCAACTACCTACCTGGCCACGGCGCCGAAAAGCAACGCATCATATTTGGCCGTCGATGAGGCGCTGAAAGACGTGAAAGAAGGTCGGACCCTGCCTGTCCCCAAGCCGTTGCGAGATGGGGGACCGGTTGGACGAAAGCAGCTTGGGTATACGGGATACAAGTATGCCCATCAGTACGAGGGACACTTCGTCGATCAAGACTATGCTCCCACGTCCAAAATCTACTATCAGCCCACCGGGCAGGGCTATGAAGAAACCATTTCAAAACGAATCAACCATTGGAATGAAATACGAAAAAGAAATAGGAGTGAGACTCACCATGAAAACAAAAGCTGAAATCCGAGCCAAAATGCGAGTACGCCGATCAGCGCTGACGCTGGACGAAATTGCCACCCGCAGTAAAGCGGCAATCGAACAACTTGAGACACTGGATATCCTGAAGTCCTCGACGAAGATGGCCTGCTATTTATCGAAGCCTTTTGAAGTGCAGACGCAACGATTTATCGAATCCTGTGTCAAAGCCGGCAAGAAAGTCTGTGTGCCGCGACATATCGATGATGAGTTAAGTTATGCATGGTCATGGACGGATCCCAGTGGAGCATGGCGGGACGGGCCGTGGCATATTGCCGAGCCCGCGCAGTTTAACCCCGTCGATCCAGCTGAACTCGAGTTGGCCATTGTCCCCGCCGTCGCAGTCGACGGACAAGGGAATCGTCTTGGACATGGTGGCGGAAATTTTGACCGACTCTTGCGCCCAGTTCGCGCTCCCCATGTTGGCCTCGTGTTCGATTTTCAAGTAGTCGATGAAGTGCCGTCGGAGTCGCATGATGTGCCTGTGGAATGGATTGTGACTGAGACCGAAGTCCGCAACATCAATCGCTAAAAGACCGATGAGACCGTTGATTCACATCCGACACATGCGGATTGAGCAACGATTTCGGTAAGGAGGAAATCATGGATTCATTACAATTGATTCCGCTCATAGCGTTTGCGGGCTTATGCGGCATTGCAATTGGGTACGGGACACATTCCGTCAAGACTCGTCTGAAAACAGTGTATGCCCTGCGCAATGCCAAGCAAGTGATGGAGGATGCCCAGCGCGAATCGGCTGCGCTGCTGCGGGAGGCAAAGCTGCAGGCCAAAGACGAATTAATCAAGATGCGTGAGAAGTTCGAGCAGAGTTCTCAGCAGCGGCGGGCCGAGCTGGCGGCGTACGAAGAGCGCGTTATTCAGCGAGAGGGCACATTGGACCGGAAGCTGGAACTCCTTGATAAGAAGGAAAGCAATGTCGATGAGAAGCTCGCGCGGATTGATGAAAAGAAGCAAGACCTCGAGAGGCAGGCTGAAGAGTTGGAGCAAGCGCTCGAACAGCAAAAAGTCCGTCTGCACGAGATTGCTGAATTGCCACCAGAGGCTGCCCGAGAGTTGTTGATGGCGAAATTGGAGGAGGATTTAAGCAATGAGACCGGTGGATTGATTCGCAGACGACACGACGAAGCGGAGAAGACCGCCGAAGAAGATGCGCGTCGAATCATTACAATGGCGATTGAACGGTATGCCGCCGATCAGGTGAACGATATTACCACATCGACCGTGACCTTGCCGAACGATGAGATGAAGGGGCGTATCATTGGTAAGGAAGGTCGTAACATTCGCTCTCTGGAAGCAGAGACGGGTGTCAATCTGCTCATCGATGATACCCCTGAGGTCGTGGTCATTTCCGGGTTCGATCCTGTCCGCCGCGAAATCGCCCGCTTGTCTTTGGAGCAATTGATCAGCGATGGCCGAATCAATCCAGCGCGCATCGAAGAAGTCGTGGCCAAGGTGAAAGCAGAGCTGGATGAAATCACTCAAAAGGCGGGCGAAGATGCTGTGTATGAGTTGAGCCTGCGCAGTGTGGCTCCGGAAATTGTTCGAACGCTAGGCCGCCTCAAATTCCGCAACAGCTATTCCCAAAATGTCTTGCAGCATTCCATTGAAGTTGGACATTTGATGGGCAATATGGCGAGCGAGTTGGGACTCGATGTCCAACTGGCGCGGCGGATTGGCTTGTTTCATGATATTGGCAAAGCCCTGGATCATGAAATCGAAGGGGGCCACGCCACGATTGGCGCTGATGTACTGCGTCGACATGGAGAAGCGTCGATCATTTGCAACGCCGTGGCCGCTCATCACCATGATGTGCAAGCAGAAAGCATCTATGTG
The DNA here is from genome assembly GCA_007126515.1 of Kiritimatiellia bacterium. Lineage (GTDB taxonomy): Bacteria > Verrucomicrobiota > Kiritimatiellia > SLAD01 > SLAD01 > SLAD01. Next base: position 16,893 of record SLBD01000024.1, read on the forward strand.
CCTCTTGTCATTGCTGCGGATGCCATGACCGCATCTCGGCCGGGCGCTCGTTCCGAGACTACCGATCTGTATGTGCAGCGACTCGACAAGCTGGAGAGCATTGCCTCTTCGTTTCGCGGTGTGGCCAAAGCCTTTGCCATTCAGGCCGGTCGCGAGATTCGGGTGCTCGTTGAGCCCAGTAAGATTGATGATAACGAGGCCATGCAAATGGCCCGCAACATCAGTCGGCAAGTCGAACAAGAGCTGCAGTATCCTGGGCAAATCAAGGTGACTGTGGTGCGGGAGACACGTTGCATTGAGTATGCGCGGTAGAAGGAATATGCAGGGAGCATGATGCAGGACACCGCGATCATCTATTATGATCAGTATTGCCGCCTGTGTCATGGCTCTCTTCGCTTTATCGAACGACGTGTTCGCGAGGGACGATTTCAGTTTCGTCCACTGCAGACTGAAGCCGGTCGCCGAGTCGCTGCTGCTGCGGGTCTGGATCCCAATCAGCCTGGCAGCTTGGTGTTGAGCGTAAATGACACTGTCTACGTGCGCAGCGCTGCGGTAGTGCGAATTGGTATCAAGCTCCGATTCCCGTGGCTTTTGCTCGGTGCGGCATGGCTCATACCGCTTCCGCTCCGAGACGCAGTCTATACGTGGGTAGCGCGGCATCGGTATCGGTGGTTCGGGACATTAAATATCCCGAGTGATCCAGTAGATCATGAAGTAGATAAACAGCATTAAACCGGCTGAAGCAATCGTATCCATAGCTGGAATACGATGTCCCAACCGAGTCCGGTTGTCAATATCCTGACTTGCTGTCCAACATTGAATCATGGGTGACATTTCGTCATACTGCGCCCCATGATTTGGTGGGTATATAATTTCCTGTTTGCGATTGGCTTTGTCCTGATGCTGCCTCATTTTCTTTGGCGGATGTGGAAGCGGGGCGGCTATCGCCGTGGTTTCGGTCAGCGTCTGGGGTGGTACGATACTGAAACGCGGCAACAATTGGCGCAAGGGAATTGGATTTGGATTCACGCGGTTAGCGTCGGCGAATTATTTATCGCGTTGCGCTGCATGCAAGCAATTCGGTTTCGACAATCCGATGCCCGATTTTTGGTGACCACAACGACATCGACGGGTTTTGCATTGGCTAAGCAGCGATTGTCGTCGACGGACCGGGTGATGTATTTTCCTGTGGACGCGGCCTGCATTATGCGGCGATTGCTCCGCTTGGCCCGTCCGCAACGCGTGCTGTTAGTGGAATATGAACTTTGGCCCAACTTGATTCGCTGCTGTCATCGCGAGGGGATTCCCGTTGCCTTGGTGAATGGTCGTTTGTCGGAGAAATCCTATCGCGGCTACCGCAAAGTCCATATGTTTACGCGTCGTCTCTTGCCTTGGGTGGATCATTTCTTCATGCAAAGCGAAGCCGATGCCAGGCGAATTCAGGCACTCGGGGCGTTGCCGGAGACTGTGCATGTCGTGGGCAGCGCCAAATATGAAGTGGCGGAGCGAGATTCTGAAGCAGAACAGGAAATCGGTCAGTATCTGGAGTCTTTAGATATGGGGCCTGCAAGCTTGGTGCTGCTGGGCGGGTCGACATGGCCCGGCGAGGAACAGATTCTCTTGCGAGTCTATCAAAAGCTGAAACAGGATCATCCCTCCTTGCGATTGGTGTTGGTGCCGCGCCATGCGGAACGATCCGCCGAAGTGATGGCTGACATCAAAGCCGCTGGCTGTTCATGGCATTGCCGCAGCCAGCAACCTGTGGCCGACAACAAGCCAGATGTATTGCTGGTCGATACGACCGGTGAATTGCGGCACTTCTATGCTCATGCGGATATCATTTTCATTGGTAAAAGCTTAACCCGCACGGAAGGCCAAAACATTGTCGAGGCCGCTGCGTACGGAAAGCCGGTGGTTGTCGGGCCACGACTAGATAATTTTCAGGCCATTCTCCATGATTTTCAAAGCGCCGCCGCCATCTGCCAGGTAAACGATGAGCCCAGCTTAGTCAATGCCTTGGGCGAGTTGTTGAATGATGCGGAGGGACGGGCTGAATTAGGCAAGCGGGCGGCACAGCTGGTTACCAAACAAGCGGGCGCATTGGAGAGAACGCTCGATGTATTATTTGACTAGCTGATGCGGCTCGCTGAGGCCGTTATCGAAATCAACTTCTGATTTGATGGAGGGAAAAGGAAATGATGAAACGATTCCTACTGTATCCAATCCTGTTCGTCGCGTTGTTGGCGGCGGGGGTCGGCTTAACCCATCTGGGATTCAGCCGTATCGAAACCTTGAGGCAAATGGAGAGGATTCCTCGCAAGGCGATTGCCGAACTGATTCCTGGTGAAGCGAACATCGCTGGTCTGGCGCGTCGTGACCAAGAGATGTTGGTCGCGCCGGATTCAAGGCGAGAAACCCTCTATTACCGATATGTGGTTGAGCGGAGAACGCGCGACTCGGATGGCAATACGTCATGGGAAACCGAACGGACGGAGATCCGCATGGTTCCCTTTCTGGTTGAAGACTCATCTGGACGGGTGCACGTCAGTCCCGATCGTTCCGCCCATATCACTGGGCGTCAAATGGTCCGGCGAACAGCCGGAGATCGGAGGTATACTGAATACCGAATCGATCCCGGACATGAAGTTTTTGTGATGGGGATGGCTCAGCGGATTGATGGGGACTTGGTGATTGGTTTCACAGAGCCCGGACGGTACCGGCCCATTCTTTCAACTCGTTCCGAAGAGGACGAGCGGGGCAGTGTTGGGCTTACCAGCGTTCTGCTCACGGTCGGAGGATTGTTGGGATTATCGTTGGCAATGTATATGCTGACTCGCATTATTGGGATTCACCGCACACTGACCTATTTGGTTCTTGTGGCGTTGACCCTGATGATGGCGCTGATGATCTTGTCTGTGCGCATGATCGAGCGTGATGTCGAGGCGGCGTACACGCGTGTGTTGCGGGAATATCGGATTCGGACAGAGAAGATGCAGCGACTGCTGGAACCATTAGGAGTGACATGGGACGGTGATTGGCAGGTTTTGTCGGAGTTCGTCCGTGACACAACCGTTCCACTGTCGGAAACGGTTCGCGAGCAGATCCTCTTGCATCGAATCAATCTGGCGCGTTCGATCCGGCGTGCGGAGCAAGCTGCTTCCGGACTCGTGACCCGTCGTCTTGCTGCCCGTCAGGTTGAGGAAGCGCTGCCTTCTATTGAACTTACAGAGCTCGAACGAGAGCGGATGGAGTTGAGCGAGTCCGCATTTGTGCCAAGTCGGTTACCCTCCATGACCGGATGGATCTTATTCGGGATCGGCGTGGTCGGAGCTGTTGTGCTCGCGGGCCTGGGTTTTCGAAAGATCATTGTGAAACGGTGGATCGAGAACATCCCTACAGTGAAGACGCGGGGAGTGGTGTATGGGATGACGGAGGTTAAGGGGAAAGCCATCATGCCGCCGGAAACGGA
>SLBD01000120.1 GCA_007126515.1 Kiritimatiellia bacterium
CCCAGAAGTCATTGGGATCAAACGGATCGGTGCCGACAATGAGTTCGTCGGCATTGGAGAACCCGTCGCCATCATAATCCGCAGGCGGACCGCCCTGAAACTCATACGCGCCGATGTCCACAAAGGTATGCACGATGCGCGGGTTCCTGTCGAGGTCGGGACCGGCGGGCGCCAAGGTGTTAGCCCCCCATATCCCGGCACGGCGAACCGGCGGATAATCGGAAGTCATTCGCGGCGGCATTCACGAAAAGCGGATCCAATGCAAAATTTCCTGGGCCCGCGGGCTGCGGGGCTGTGCATGAGCGCGAGAAAGTGCCTCCTTCGTAGTTTTCAAAATTGGGAGCTATATTGAAGTAGATGATGCTGTTTTGGATGGACCCCGAGAAAGCTGTTCCACCACCGCTAATCTTGGCGTTGTTATGGATAATGGTGCTATTCCGAACAGTAGGGAATGCAACGCCGCCCCCGCTGTCGGCCGTGTTCTCATGAACCAGGCAATTTAACAATTGGCCCGAACTTGCGCCGCCGCCAAACGAACCCGCTTCATTGAAACGTAGGATGGCAATCGGCGGCATACTGCCGACTCCCGATGAACTGCCGTCCGTCGTAACGATCCAGGTAATGTCGCCGCTATCCAAAAATACGCTGACCCAGTAGAGGGTGTTAGGCATCAAGAGCGTCGTGCCTTTGGCGTCCAACGCAAAAACGGTGTTCGCGTTGCCGGGCACTGTCAAATCAGACGGATCCAATTCCTCGATCACCGGGCCCGGTTCGCCACCGTTATCTTCATGCACGCGCACGGTCACCGCGCCCGCCGTGGCCAATTCGTTTTGCAACCGCACTGAGGCTGCAGTGAGATTGATCGGTGAAGGGCCGGTCATGAACGCCTGGGCAAAGCCGTGGCCCAGAGACGCGATGTTCGCCCCGCCACCGGGCTCGGCGTTAGGCAGGTTGTTGACAATGGTTACCTGCGCCGTCGCCCATACGGCGGTGCACAGCCAGATGGCGCACATACTCAGCAAACAACTTTGCTTCTTTTTCATTCTCGATTGCCCTCCTTAAAAAACGGTATTCTATCAGGAATTCCCCGATATCGCAATCGCGCGTTTTGCAACGGGGACGGCAAATCCAGGGTCATTCAGTTCTCAGCAAGAAAATGCTAATGAACGATTTGGCCCCAATGTGGAGCTCTGCGACGCCGCGATTGTGCATGGGCAAATGGAAAGTCCTGTGTGGCCTCCGGGCTCGCAGAGCTCGCCCCTCCAACTTGTTCAGATCTATGTGCAAGTGGTTCTCCACAAGAGAGTTCGAGCGGAGAACTTATTGACCCCGACGACAAGTAAGCATGACCCAACCAAGGATCACACTTCGAGAAGTATGATCCCTTGAACTCGATATGAAGGTTGCCTGTAAATGCAGCACGGCAACATGACTATTTCAGGATTGTAGCTCTGGAATACCCCGCGCGGTATACCTGGCACGGACAACAACAATAATAGCTTATAAGCTATTAGCGCCCACCACAAGAATGGACCAATAGCCTATAAGCTATTGGTTCACAGATATTCACGGCCACTCGACTTGAAGTCGATAGTAAGGGCGTTCAATGAGGTCCAAGACAGGAATAGTCAGAGTCTCTCCGCTGCCGAATAGGATGTCACCGATCGGCATCCAGTCCGGTCTGATCAAGCTCGTGGATGACTGGACGCGATATCGTCGACCGGCCACGGACTGAAACTGTAGTTCTGTCCCTTGGTCCATTTGCTGCAAGCGCAGCACGGATTCTGGATCGTGTGGAGAGGTGCCGGCAACATATTCCGCCCAGTTACTCATCCCATCGCCATCATGATCATCCTCCGCTCGCGTCCGATCCTCGGCATTGCCAATCGCGGTATCGAATTGCCCCAGCATCCACCAATCCGGGATTCCGTCACCGCTGGTATCAATGTCGCCAACCCGACGCACAGCAATACCGGCGACGCGCGAATTCTGGACGTTCGGCTCAAAATGAATCCATAGCGGACTCTCGGCCACTTGCTGGGTGTACACCATTTGCAAGGGAATCGACTGCCCTCCTGCCAGAGCGAAAATATCTTTGTTTTCGATGACTGTTTCTTCCTGAATGCGGACATCGAACAGCCGCTGATTGGGGCCATTTACCCAGTTTTCGGCTTGTAACAATGTCACCTCATAGATGCCCGGAGGACAATCGAATCGATACCTGAAGACGCTGCCATTCGCCCCATAGCGTTCCCGCTGATACAATGATTGCGCGGCGCTGCAGATCCCGGAAATGGAATTAGGAATATTTCCAGCTGTGCCCCCTACATAACCGAAGGATCCAAAGCTGTAGGCTTGATCCGCCAGCCACAGGTGCCCACTGCAATCGGTGACTGAATTGGGATTACCGGCGCTGATGCGATACTCGTAGGCGGAGGGTTGATTAAAGAGGCGGACATTTCGACTGACAACGCTGGAGATGTTTCCGGCTGTATCAATCGCCCGCACGCTCAGCGTTTGGGTGCCATTGCGGAGCCAGCGCGTATCCAATGCTACACTCCACGAATCGGTCCCAGATGCATCGACCCAATCGTCCGTTCCAACCCGAAACTGGACACGATCTACGGCGACATTGTCAGAGGCGCTCCCAGACAAGGAAATCACACCGGACAAGACGGCCCCTGCCTGTGGCGTCGCCATCGTGACGGTGGGCGGTTGGAGATCAACGAAGTCGTTGTTGCCAGTGACAAAGAAGGTCTCGAATCCGCCATGGACATGCAATTGGTCTACGTGGTCGAAGGCGTTGGTGTCGACACGGACATCGTAGCGAGTGAACGCAGCAAAGCCCGGTGCATCCGGCGTGAAGGTCATGGTCCGCTGATTGGCAGACCAACTGAAGGAACCAGACCGATGTGGCGTGATCCGGAAGGCGGCCTCGACACTATCAGCATCCATGGGCTTACTGAACTCGAATTGCAGGGCTGCGGCCGCAGGGTAGGCCGTTGCCGCATGCGATGGCTGCTGATGAACAACGACGGGATCGAGTGGCAGCCAGCGCGATTCCGCGATGAACATTTTCGCATCGGACCCAGGCACGGTGATGGCAGGGATGCCGGCGTGACCGACGGTGATGGTCTCGTCCGGATCAAGCAAATTGACGAGCCGCGTGCCGGGCGAATAACTCGTCGGCCGTGGATCCATGGTTTGCGGGTTCGATGCGGTGTTGAAAATGACAAACACTTCTTCCCCATCCAGCACGCGGGCGTACGCAAACAGCCCTGGACCATGGGGCGTGGCCCAACGGTTTAGATGCGAGCCACGACGGAGCGATGGATAGAGTCGTCGGAAGTTATTCAACTGAGCAATATGCAAAAAGGTGGGTTCGGTCATGTTGAACCGATCCCCGACGGAGGGTCCACTGGACGGGAACTGGCCATCGAACATGTTTTCGCGATTATGCGGATCATCGCCGCCATTGAAGTTCTGTTCGGTCCCATAATACAAGCTGGGGATGCCGCGCGATGTGTAGAGGAACGAGGTGGCGACGTGCAGGCGACTGGTATTGTTGTTGGCGTTGTGCGAATGCATGAAGCGCGTCGTATCGTGGTTATCGATAAAGGTGACGAGGCGCATCTGGGAATCTGGATGATAGTACTGCGCAACCGCATTGTAATGATCTTCAATCTGTGCTGTGTTGCCGTCGGCGCGTGCAAAGATGCTGTTGACTCGGAAATAGAGGGAGAAATCAAAGACGGAATCGTTGGCATACGCGCCACCACCTTGGGTGCCCGTGTAGGAACCGAGCTTGCCATGATCACCATCGTAGACTTCACCCAATTGAAAGAAGTTGGTCTTGCCGAACGCGGCGGCATGCGTGCGGATGGCTGGGTTGAAGTGCTGCCAGAATCCGAGGTCCACGTGCTTGACGGTATCAATTCGGAAGCCGTCGAAATTGCCTTGTTCAATCCAATAGCGATAGATTTCGACCATGTGACGACGGACATACTCGGATGTCGTCCGCAAATCATCCAGGCCGCCGGGAAATTCGCCGAGGACTTGCGGTGGATCGAACCATTGGCCACCAATGGCGCCGTGGTTGTGGTAATGACTCAATCGATGAAACGGCGGCGGATAGCGGAAGTTCGGATTCCGCCATTGGATCGGATAGCCCTCCAAACTGAAGGTCGAGTTGTAGGCGGGGTCTGAACTGCCAATCAGATTACCGCCATGGTTGCAGACCACATCGAGCAGCACATAAATACCTCGCTCATGGGCGCTGGCTACCATACTACGCAGGTCATCCATGGTGCCCCAGTGCGGGGCTAGCGAATAGAAATCATAGGCGTGATACCCGTGGTAGGAGCCGTGGCCAACATTCAGCACAATCGGAGAAATCCAAATCGCATTCGCCCCCAAGGCTTTGATGTAGTCGAGCTTCATCTCAATGCCCCGAAAATCGCCGCCGTGCACGCGCGTCGGATGTGTGGGACTGAATGAGGACGGTGACAAGGTGTTGTTGGACGGATCACCGTCGTAGAAACGGTCCGTAAAGATCTGGTAAATGTTCATGTCACGCCAGTCGGCAGGGGACGGATGCGCAGGCGGCGGCGTGCGGTGAATAAGAATACGGAAGGGATTGGCGCGGGCCGTCGACTCGTGACGCGTCGTGACGGATTCATGGACGCTGTTGATGTGTACAAATGTCGTGTCGCGATCGAGGTAGGCGATACGAAAATAGTACTCGAGTGTTTGTCCGGCCACGCCCACGTGAGCCGGGAGTGTGGCTCGAAAGAATTGGTCATTTCCAGAGGCGCTGTGCAGCGTGAGTGGAGCTGACAACCAAGGGCCGGTCCCTTGAATGCGATAAAAGACCGTGCTGCCTGCCTCTATTTGCTGTCCCGGAATGCCGCCGCTGCCCTGAAATTGATTGCCCGTGTAAAGGCGCAGTTCGAGCTCGGGGTAATAGGCAAACACAGGTTCACGCATCCAATCGAGCCCGGGCTGGGGATCCCAGGGACTATGCCAGGCATTGCCGATATTGCCCCAGCTTGCCAGTGGGGCGATCAGGCAGTAGAGCACCATAACAAGAAGGAACGATGAAATTCTCCCTGTATGTATTGTTCCGCTTGTTCGCTTGATTTGCATGCGTTGATCTCCTCCAAAATTCCGCACTGTTTTGCATTGAACATAGGGGGATCCGAATGGTTTGATCAGGCAAAGCTTATTGGACAGTCCAAATGAATGGAAAACGCGTCACAATCCGACAGATTGCCGAGACTTCCGGTTACAGCAAATCAACTGTTGCCATGGCGCTACGGGGTGATCATCGGGTAGCGGAAAAGACAAAAGACGAAATCGAAGCGGTCGCCCGCAAGCTTGGTTATCGGGTTAACCCAGTTGTCTCCCACCTGATGGCGGAACTCAGTCAGCAAAAACAGCAAGACTATCGCGCCACCCTCGCAATGGTAAATATTGATTCCGACCCGACGATCCTTGATCGCTGTGGCGCAGCACAGACCTGGGCCACGCATGCGGAGCGCCGCGCCTGGGAACTGGGGTATCGAGTGGATCGCTTCTGGGCTCACGAACCGGATCGATCGATTGAAGAACTTGCAAAGATTCTAAAAGCCCGCGCAATTCATGGAGTGCTGATTATGAATTCGTCCGGCATGAGACATCTGCCGAAGTCCGTTCATCCATTTTGCGAGATGTTTTCCTGCCTAGTGGTCGGCAATCGAATTGTTGATCCGCCGTTGAATTTTGTCTGCAATGATCAATACAACACCGCTTTGGAAACCGTGAAGCGCATCGCGGAACGGGGACTGCGGCGGCCCGGATTGGTCCTTTGGCGGGGATTGGATCAGTATGTTGAACTACGGTTTTCGGGGGGCTTCCAAAAGGGCTGTGAATTAGCCTATTCCGGCAAGAAACATATCCCCGTCCTTGCCATTGCCGCCGATGAGCGCGACAAATGGCAGGCTTGGGTAGTCAGACACAAGCCCGATGCGATCATCTGCATCAACGAATGGCCACAACAGTGGTTGACTGAAAGCGGCTTGAAGTGCGCCTGCTTCACGCTGGATTGCAATCAAACCATTCACCCCATTCCCGGCATGGATCAGAACAATCCCGTCATTGGAGCCGTAGCCGCCGAACAGTTGATTGGCCAGATCCATCGACACGAACAGGGAATCCCCGCCGTCACCCGTTGCGTCCTCATCGAAAGCACGTGGCGGGAGTGACCGAAGCACTTCGATTGTTTAGGGGCGGGTCCAGCGGAAGGCTCCAACCCACCTTGACCCATAGCTGCTGCACCCAACCCTACCCACACAAGACATGCCAGGAACTGACAGCTTGAGATCATACGAACACTCATCATTACAC
>SLBD01000094.1 GCA_007126515.1 Kiritimatiellia bacterium
CGACCACAAAGCCAAATATTCGTCGCCGCCCAAATCGCCACGCCAATCCATACATAGCGCCAGGGCCCCTTGAAGCGAATCGCCAACATAACCGCAATCATAAACACCGTTGCCGCATGCCACCCCATAACATCTGGACTGCGGAAAAATCCAGATATCATAAAGACAGGTTGTCCCATACGGAACGTGACCCAGACATGGTCTAACGCCTCTGCACCGATGATGGCAAATCGTTGATTCCATCCGAAAAATTCAAGAGGCCCGCCAATCAGCAGAACGGAGCCAACGATTGCGTAGAGAGACAAGACACGGATCGCATCGCGCCCTTCAACAGGAAAGCGCCAACCGCAATTCATCACCCAAAAAATGGAGGCAAACACTGTTGCTCCCAAGATCGTGATCATCCATGTACCACGACCATAGGTCGCCGATAGTGATGCCGGCACCAGCAAATAGATGCCAAACCAAGTCACCGAGCGTCCCCACTTGGGAAACGTCTGCAAAAAGGATTTTGGGTTGAGCAATCGAACTCGGTACGCGCCCATAATAATGGCAAACCAGATAGGCAATGAGGACATTGTCAGCAATCCTGGCGTGCCGGGGACAAGCTTCCGAATCGGATCTTGAATCAAGGCCACCACGATAGCAGCCGCAACACCGTATCGCCAATTACGGTAAGCCAAGCCACAGCTGGCCAGAATGACTAATGCGAATAAGTATAAAATCATAATGAGCTACCGTGCCTATCGAATTTTTTCATTCGACACAATGGCTGAGACAATTCCTGCAGCCGTCTTTGAAACGTCATAGTCTTGGACGCGCTGCTGAGCCCGCACGCCTTCGGTCTGGGCCCGATTGGGTTGGCAAAGATAATCTTGCATTGCCCTCGCCAATTCGTCAACTACTCCGCAGGTGTACACTTGGCCAGTTGACTGATTTTTCACCAAATCGATTGCGCATCCAACCTGATCGGAGACAATCGCTGGTCTGCCAGATGCCATTGCCTCATTGACAACGAGCCCCCACGTTTCCCCCGCATCCGAAGGCAGCACAAGTACATCTGCGGCCACATACGCATCCGGGATCTTGGATTGGTTTAAGAATCCGGCAAACGTAACTGGCAACTCTCGGACCCGACTGAGTTGTTCTAGCTCTGATCGTAAGGGTCCATCGCCAACAAACAAGACATGAGCTTTCTTTCGTATGTCCGGTGCCATCAATGCCAGTGCGTGAATCATATCCTGAGGTCTTTTCTTGTCCATCAGTTTTCCTGAAAACAAAAAGATGAGAGATTGATCGGGAATCTCCCATTCAGCACGGATCTTGGTGCGCCATGAAATACGCGAAGCGACTGCATCAGCAAAACGCTGGTTTTCAACCGCATAAGGTGCCCAACCAATGCGATTCGCAGGACATTTGTGGGAAAGATAAAACGCACGATTTGCTTCGCCGATAGCTAGGTAACCGCTGTATTGACGTAATAATTGTCGATGGATCATGTGCTTCCATCGAGCCCGACGGCGCAAGAGATTCGCCTCCCCGCGCACCCAACAGGGGATGCCTAAGCGTTTACAGGCCCACAAGGTCTGCAGACAGGTTTTGACGACCCAGCCGTTGACCAACACAGCGTCTGGTTGCATGGATTTCAAGACCGCATAAATCCCGGGCGTATCGCAACCTCCGAAACAAGTCACCGAAGGAGATTTTGCCACATTGTCCAACACGGTGTATGGGTATCCATCCAACAGGGGAAGATCCCAGTCAAAGGTAACGCCAAACCCGTCCCCTTGTTGACTTGAGTCGGGTATCATCGCGTACAGCACATGAAACTCTACACCCGGATGTTCTGCCAACAGCCGGAAAAGCGGTGCCTTGTACTGAATCGGATGCGTTTCAACCGCGACGAGCTTACTTGTCACCTGCGCCTCCATTCGCTTTCACTTGTCGAACTATCTGAAGAGCCATCCCAATCGCCCGTAACTCTCCAACGAATTTGACTGGGATCCACCAAGGATGGTGCAGATGAAATCGTGTACAGACTTCACGAAACGGGCGGCGGGCCATATATCGGATCCGATCCCATCCTTTGCCATGCTTGAGAGCATAAAGGTAATCGCCCACCCCATGAACCGGCGAGCCGCTGGCAAGGTGTCGGCCGACACTCCGCGTTCCCCCTCGATTTGCCCGCACATGTCTCAAGCTGGCATCCGGCTCAAACCGGATCCGTCCCCCCGCAGCGATGATTCGCTTCGCAAAATCGGTTTCCGCACGAAATGCTACAGGCGGAGCAAAGTTCATGTCGAATCCATGCAAATCGAGAGCGCGATTCCGGCGCACTGACAAATTACATGTGATGACATTTTCCACCCACGCGGGATCATTGCTATTGAATTGAAAATCCAAGTCGCGACGCAAAAAGCTTGTGGAGTTATCCGATCGATTGGCGGCCCCTCCCGCCACCTCGCCCGGCTGAATCACCTGTCCAACAACCGCCCAAGCCTCTGGATACTGATCATATGCCTGGCGATGCATTTGAATGAGTTGCTGAGAAGGAATCACATCATCATCGAGAAACAAGACGATCTCAGACTTTGCCTCCGCTAAGCCCCGATTCAGTTTCGCAACCTGTCCCGATGGCGAAGTGTGTTTGAGCCAGCGGATGCGTCCGGCATCATTGGCTTTCTCCAAAAAGTCTGCGGTGGGCGGCTCATGGTGCTCGGTCTCGTCGACAACCAGAATCTCATCTGCTGCTTCCTCAACGGCCAAGAGCGCCTTCAGCGTCTCGACGAGCACCTCTTCGCGACCATAGGTGGCAATCACAATGCTCACCGAACTCACAGTGGATCTCCGAGCCCATGCTGCCGAAGCAAGGATCCGTAAAAGTCAGCCGTCTCACTGGCCACACGATCCCATGTGTGCTCTTGAGCAGCGGTTGAAGCGGCCTGTGACACTTCGCGACCTCGCTCGGGCGCAGCCAGTAGCCATTTCACTTCACAGGCAAAACCTTCTACGTTGCCTACATCAACCACACATCCAGTTTCGCGGTGCCGAATCACATCCCGCATGCCAGACGTGTTGGAGGCGACCACACACAGCCCTCTGGACATCGCCTCCAAAAACACTTTGCCAAAGCCCTCTGCCAACGTAGAAAAAATAAAAATGCCATGTTGATCGTAGAGGTCGATCAACTCCTATTGAGGCATCCAATCAACAAACGCGACTCGGTCCCGCGATTCAGCCGCTAACAGGGTACGACATCGATCATGTTCAAATGCAGGCGTACACCACGTGAAGTCAAGATCCGCATGATGCTTCGCAAGCACAGAAAAGACATCCGCCAGTACATGAGCACCTTTAAAGAAGCCGGATTGTCCAACATACAAGACACGCCGGCTACGGTCCGATGTCATCGGTACAAGCGGGCGCTGCACAAATTCCGGTGGCGGTGCCTGGGGAATACAGGCAACGGTGCCAGACGGAACGCCATGGCGACTGATAATGAATTCACGGTCTTCCGATGTGCTGACGATGACGCCGTCGGACGCGGTCGCTGCCCAGCGCGCATATTCATGCAAGATCCAACGCATGGGCCGACCCGCTAGCCCGCGCGGGAATCGCCAGTCCGGAACACCGAATTTCTTGCGCCACGGCGCCAACGCTTCGCATACTCGAGGCTCCCAACCATGGCTACGATTAACAAACACACCGGGTCGCTTGGCTGCCCGATGCGATTTGGCGGCCCGCCACGCATACGGCTGGTTGACGTGAATGACGTCGTACTGTTTCTGCAAAACCTTTGCCGCAATCGCCTTCTCGAACGCCCACGGCAGCTCCAAGAGGTAGTAGAGATTCCCGTGCCGAATGCGACGGGAAAGTCCATCTGCCCAAATTGTATCAACTTCGTGGCCCAATCGCAGCAGCGCTTGAGCTGTCTGCCATTCGGTTCCTGCCACTCCAGAGTTCGGATCTGGATCGCTGGCTGTCAGCATCAGGATTTTCATGCGTCGGTCCTTTTCCTCGCAGCCAAGGTGTTGCGCAGTCGTTGCCATGCCAGCGATACCGCCAAAAATGGATCAGACCGTCGCATCCCATTCGGCAACAGCCCGCCAACATTGGGCAGCCAGACGCTTTGCAACGGATCGTTCGCATTACGATCACGCCATCGAGCCTGCAGACACGCTGCGTGTCGCTCGATATCAGGAAACCGCCCATGACAAATCACCGGCGGAGCATACAGAACCTCCGGTTCCACCGCATTCCAAAGCACATGACTGGCCAGTGGCACGATTCGGGCACCCGATCGTGCGATCGCCGTGGCCAATTCAGAATCTGCTGAAGGTCCGCTTGGACCCTTTCCTGCATCGTTCGCCAAGGCAGTATCGTAATTCTTTTTCCACTCCTGAAATACACGACCTGCCGCTTCCGACTTCGAAAACAACAAAACGGCCGAATGCGGATGCGGATGAAAAAGATAACGAGTTTCCCCTCGCGTATCCGGCCCGACAAACCGCAATCCCATATCGTAGTCGTCCAGCAAATCGAATAGAGGACGGCAATCTCGTGCCAGTACGGTGTCTGTATCCAAGTAGAGTGTCCGTTGAAATGGCGTGGCTTCAAACAAATAATCTGTTTTGGACGCAAACGTGCGCACCATCGGCCGCTCGACGAAGAAATCAGGGATCGGATCCGTTGTCCAAGGGGAATCAGCGATCACAGCAATTGGGAGCCCGGGAACCTGTCGGCGCACAGAGTTAATGGACCGCCGCGCTTCTTCCTGGAAGCGATTCCCGAAGGCAATATATGTAATGCCGCATTCTGAATAAGGTGTCGCGCTCACGATACTCCTCACTCGGCTTTGAGAGCATCGACATGGGCCAAATCCGCATGCCGCACAGCCAAGTAATTGGAATAGCCCCAATACTCGCTACAGAAATCCAGTTTTGTCTCGCAGAGACCGCGCATCATGATCCGCCACACATGATATCCCTGCGACTCCAATTGCCGGACACACTGTTTCAAGGTGGCTCCAGCATCGCGCCATCGGCCATTGTACTCGAATTGAATGAAACGAACCGCTTGGTTCCGCGTCATCCCGCTCGCGCCACGCAGCACGTAGGCATCCAACCCTTCTGCGTCAATTTTCAGGAAGTCCAGCTCCGTCCACTCCAGACGTCGACATTCGTCATCAACCGTCACCACCGACACTTCGCGTTGCTTGAGTGCATCACGCGAAGGGATCGCACTGGACTGAGTCGGATCCGAATCGTCCTCAAAAAAGGAAATAGTGCCTGATTGCGCCCCCACCGCGACGGGTCGGATTTCGACACAAGAGTTTCCTGCAAAACGCGCCTTCAATGTCTCCAAAACCAAAGCTCCGGGCTCGTATGCGATCACGTTGAGCCCCTCTCCCGCAGCGCATTCCAGGACAGCAGCCGTCCAATCTCCGCGATGAGCGCCAATATCCATGGCCCGGCGACAGTGCGGTATCAATGATTGAATGACTCGGTACTCGCCATTTCGACTGGCGTCGCCGCCGTCGGTCATGCTGCCACTAATGATCTTTTGTGCCTGATTCCGGATTTTGACCGCACACCGCACAGAACACGGCGAGTTTGCCAGCCGTGCTTGCGCCTTATCAAGCCACTTATTCAACTTCATGTTGTCTTGTTCCTCTGGGGACGGACCACGCTCATGGCGCCCGATTGCAGATACCGAATCCACGTTTTCCAGCGCCACGGATTCTCCCGCAGCGCCTGTTTATAGTATTGGCGGCATCGGGAATCGCCACAAGCCTGAAGTAGAGACCCAATGAAATGCTCCCCGGCCCCAGGCTCCTCTTCGTCCATGGCGTCATTCCATCCGGGACGAATCGCCGACGCACGCTCCAAAGGCACCGCTTCGGACTCCCCTCGCATCCGGGCCCAAAGCGCCTCCAGCGCACACTGACCAATCGCATCCTGTCTGCGACGGTTCCGGGCGCTGATGCTGGTGGGAAAAAGTCGACACCGATAAAGCACTTCCTGAACAACCGCAAATCGCCCCGTCTCAGCCAGCCGATACCATAAATCCCAATCCTGCCCATAGTAAAAGGATGGATGGTACCCTTTGACGTCGCGATATCGATCGGCGCGGAACATTACCGACCCATGATGCGTTGGCGCTTTGCGAATCGCGCCATCTGGACGGTCCGGAATCATGCGCTCCCCGCTCTCCGCAGTGTATTCCCGTTTCACGTACAAGGGCTCCCAGTCCGGTCCGCACACTTCGGTCCAGCAGGAGACAAACGAAATGGCGGCATCCGAATCCAGACGTGCCCGCTGCAATGCCAGACGCTCCGGAGTCATCACATCCCCCGCATCAATTCGGGCAA